>NZ_JBMDKB010000004.1:0-290533 GCF_057809495.1 Allobosea sp. FG18
CTATCAGTGGCTTACCGGGATTATGATTACACTTCCCGGTTATCCATATCTAGAACGGGATATCGTCGTCGAGATGGCTGGAGGACGAGCGTCCGCCGCCACCGCCACCACCGCCCGACGACATGGCCGGCTGGCGCGAACCGCCGCCGCCCATCGCGCTGGACCGGCCGAAGGAGCCACCGCCGCCCGAGCGGTCGTCCATGTAGCCGCCGCTGCTGCCGCCGCCCTCGCCATACTCGTCCGAGCCGCCCTGGCGGCTGTCGAGGATGGTGAGCTCGCCGCGGAAGCGCTGCAGCACGATCTCGGTCGTGTATTTCTCGACGCCGGACTGGTCCTGCCATTTCCGGGTCTGAAGCTGGCCTTCGATGTAAACCTTGGAGCCCTTCTTCAGGTACTGCTCGGCCACCTTCGCCAGGTTCTCGTTGAAGATCACGACCGAATGCCACTCGGTGCGCTCCTTGCGCTCGCCGCTCTGCTTGTCGCGCCAGGTCTCGGAGGTGGCGATACGCAGATTGACGACAGGCTCGCCGCTGCCGAGGCGGCGCACTTCGGGGTCGCGCCCGAGATTGCCGACCAGAATGACCTTGTTGACGCTACCAGCCATGACAGGCTCCGTTTCCTGCGCACTTCACACAAACCGGCCTCGTGACCGGAGCCGAACCCTATCGGCCGATTGAGGCATTATCAATGATGTTCCTGTTTTGTTCAAGTGCCTTGGCCCCGGTTTTCCCCCGCTGATTCGCCGATAGTCACCGCGGCGGCTGCCGAGCTCCGAGGATCGCCTGCGCCATCCGGTCGAGCAGAACCGCGAGCAGGACGATGCCGAGCCCGCCGACAAAGCCGAGGCCGGGATCGGCCCGTTGCAGCCCGAGCAGCACGACCTCGCCGAGCCCCTTGGCGCCGATCATCGACGCCACGACGACCATGGCGAGCGCCATCATGATCGCCTGGTTCAGCCCCTGCAGGATCGTCGGCCGCGCCAGCGGCAATTCGATCAGCCAGAAGGCCTGCCGTGGCCGCAGGCCCAGAGCCCGCGAGGCCTCGACCAGCCCGGCATCGACGCCGCGCAGGCCAAGTTCGGTCAAGCGCGCGAAGGGCGGCAGCGCGTAGACCAGCGTCGCGACCAGCGCCGGTGCCCGGCCTAGCCCGAGCAACATCGCGACCGGGATCAAGTAGACGAAGCTCGGGATGGTCTGCATCAGGTCGTAGAGCGGCGCGAGCGCCCTTCCCAGCCGCGGCAGCCGCGCCGCCGCGACGCCGAGCGGCAGCCCCAGCAGCACGACGAACACCACGGCGACAGTCACCAGCGCGAGCGACTGCATCGCCTCGCCCCAGACGCCCAAGCCCGCCAAAGCCAGCGGCAGGGCCGCCATCGCCAACGCAAATCCGAGCCGTCGCGTCGCAAGCCAGGCGCCGGCCGCGACCGCCAGAACGAAGGCAGGCACCGGCACATGCTGAAGCAACGTCTCGGCCAGCCGCACCGGCGCCGTCAGCACCGCACTGAATCCATCGAGCCTGTCGCCGTAGCCGGTGACGAGCGCATCGACAGCGCGATTGACGGCGCCCTGTAGCGCCTTGCCGAATTCCGGCACCAACGCGGTCGTCACAGGCTGGCAGCGACCTTGCCGGCGACTTCGGCCGGCAGCCATTTCTTCCAGATTTCGCCCTGCGTCTTCAGGAAGACGAGGGCCTGCTGCTCCGGCGTGACGCCCTTCTCGCGCGCCTCGGCCAGCATCTTCGAGGTCACGTCACTGGTCGTGCCGTAGCTCTTGAAGAAACTCGCGAGCTGCGGTGCCTTCTTGGCCAGATCGACATTGGCGCCGATCACGACCTTGCTCATCGGATAGGCAGTGGCGCGCTTGGGGTTATCGCTCGCCTTGAGCTCGGCCCAGATCGTAGCGTCGAAGGGCGCTTCCTCCAGCTTGACGAGATCATAGGCGCCGAGCAGCCAGCTCGGCCCCCAGTAATAGAACACGACCGGACGCTTGCGCTTGAGCGCGGACTCGATGGCGGCGACCAGCGCCTCGCCCGAGCCGCCGCGCGTATTGGTGAAGTCGTCGGCGAGCCCGTAGACCGCGAGCTTCTTGGTGTTGACGCCCTCGCAGACCCAGCCGGCGACGCAATTGTAGAAGCGCCCCTTCCCCGGCTCCTCGGGGTCGGTGAACAGCACCTTGTAGCGCTTGAGGTCCTGCACGGTCTTGAGTTCCGGCGCCTTGGCGTCTGCGCCCGAGACGAGATAGCGCGGCACGAACCAGCCCTCGCTCGCATCCGGGAAGGTGGTGCCGAGCGGCTCGACCTTGCCGGCCTCGGCCGCCTTCACCCAGGCATCGACCGGGTTGGCCATCCAGATTTCCATGACGATATCGACATCGCCGCGCGCCATGCCATTGACCAGCGGCGCGATCACGCCCGGAACGCGCTCGACCTTGCAGCCGAAGCCGCGCTCGGCGATCGCGCTGGCTACGGCGGTGTGGAAGGCGGCGGAATCATAGTCGAGCCCGGCCATTTTCAGCGGGCGATCAAGCTCGCAGGCGATGGAGGGCGCGCCAAGGCCGAGGCCGAGCGCAAGGGTTGCTGCTCCAAGAAGGGCTTTCATCATTGTCGCTCCCCCAATCGTTCATGGCTGGCGCCGCCCGGCCGGTCGCGCACGCGGCTCGCGCTGAAACGCCGGACCGGGCAAATTGATCCGTCCGCCCCGGCCTCTCTCGATCCAACATCGCGCAAACCGGTCGGCGAGGCGATGCACGACCCTGTCAGCGCCCGTCAGGACCGAACGGAGAAGCGCCGAACCCGGCCGGCATCACGGGGCGCGATAAGGCACGCCGCCCTCCCATCGCGACTGCCAATGCGCGAGGTACCGCACCGCGACCTCCGGCATCTCGCGGATGACGACGACGTTCTCCGAATTCTTCATTTCCGCCGACGGGGCGTAGTTAAACGACCCGGTCTGGACCGTGCTGCCGTCGACGATGACGGTCTTGTCGTGGTGGAGGTGGAAGCGCTCGTTCGTACGCAGCGCCACGCCGTTGCGCGCCACGAAATCCATGGCGGCCTTGCTGGCCTTGCCCGTGTTGCGCTCCTTGTCGACGACCACGCGGACCTCGACCCCGCGCTTCTGCGCCGCGACCAGCGCCTCCGTGATGTCCGGCGCCTGGAAGGCATAGGCGAGGACCTGGATGCTGCGCCGGGCCTCGCCGATGACCTTCAGCACCAGCGCCCGCGCCGAGCCTTCCGGCGAAAAGCCGACCTCGACGCCCGGCGCGGCCTGGGCGGCGCAGGACAAGGCCAGCGCGGCCGCCAACCCCATGATGCGGATCGTGTTCACGACGGCCTCGCTTTCATCGGCACTGCGCTTCTTTCCGGTTATCGCCCTGCCCGCCCGCGCGGCAGACCGGCATCGCCGGATTGACGGGATCATGCATGCCTGATCCAACGCGACCAAGCTCCCGATCGCCGGTACCTGGAAGGATCTCGCCGTGCCCGCCGATAACCGCGTCGTCCTCTCCAGCGATCACGCCGCCATCCCGCTCCGGCAGGCCATCGCGAAGCATGTCGCGGCGCAGGGCTGGGTCGTGGTCGATATCGGCCCGGTGACGGCGGAGAGCACGCCCTATCCGAAACATGGCGAAGCAGCGGCAAGGCTCGTCGCCTCCGGCGATTGCCGGCTCGGCATCATCCTGTGCGGCACCGGCCAGGGCATCATGATCGCCGCGAACAAGGTCAGGGGCATCCGCTGCGGTGTCTGCTCCGACACCTTCTCGGCCCGCATGATCCGCCAACATAACGACGCCAACATGCTCTCGCTCGGCGCCCGCGTGGTCGGCGAGGGGCTGGCGCTGGAGATCGTGGACGCCTTCCTCGGCGCGACGTTCGAAGGCGGCCGGCATGCGACGCGGGTGGAGATGATCGCAGCGCTGGAGGCGTAGCGCCGAGCCCGACGCGCCGGCCGGTCGCTGGACAGACGCCCGCGCGCGCCGCAGGATGCCTCATGCGGTTCACAAAATGGGATTACATCGCGTTCCCGTTCCTCGCTGCCGGCGGCATCGGGGTGTTCTACGGGGTCATCCGCCTCGTGGGCTATTTCGGCCTCGGCGTCCTCGGCCTCGTCATCGTCTTCATCGTCATCCGCATGGACCTGGAAAAGGATGGTCCGAGCGGCGTCGATCCCTCTGTCATCGCCGAGCAGTTCAAGGCCCGCGACCGCATGTCGAGGGCCGAGAAAGCGGGCCTGTTCGCGGAGCAGCGGACGCGCCTGCAACCCCAGTTCGTCGCGCTCCTCGTCGGGACCGGCTTCGTCATCCTCGGATTTGGCGTGCACTTTCTGCTGTAGGCTCGCCTTCGTCAGGGCCAGATCGGTGCGCCGTCCAGCCCCGCGGTTTCCGGCAAGCCGCAGATCAGGTTCGCATTCTGCACCGCCTGGCCGGCCGCTCCCTTGCCGAGATTGTCGACCACGCCCATCGCGATCACCAGATTGCGCTCCGGATCGGCGGCATAGCTGACGAATGCGAGGTTCGAGCCCGTCGCCCATTTAGTCTGCGGCGGCTTGTCGGTGACGCGGACGAACGCCCGGCCGGCGTAGAAGCGCCGGGCGGCTTCGAGGCACTGCTCGGTGCTGGCGCTGCCGCGACAGTAGATGGTGGCGAGGATGCCGCGGGTCATCGGCACGAGATGCGGCGTGAACACCAGCCCGGCCGCACTGCCGCCGCTCAACCGCTCGATGGTCCTGGCAATCTCGGGCATGTGGGTGTGCCTGAGGAGACCGTAGGGGATCAGGTTCTCGTTGCTCTCGGCGTAGCCGAATTTGCTGTCGCCGCCCCGACCGGCGCCGGAGATGCCCGTCTTGACGTCGATCACGATGTTGCCGGGCTCGATCAGCTTGTCGGCGAGCAGCGGCGCCAATGCGGTCAGCGTCGCGGCAGGGAAGCAGCCGGGGTTGGCAACGCGGGTCTGCCCCTCGATCCGGGCGGGCCAGATGTCGGCGAGGCCGTAGGCCCAACCCTCGACATAGCGATGGTCGCCGCCGATATCGACGATCTTCACGCTCCCGGGGACACGCGCCAGCGCCTCCGCCGAAGCTCCGGTGGGAAGCGACGCGAACAGCACGTCGAGCTCAGGCAAAGTCGCCGGGTCCCATTTCTCGATCACCAGCTCGGCCAGCCTGGCCGGCACGCCGGGGAAACGATCGACCAATCGGCTGCCGGCGCTGCTCTCGCCGGCCGCGTAGACCAGCTCGAAAGACGGGTGGCTCGCGATCAGGCGCAGCGCTTCGCCGCCACCAAAACCGCTGATCCCGACGATGCCGACGCGGATGCTCATGATGATGTCCTTCCAGGTTCGGGCAAAAGAAAACCCCCGGAGCCGAGGGCTGCGGAGGTTCGGGAACGCGGACCTGAGGTCGCTTCGGGGCGTGAGGCCTAGGGAGAGGCCGTCACCACGCGGAGGGACATAGATCGACGCACAGCCCGAAGAGCCGCGGCACGGGTGCAGCGGCGTCGACGTCGATCACAAAGGTTGTGGTTCCCAAGCATGCCTGCGGACAGTGTCGCGCCCCATGTTTGTCGTCAAGCGGGATGTCCGCGGTCGAGCCATGGCGGACGCTCTTGCTGATGTCGCAACCCCGATGCCATGCTTCCCGACCAGACGCCTGCGGGAGTGGAACAAGGATGCACAGCGGCTCATGCCTTTGCGGTGCGGTCCCCCTGACGGTGGCTGACAGCCTGCCAAATCCCAATTTCTGCCATTGCCGCATGTGCCGCAAGCATTCGGGTCACTACTTCGCGTCCACGGATGTGCCCAGGACGGCCCTGACGATTGTCGGCGAGGAGAAGCTGACATGGTTCCAATCGTCGGAGAACGTCCGGCGCGGCTTCTGCTCGGCATGCGGATCGTCTCTCTTCTGGGATCGGCCGGATCGGAGCTGGATCGCCGTGGCGATGGGAGCTTTCGACGGGCCGACAGAGACCGCCGCAAATCTGCACATCTACGTCGCCGACAAGGGTGACTACTACGAGATCGCAGACGGCCTGCCGCAATACGACACCGTTCCGCCGCGCGACTGAGGTGTTGGGAGTGAACATCCGTTTTCGACCCATTGCGGGCGTTATAAAAACCGAGAATGCCTCGCCGAATGAGCCTTACGAGGCAAGATGTCGGTGTTCGGAGCCCGACAGCTTTCTCAGCCACCTGAGAACCGCAGCGCGTCACTAAGTGATGTTCCGCTTCTTGCTCGCGATATGGTTCAAGGCATCGGTGATAGGATTATGGGCGTTGTTTCGCCGCCAAAATGAACCGGCTTTTCCCGGCACAATGACCTGTCCTTCGCCAATGACGCGTTCGCGGTCGTCGCTCCCCTTGATGCGATACTGGGGCTCGCCATTCATACGCGTGGGTAGGAGACGGGTGATGGCGTAGGTGCCCGCGGCATTTTGGTCATGAAAGCCAAACGCTAAGCTGACGCGGTCCCCGACCTTGAAAAGATGCGACATGTCTCTTCCCTCCATTTGAAAGCCCTCTGGAGCCGAGAGCGAGCTGAACGTCCTTTGGAAAAGGCAGATGCAGGGAACTCAGCCCGTCAATGGATTGTCGGAAAGTGGAACGGCGTTCCCGCTATCAAATTTGGTAAGCCGGTCTTTGCGATTTGAGCGGTGAGCTCGGCCATCGCCGCCTCATCCGTTGCAAATTCAGTTAGCCAGATCGTGCAGCCGCCGTCGGTGTGGACAAGCTCAAGAGTCCATCCTTCAGACCAGGCCAACTGATAAATCTCCACCTGCACCGTGACGCCGGCTTGGTAAAAGCTCCCGCAAAGCGGAGACCGCTTCGTTCCGTTATCGTCCATCTGAATTCACGGGTGCGTTCCCTCTGTGAAGGTGAGTGCAGTAAGGGTTCGTTCGGGCACAGGGCGCTTTCAAGCAACCCTGTCCAACCGCGGTAACGGGCGCCCGACCACCTCCATGTACCGGTCAGTCCAGTTGGTCACTGCGAGCTCGACCGCTGCACCGCTCTCGCAATGGAGCAGAACTTTGTAAGAAAATTCACTGGGATCGGTGTGCTCCGTTTCGACAATCAGATACCCGACCCAATGATGCTCTTGATGAACGCCAAACTGGTATGTGACGGGCAGCGTCCGACCACTTCGCAAAGTGACTGAACCAATTCCATTGAACATGGCGAGTTTCTCCGGCTGGGGCCGTCCACGGCTTCGTCTGGCGGGGGACGGCTAAGGCTGTCGTGAGCCGAGCCCTAAGCATCGATGGCCAGTGGTCGACTTGAACGGCGGCCAAAGCGCCCCTCGGCCCGAGAGATGAGTTGGCCGAGGTCCGTTGCAAATCGGATATGACGCTCGGAGTGGCTGATGACATGCGCAACGAAGGCATTTCCCTCGTCTAAGGCGATCTTAATTGGCTTGAGGAAAGAACTCCGATCGATTGACCGGATGTTGCCAATAAGAATGCCGCGGCAGCCGCCAGCCGCGTGGGAATGCAGAAGGAAATAACCAACAAGAAGGTCCGTACCGTCGCGCAGGATCAACCTGCCGTGGCCGGATTGCATGATGCTCTCGATTACGATTGCCGGCCGAAATGCTCGGGCGGGAGGGCGGTGCGCAAAGGCAGCACTGTTCCTAGTAGGCGCTTCAATTAGGCGAATAGCAAGAAATATTTGGGATTATTGGGATTAGCGCGCTCTAGGGTAACATGATACCGCTTAGCGTCCGCTCCCGACCCAAGCCGGACCTTGGGGCCGTTTGCGGATCTCGCCATTTCGTCCGCGATTGGAATCGGCGCTCCCTGAATGCCAGCCCCATGCCGCAGGTTGTCAAAGGGGCTGTTTTCTGGCCTCGAGATCATGCAAGGATCGGGCGGACAGCGGAGCCGCTCGAAGAAGCCCGGCTCAGCTTCCGGAATGCAGCGATGGAGCTCGTCATGCTGAAACGCTATGTCGCCCTGGCCTTCATCCTGCTCGGGCCCGTCGGCTGCGTCACGCAGGACAGTGTTCCCCGCGCAAGAGCCGACGGGCCGGCCTATATGCAGCCCGGCATCGGCGCCCCGGCTCGCCAGACGGACTCGTTCGGAAACGCCCTGCGCTAGATGCCGACAACCGGTCGCGGTCAGCCCTTTCCCCAAAAGTCCAACAAAAAACCGGCAGGCCGAAGCCCCGCCGGTTCATTGTCGTCAGATCGTTCGACCGTCTCAGCCGCGCGGCGCGAAGGCCTTGAGGGTTGCGGCGGCGAGCGCCGACTTCAGGACGGCGCCGAGGATGAAAGGCACGGCGCCCAGCATGATCGCCTTGGACAGGCCGATCAGGACAGCGAGCCAGGCAACGCCGATCACCAGGCAGAGCACGTTGCCGGCGAGCATCGAAGCGAAGGCGAGGCCAACACGGCTGCCGTTCCAGCCCTGCTGCGCCAGCCAACCGGTCAGCGCCGCGGCGAAGGGGAAGGCCAGCAGGTAACCGCCGGTCGGGCCGGCGAAATAGGCCGCGCCACCCACGGCGCCGGCAAAGACGGGCAGGCCCATGGCGCCCTGCGCCAGCCAGGCGATGACGGTGACCGCGCCAAGGCGCCAGCCATAGAGCGCGCCGACCAGCGTGACAGCGAAGGTCTGCATGGTCATCGGCACCGGATACATCGGCACCTTGATCTGCGAGGACAGCGCCAGCAGCAGGCTGCCGACGATCACGGCGCCGGCCTGCCAGGCAAGCGAGCGGCTTTCCAGCCGCAGCGGGCTGAACGGGCGGCTGAGGGCAAGATCGGTCATGGTCACTCCTGGGTCGCGATCAAAATTATCTATAATTTTGATCTTTGATCTATGAGGGAGTCCATATCTCGACGGAAAAGGCAAGCGCGCCCTTCGTTGCGATGCCCGTTGGCAGGGGACGAAATCCGCTCAGCCGAGCGGGCGACGGCAGCATCGTTTCTGCGCCCCCCTTGTCATTCCGGGGCTTCGCATCGCGAAGAACCCGGAACCCACGACTGGGTGAGCGGCATACAACCGAAGTCCCCGAGGTTTCACCCGGTCGTGGGTTCCGGGTTCGAGCCCGTGGCGCGCCCCGGAATGACAAAGGTCGAGCACGCCCCTGCCCCCTCACCCGACGATGGCGAAGGCCCCGCGCGTCGCGCCGGAAGCGGTGCGGACCGGGCGCTCGCCGATCCATTGGGCATGCCGCGCCAGCGTCGCGATCGCGGCTTCCAGGTCGCCGCCGCGCAAGGCGCTCAGGATCGCGCGGTGGTCATGGTCGGTGCGGGCCTCCCATTCCGAGCGCCAGGCCGAGAACAGGAAGCGCGCGCTCGCGGCATGGAGATCGTCGATCGTCGCGAGCAGGCGCTTCATCCCGCAAGGCGCGACCAGGATGCGGTGAAAGCGACGATTCGCCTCCTCCCAGGCCCGGACATCGGTCGCCGCGTCGCAGTCGCGTCGCGCCTGTTCGGCCTTGTCGAGGATCGCGGCGGTGAGATGCGGCGCGGCATGGCGCAGGGCCAGAACCTCCAGCGCCGCGCGCATCGCCGCGACCTCCTTCACCTCCGACAGGTCGAAGGAAGCGACACGGACGCCGCGGCGCGGCTCGCTGATCGCCAGCCCCTGCGCCTCCAGCCGGCGGAAGGCCTCGCGGACCGGGACATGGCTGGTCTCGAATTCCTCGGCGACATGATCCTGCCTGAGGCGCGAGCCGGGCTCGATCGTCCCGGCGATGATCCGCTCGGCCAGGGCTTTGGCGATGCGGACGGCGATGGTGTCTTCGGCAGGCTTCGTCATGATTTATAGATAATTCGGCCACGCGGCGGAGTCGATTGCGATCGGCGCGACGATCCCCATATCGAGGCCTCGCCGATCCTGACGCCTTCTGTCAGGAAGACGGCAGCAGCCGGGACGGCTGCGTGCTATTCATGCCGGGCAGATCGCCGCGAGGCTGGAAAGGCCCGGCATTTGCCCTACATCTAGCGCTTCACCGCAACGGACGCCCCGATGGCCCGCAAGACCGAATCCGCCGCTGCCCAGGCTGCTGCGCTGGAAGACATGTTCGACCGCAACCGCGCGGCCGATCCGAACAGCCGCGCCATCACCGTGCGCGGCGCGCGCGAGCACAATCTCAAGAATGTCGACCTCGCGATTCCGCGCGACAAGCTCGTGGTGTTCACCGGCCTGTCCGGCTCGGGCAAATCCTCGCTCGCCTTCGACACGATCTATGCGGAAGGCCAGCGCCGCTATGTCGAGTCGCTCTCGGCCTATGCCCGCCAGTTCCTCGAGATGATGCAGAAGCCCGATGTCGACCAGATCGACGGGCTCTCGCCGGCGATCTCGATCGAGCAGAAGACGACCTCGAAGAACCCGCGCTCGACTGTCGGCACCGTCACCGAGATCCACGACTACATGCGCCTGCTCTGGGCGCGCGCCGGCATCCCCTATTCGCCCGCGACCGGCCTGCCGATCGAGAGCCAGACCGTCCAGCAGATGGTCGACCGCATGGTCGAATTGCCGGAGAAGACGCGCGGCTACCTGCTCGCGCCGGTCGTCCGCGGCCGCAAGGGCGAGTTCAAGAAGGAGATGGCCGACTGGCTGAAGCGCGGCTTCCAGCGCGTCAAGGTCAATGGCGAGTTCTACGAGATCCCGGACGCCCCGGCGCTCGACAAGAAGTTCAAGCACGACATCGACGTGGTGGTGGACCGGATCGTGATCCGGCCCGATCTCGGCGCGCGTCTCGCGGACTCGCTGGAGCAGGCGCTGGAGCTGACCGACGGCATTGCCGTCTTCGAGTATGCCGATGAGAAGGAGGAGAACGGCGAGGCCCGCCGCGTCACCTTCTCCTCGAAATTCGCCTGCCCGGTCTCCGGCTTCACGATCCCTGAGATCGAGCCCCGGCTGTTCTCGTTCAACAACCCGTTCGGCGCCTGCCCGGTCTGCGACGGCCTCGGCCACGAGATGCGCATCGACCCGGACATGATCGTGCCGGACCATTCGCTGACGCTGAAGAAGGGCGCGATCGCGCCCTGGGCCAAGTCGACCTCGCCCTATTACGGCCAGACGCTGGAAGCGCTTGCGAAGCATTTCGGCTTCTCGATGACCAAGCCCTGGTCGGAACTCCCCGACAACGCCAAGATATCGATCCTGTTCGGCACCGGCACCGAGCCCGTGCGCATGGCCTATAATGACGGCTTGCGCAGCTATGAGGTGAAGAAGCCCTTCGAGGGCGTCATCACCAATATGGAGCGGCGCTGGAAGGAGACCGAGAGCGACTGGGCCCGCGAGGAAATCGGTCGCTTCATGTCGGAGACCCCGTGCAAGGCCTGCAACGGCTATCGCCTGAAGCCCGAGGCACTGGCGGTGAAGATCGACATGCGCCATATCGGCGAGGTCTCGAAGCTTTCGGTCAAGGACGCGCTGGACTGGGTCACCGCCCTGCCCGCCCGGCTCTCGAAGAAGCAGAACGAGATCGCCCCGCGCATCCTCAAGGAAATCCGCGACCGGCTGACCTTCCTGCTCGATGTCGGTCTCGAATATCTGACGCTCGCCCGCGCCTCCGGCACGCTCTCGGGCGGCGAGAGCCAGCGCATCCGGCTGGCATCGCAGATCGGCTCGGGGCTCACTGGCGTGCTCTATGTGCTGGACGAGCCCTCGATCGGCCTGCACCAGCGCGACAACGAGCGTTTGCTCGGGACGCTGCGCCGGCTAAGGGACCTCGGCAACACGGTGATCGTGGTCGAGCATGACGAGGACGCGATCCTGACGGCGGATTATGTCGTCGATGTCGGCCCCGGCGCCGGCATCCATGGCGGCGAGATCGTCGCCAAGGGCACGCCGCAGGACATCCTCGACGATCCCAATTCGCTCACCGGCAAATATCTCACCGGCGAGATGTCGGTCGCGGTGCCGGCCAAGCGCCGCAAGGCCACGAAGGGCCGCAGCCTCAAGATCGTCGGCGCGCGCGGCAACAACCTCCGCAATGTCGATGTCGAGATCCCCTTGGGGATGTTCACCTGCATCACCGGCGTCTCCGGCGGCGGCAAGTCGACGCTGGTGATCGACACGCTCTACAAGGCGGTGGCGCGCAAGCTGAACGGCTCGATCGACCACCCGGCCCCGCATGACCGCATCGAGGGCATCGAGCATCTCGACAAGGTCATCGACATCGACCAGTCGCCGATCGGCCGCACGCCGCGCTCGAACCCGGCGACCTATACCGGCGCCTTCACGCCGATCCGCGAATGGTTCGCCGGCCTGCCGGAGGCGAAGGCGCGCGGCTATCAGGCCGGGCGCTTCTCGTTCAACGTCAAGGGCGGCCGCTGCGAGGCCTGCCAGGGCGACGGCCTCATCAAGATCGAGATGCACTTCCTGCCGGATGTCTACGTCACCTGCGACGTCTGCAAGGGCAAGCGCTACGACCGCGAGACCCTCGAAGTGAAGTATCGCGACAAGTCGATCGCCGACGTGCTCGACATGTCGGTCGAGGAGGCGAAGGGCCTGTTCAAGGCGGTGCCCTCGATCCGCGACAAGATGGAGACGCTGGCGCGCGTCGGGCTCGACTATGTCAAGGTCGGCCAGCAGGCGACGACGCTCTCGGGCGGCGAGGCGCAGCGCGTCAAGCTCTCCAAGGAACTGTCGAAGCGCGCCACCGGCCGCACGCTCTACATCCTCGACGAGCCAACGACCGGCCTGCATTTCCACGACGTCGCCAAGCTCATGGAGGTGCTGCACGAGCTGGTCGACCAAGGCAATTCGGTGGTGGTGATCGAGCACAATCTCGAGGTGGTGAAGACCGCCGACTGGGTGATCGACATGGGCCCCGAAGGCGGCGACGGCGGCGGCCAGGTGGTGGCCGAAGGCACGCCGGAGGACATCGTCCGCATCGGCAAGGGCCATACCGCGCGCTTCCTCAAGGAGGTGCTGGAGCGGCGGCCGATCAAGAAGGGCAAGGTGCAACGAGAGGCGGCGGAGTAGGCGCAGAACGCGCTCTACCCCGCTTTCGCGTCTACAAGCGAAAGCTTGGGTTGCTCGGGACGCGAGGTAACTGGACCGGCAAGACCAAAGACCAAGGTCTCGACTTCCTCCCAAGGCAAATTCAAATCGTTCGCAATATCGTTTCTGGTTATCCCCTTTGACCAGAGCGCAGAGAATACCTTCGGTAGCAGCGTGGAGGTTTCGCGCTCTACCCCCAATGGCTCTCCCGTCCTGTAGCCTCTCTGCCCGAGTTCAATAATAATTGATCGATGCGTCCAATCAGAAATCATTCCAATCTGGTGAAGTCGGGTAGCGAGAGCAAGGGCGGAAACTTTCCATCGTACCTTAGCTTTAATGACCTGCGACGAGCTGTAAACGTGAGATAAATTACTCTTAACATCCGCATCAGGCATAAGGAAAGCTGAGGCAAACTGGTTTGCTTGCCGTTCCGCATCGTCTTCTGGCATTGACTCTGCTTGAGCATGAAAGTGCAATACGAGATGACCTAGCTCATGGCCGGCATCGAAATTAGAACGTTCGGCCGACTTTTTCTGGTTCAAGAAAATATAGGGATGGTCTGCCTTCCAAAATGAATAAGCATCAACGTTATGCGTATTCTCCGAGAGAGAAAGAACTCGAATACCTTTCGACTCGAATAGCCGCAAAATATTTCCAATGGGGCGATCTCCTATGCCCCAGTGCTGACGAAGCAGCCGCGCCGCGACCTCTGGCCTGCTCTGCTCTCTACTGAGGTCGATCAAATCAGGGGCCGGCAAACTAAACCGAACATCGATCCACTGATAAAACGCGATGCCGTTCGACCCCGCTGCCAACGACGCATCGCGTTCCGCAGCCTTCATTTTCTTCAGGCTGCGAAACGATACGGCCATTGGCTCAAGCACTTCTGGCTTGTCCATTAAGAAAAAAGCTCGCGGATAACCGAGCGCATTGGCCAGTTTGTCTACGGTCGCATCATCGGGCTGATGGCCGTTCTCTACCTTCGAGACCGTCACATCGGTCACGCCCGCTACCGCCGCCAATTCCTTCCCTGATAGCTTTCTCCGGTGGCGAGCTACCTTCAATCTCTCCGCGCAGAACATCACGCTGCACGATCTTTGAAGACGACTGGCACATCGAAATCATCGATGGGATCGTTCTCGGGATCGATACGCACCTTCCAATCGTCGTTGGGGCCACTAATGAAAATCCGTTCCCGAAATTCGGAGTACCTCTTGTTTGCGATGACGGGGCAAGAGAGCTCCACGCTGCCATCCTCCCCAACCATCACAAAGTAAGTGACGATCTGATCGCTGTGAGGGTCTTTCACGTCATCACTAGGCAGCCGATCCGCGTCGGTTTCGAGAAGGACGCCATAGAAATCGAAAAGCGGCAAACGGCATAGGCGCTCCGCACCGCTGCCTTTCTCCGAACGAGGCATTGGCGGGAATAGGGCGTCGCAGGCTCGATCGACATTCTGGTAGCCGATACGCAGACCAAGCCGATGATTGATCACAGCCTCAACACCGAGCGTCCGATCAATAACCCACTCACCACCCAAAATCTGAGCGCGAAGGGTACCTACGCCGTGGATGTAGGCCAGCGTTCCGGGCGCATTTTGCGGCATGAGCGGGCTGGCATCGTCTGATGCTGCTCGTGCGGTATCACGAATGGCGAGAATCTGATCCACATTCAGATCGAAATCTGCCAGCCTCCGGAGAGCGTCTTCGAGCTTTTGGATAACGGCAGTCCGGAACGGCGGCATGCGGATCTCACGTTTAAGAATCGGCCCCTCATTAGAGGGAAGAAATCTTAAACGCGCAAGAGGCGCGTTGGACAACCATATCGCTCTGCGCCCGGCCAGCGCCCAACGGCGCCGCCTCGCCCTAGATGGCAATTGCGCACCCTCATCCGGGAGAAGGAATGAGGCCCCGCGGTTCCCTCGCCTCGCCGTCATGCTCGGGCTTGTCCCGAGCATCCACGTCTTGCGACGCTGGTGGTTGGTGCAGGCAAGCCACGAAGCGTTCGCGTTTTCGGTCCCGCGTAAAGACGTGGATGGTCGCCACAAGGGCGACCATGACGGCGGAGGCTCGGTCGTGAGGGCGGGAGCCTCCGGTGTATCAGGCCAGTTCCTCGTAGAGGTCGTTCCAGTCGGGATTGCGGGCCATGATCGTGCGGGTCTTGTAGGCGCGATACCAGCGCTTCATCGATGTCTCGCGCTGGATCGCCGCTTCGATCTCGTCGTGCCATTCGTACCAGACGAGGCGCTTCAGGCCGTATGCCTTCGTGAAACCGGCGATCAGACCCTCGCGATGTTCGTGAACGCGCCGGCCGAGATCGCTCGTCACGCCGATATAGAGCGTGCCGTTGGGCCGGTTCGTCATGATGTAGACCCAGCCGCCTTGCTGCTTCATGGCGGCAGGATGCGATTGCGCTTTCGCATGGGCAAGGGCTCCATCGTCATGGTCGGGCTTGTCCCGACCATCCACGTCTTGCGACGCTGATGGCGGGCGGCGGCTCACGATGAAGGGCGCCACCAGGCGTTCCCGCGCGAAGACGTGGATGGTCGCCACAAGGGCGACCATGACGGGAGAGGTTCCGGGCAGCAAACTTATCCCCGCCCCTCATCACCCGCCCTATCCTGCCCTCGCCCATCACCCAAACGGGGCGGCCGTCCGGAGGTATGCTGGAGGTTGGGTGAGGGTCGGCGCCTGCGGGCGGGGGTTACGCCCTGCTCCCGGGAGGCTTCGGGAACCGCCCTGGGGACACTACGGTCCCTGTGCGAGGAGCTCGCTGGGAACGGCCGGCCGTTTGACGGACGGGCAAGGCTACGACGCGACGACCCGCTGAGGGACACTGGCGTCGAACCCCGCCCATCCTGAACCGCTTAGGCCCGATAAGCGCGGCCCGGAGCCCAAAATCGCCGGAGGCGGAGCGCCACGGGGCGTGCGACGGGTGGCTCAATCCCGCCGCGCCGCAGCCTGGCTCAACGGTTGCGGATTCCCTCGCGCCTCGCGGCGCTCCGCCAGCCCTGTCTAGCCACCCCTCCCGCCGCGCATCCGCGCGGGCGGACGATCCTGCGTGCCTGACCCCAGGGAGACCCGCCATGCCGAAACGCCGGAACACCCCCGCCGCTACCCCGCCGATCACTGATTTCGAGAGCTGCCAGAGGGCGCGGTCCGCCCTGTTTCGCCGGCTGACCGACCAGCTCGAAATCTTCCGCGTCTGCCCGAACAGGACCTGCAAGCGGATGCGCGCCTGCCAGGATGCGCGCGGCGCCTGCTTCCTCGCCGTGATGCGGGCACTGCCGGACGATACCCGCAGGTCCTTCGCCTACGCCATGGAGAACCGCGCCAACGGGCTTAACCCCGACGAGGCGATGGCGCAGGCCGAGGCCCGCGTCGCCGGGGAGAGCGCCCGGCACGGGGAATAAGGCGCGCCGCCGAACTGAAACGGCGCCGGTCGCGGGCGGTCATGGCCGGCCGCCCCGACACGTCGGCAAGATGGCCGGCCCCTGCCGCAGGCTATTGGTGGCGTCTTGCCGCCGTGATCTCCGGAATTCGTAGCGTCATGCGCGCCAGCGCGGTTGTACGACTCCGGTTTTCAGCTATTTTCCCCGCCGAAACGGATGCGGGGATTGGACTTGAACGTTCTGGCGCGGGTCAAGGATTTGCATGTCGGCCTCCGTGCCCTTCGTCAGCGGAACTGGCCTATGGCAGCGAGGGCGCTCCCGCCGGCCGCGGAGGCGTTTCCGAGCGCGTGGCTCTGGCTGAAATGCGGGCATGCGCTGAAGGAGGACGGCCGCTTCGCGGAGGCGCTGCTGGCCTATCGCAAGGCCAGCGCGGCGCGGGACGCATTCTGGGCGCCGCATTTCTTCATGGCGCAGATGCTGAACCGCCTCGGCCGGGCCGAGGAGGCGAAATGGTCAGCCGGGCGGGCGCTGTCGCTGAGCCCGGAGCCGGTGCACCATCTGCTGATCCTGGTCTCGGAGAAGCTGTTCATCGACGCGCCGCCGGCCCTGCCGCAGGATTCGGCCAGCCGGGGCCGCCGCGAGGCCGCCCTGCGCAAGATCGAAGCGGCGCTGGCGCTCAACCCGGACGACAAGCCGATGCGCTTCATGCTCGGGCTGCATCACTGGCTGCACGGCGCGCGCGACGAGGCGCAAGGCATCGCGAGCGCGCTGATGGAGACCGAGACCTGGAACGAACAGGTGAACTGGCTCTACCGGCGGCTGAAGAGCGACAAGATCCTGGCCGCGCGGGCGCAAGCGCGGGCCCAGCTCGGGCCCGCCGGTGATTTCCTGCCCGAGGCGCTGCATTTCGTGGCGATCGGCACCACCGGCCTGTGCAACGCCTCCTGCGTGCATTGCCCGACCGGCAAGGCGGTGACCGCCCATGTCCCGCGCCTGCCGATGCCGATGCCGCTGTTCACGAAAATCATCGAGCAGATCGCCGAGCTCGGCCTGTCGATCAACGACCAGCTCTCCTTCGGCCTGTTCGGCGACGGGCTGGTCGATCCGCTCGTGCTGGAGCGGGTGCGGATCGCGCGCAAGCTCCTGCCCGATGCCCGGCTCTCGGTGAACACCAACGGCGCCGCCTATAACCGGGCGAAGCACAAGGTGCTGGCCGAGATGGGCGTGCGCGTCTCGCTGCATATCGAATCGATGGTGCCGGAGACCTATGCGATGCTGATGGCGCCGCTGCGGCTCGAACGCGTCATGCCCAAGGTCGAGCAATTGATCGAGGATTTCGGCGAGGATCTCTATGTCAGCGTACCCGTCAGCCGGGTGAACCAAAGCGAACTGCCGACGATCCTGAAGTATTTCTACGACCGCAACGTCACCAAGGTCGGGCTCGACGGGCTGAGCAGCCGCTGCGCTTCGGATCGCTCGGTCTTCGACAGCCTGGCGCTCTCGCCGATGCCGATCCGCTGCGGGACCAATGTCGTGAACGACCTCATCGTCGACAGCGACGGGCTGGTGATGATCTGCTGCCAGGATTTCGAGCGGGTCGACAGCATCGGCGATCTCTCGAAGGAGACGCTCGCGGGCGTGCTCACGAACATGGCCCGGCGCACGGTCTACGAGCAGTTCGCGAACGGGCGCCACGAGGAGCGCCAGACCTGCTCGCGCTGCTTCGGCGACCCGCGCATCGAGACGCATCTCTATCCGGTCCCGCTGCCTGCCTAGCGCAGGCCGGGCGTTCAGAACCGGTCGATGATCGTCACGCCGGTGCCCTCGAAGCGGTCCATCGCCATCAGGGCGGGGATCGATTCGGCGAGGTCGATGCGGCGGCCGACGAGCTGTTGCGGGGTGAGCTTGCCGGCGCTGATCATGTCGAGCATCGCGCCATAGCGATGCGCCTGCATGCCGTGGCTGCCGAGGATTTCGAGCTCGTGGGCGATGACCTGCGCCATCGGGATCGGCGGCGTCGCCTGCTCCGCCAGCAGGAGCCCGACCTGGACATGCTTGCCGCGCTTGCGCAGGTTCGCCACCGAGTTGAAGCAGGTCTGCGGGTGGCCGAGCGCATCGAGCGAGACATGGGCGCCGCCGCCGGTGGCGTCGCGCACGGCGGCGACGACATCGGGCTGGGTTCTGGCATTGATCGTCACCGCGGCACCGACCTCGCGGGCGAGGCGCAGTTTGTCGTCGGAGATATCGACCGCGACGACATTCGCGCCGAGCGCATTGGCGATCATGATCGCGGAGAGGCCGACGCCGCCGCAGCCGTGAACGGCGACCCATTGCCCGCCCGAGACCTTGCCCTGGTCGACCACGGCGCGGAACGAGGTCACGAAGCGGCAGCCGAGGCTGGCGGCGGTGGCGAAATCGATCTCCTCGGGCAGGCGCACGAGGTTGAAATCGGCGCGGTCGATGCGGACGTACTCGGCAAACGAGCCCCAATGGGTGAAGCCGGGCTGGAACTGGTCGTCGCAGACCTGCTGGTTGCCGGAATGGCATTGCGGGCAGGAGCCGCAGCCCGAGACGAAGGGCACGGTGACGCGGTCGCCCTCGCGGAAGCGCACGACGCTGCGGCCGACCGCGGCGATGACGCCGGCGAGCTCATGGCCCGGCACATGCGGCAGGCGGATATCGGGATCGTGGCCGACCCAGCCATGCCAGTCGCTGCGGCACAGGCCGGTCGCCTCGACCTTGATGATAACGCTGTGCGGCTCCGGCGTCGGGTCCGGCAGGATGCGCAGTTCAGGGGCCTGCCCGAAGGCTTCGTAGACGACGGCTTTCATGGGGCGTGCCTCCTTCGGTCGAGGCCCGTGTCATGGGGCAGCGCTGCGGGACGCGTCAACCGCGCGGCGTGGCGGTGCGCCTGCGTCACTGTCATGGACGGCGACGGCGAGACGGTGAGACCCCCTTAAGATTCCGCGCCTATGGTGCGTTCGCGCTCGGCCCGCCGCATCGGCGGGCTTTCCGAAGACGGCCGCGAAACATCCATGAGCGACAGCGTCCACGGCTCGACGATCAGCGACACGACCCGATCCGCGGCCGAACCCGGCATGCTCGGCGGTATCCTCGCCGGCTGCGGGCTGTTCATCCTGATGCTGTCGCTGCAGCCCTTTGCCGGCGTGCCGGAGCAGACAGCGCCGGGTGAGTCGACCGGCAACATCGTCAACCAGGTCGGCTGGTTCGGGCTCGGGCTGGTTTTTCTCGTGGCGATGCTCGGCCTGACGCAGCGCGATGTGCTGGCGCGGCTCGGCTTCGGCCGCTGGGCGGTCGTCTTCGGCATAGCCGCGCTCTCGATCGCGCAGTCGCTCGATCCGACGGCGTCATTGCGCGGGCTTCTGCTCACCGCGATCGTGATGATCGTCGTCGCGGGCGTGCTCGTCCTGCCACGCGACGAGCGCAGCTTCGCTTCCGCAGCGGTCAATGCCTGCCTCGTGCTGCTGGTTCTGGTCTACGCCATGCTGGTCGTGGCGCCGCATCTGGTCCTCCACAGCGCGGAGGGGGCCGAGGGCGTGCATGCCGGCGACTGGCGCGGGCATCTCTCGCACAAGAATTTCGCCGCCCCCGTCTTCTCGATCGTGGCGATGATCGGCATCTACGGCTGGCGCAGCGGCCTGCGCTGGCGCGGCGCGCTCGTCGTTGCGCTCGGCGTCCTCTTCGTTCTCAACAGCGGCTCCAAGACGACGATGGGCTTCCTGCCGCTCGCCATCGGCGTGGTCACGCTGGCGCGCATCACCGGCCGGCCGGGGCTCGCGGTCCTGGTCCATCTCGCGCTGGTCGCGTTGATCGCGGCGCTGACCGTCGGCTCGGTAATGTCGCCGACCCTCAATGCCATGCTCAAGGCGCTGATCTCGGATCCGACCTTCACGGGCCGCGACGAGATCTGGAAATTCGCCCTGCAGCGTATTTCCGAGCGGCCCTGGTTCGGCTACGGCTATGCCAGTTTCTGGCAGACGCCGGCCGTGACGGGTTTCGAAGAAAACTACGAGGCGAGCTGGGATATCCGCGGCATCGGCTCCGGCCATAACAGCTATCTCGACGCCGCCCTGACTTTCGGCGTGCCCGGCGCGGTGCTGGTGACGTGGTTTCTGATGGGCCGGCCGCTGATCGACTACATGCGCAGCCGGCAGATTCCGGCGAACCGTAATCTCGCCGACCTCTTCGCCATGATCCTGATCTTCATGACCTATGTCGGGATGTTGGAGTCCTTTCCGCTCAACCGAGCCGATCCGCTCTGGGTGCTGTTCGCCATGGCGGTGATGGGGCTTGGCCTCGCCGCGTGGATGCGGACGAAAGCGTCCTGACCGGCTGCGGATCACTCCGCCGGAGCGAGCTCGGCCGCCTTGCCCTTGCGCCATTGCTTCTGGCCGAGCACGTAGGGCTTCACCTTGAGGAAAGGCTTCTCGATCCACAGCCACGACACCAGCGCGAAGGCGATGACGATCGGCGCCGAAATGGCGAAGAGCAGCGGTCCATTGCCATGGGCGAAATCGGTCTGGCTGACGATCGCCTGCTGGATCGGGAAGCCGTAGAGATAGATGCCGTAGGAGACATCGAGCTTCTTGATCCGCGCCGGCAGATGCAGCGGCAGCAGGCCGAGATAGACCACGCAATAGGTCAGGAAGGGCGGCACGAAGAAGGCATATTCGCGCGGTGCGGCCATCAGGGCGACCGAGGCCAGGAGCGCTGCGACGAAGAGCAGCCAGTGCATCTTCACATGCTCGCGCCACTGGAAATACAGGCAGCCGACCAGGAAATAGAAGACCACGACGGTCCAGTGGTAATTGCCCTCGGTGACGCCGAATCCGACCTTGAACGCGGCAATGGTGGCGCCGAGGATGACCGCGATCGACAGGGCGGCGAAGAGCAGCCGGCGGTGGAGGATGCCGACCGCGATCATGATCGCCATCAGGATGTAGCAGTAGAATTCCGGCTTGAGGGTCCAGAGGTTCTGGTTGACCACGCCCGCGACGGGATTGCTCTCGAACACGCCCGGCAGTTCGAAGCGGATGCGCCCGACGATATTGCCGAAATACTCCCAGAACCGGATATCGGCGACGTAGTCCCGCAGCAGCCAGGTCGTCAGCAGCGGGCCGAGCACCAGCGCCGACAGGGTGATCTCGACGAAGAGCGCCGGCACGATGCGGATGGCGCGCAGCGTGATGAAGGGCCGAACAGCATCGGTGCGCATGGCGCTGCCGGTGACGAGGAAGCCGCTGAGCGCGAAGAAGGCCGGCACCAGGCTCATCAGAAAGATGCCGTGCAGCCCTTCCCAGTCGCGGCTCGTATCGGCGCCAGCGACCCAGCCCGAATGCACCGCCAGGATGGTCAGCGACAGGATCAGGCGCATCGCATTGAAGCCGGGGCCTTCACCGCCGTTCCGGTTCAGGATATCGGCAGCGCTGGGAAGGGAACGGTAGAGCCGGAACATGCCTCACCTGGATGCGGAACTGCATCATGCGCAGGTGACGATATGGACTGGCGGCCGTGCCGCTTTCAACACATGCCGGCAGTTAGTCTTAATCCGAGGCTGACCGGACACTCCACGGGGCCGTCGAGACCGGCCCGGCTTCAGGCGAGCGAGAGACCTATGAGCGCACCCCCGATTTTCCTTGGCCTCATCGGCGCCGGCATCATGGGCGAGCGCATGCTGCGCGCCGCGCTCGACCAGCCCGCGACGGCACTTCGCGTCGCCGGCATCTGGGACCCTTCCACCGAGGCGATGGCGCGAATCGTGGCGGCCCTGCCGGTCGTCCAGCAGCAGCCCGATACTGCGGCGCTGATCGCGGCGAGCGACTGCGTCTACATTGCCTCGCCGCCCTCTTCCCATCTCGGCCATGCGCGCGCTGCGTTGGCCGCAGGCAAGGCGGTGTTCTGCGAGAAGCCGTTGGCGGTCGATGTCGAGGATGCGCGGGCTTTCGTCGGCGAGGCCGGCGATCGCGGCGCGGTGAACTTCCCCTTCGCCTCCTCGCCTGCGGTCGCGCGTTTGCGGGAATGGATCGACGCGGGCGTGATCGGCACGCCTCAGCACGTCTCGATCGAGGTCGCCTTCGCGAGCTGGCCGCGCTCCTGGCAGGTCGATGCCGCCGGCTGGCTCGACCGCACCGCGCAGGGCGGCTTCACCCGCGAGGTCGTCTCGCATTTCCTGTTCCTGACCCGCCGCATCGCCGGGCCTTTCGCCGGGCTTGCCGCCAAGGCGGCCTATCCCGAAGCCGGCAAGAGCGAGCGCCGGATCGAGGCGTCGCTGACCGCGGGCGCCCTGCCCGTCACCCTGACCGGCAGCGTCGGTACGACCACGAAGGACGACCATAACGTCTGGACGCTGGAAGGCGACAAGGGCGCGATCCGGCTCTGCGACTGGTCGCGGGCCGAGCGCCGCCTTCCCGATGGCAGCTGGGAAGCCGATCCGGAGGCGCTCTCCCAGAACGAGGCACGCCCGCTGGCGCTGCGGCGCCAGCTCGAAGGCGTCGCGAAGCTGACCCGCGGCGAGCCACATCACCTCGCGACTTTGCGCGAAGCGTTCGATGTGCAGGAAATCGTCGAGACGATCCTGAAAAGCGCCTGACGCGCGAACGGATCGTTTTCGGGAAGAGCCACCCTTGTCATTCCGGGGCGCGCCGCAGGCGCGAACCCGGAACCCACGACGGGGCGAGACATTCGATGCCGCCTTGTAGGCCTCTCGCCCGGTCGTGGGTTCCGGGTTCTTCGCTACGCAAAGCCCCGGAATGACAAGAGTGGCCTTGGAAACTGCCCGGATGGCATAAATTTGCGGCAGATCGGCCCAAAAACCCTTCTTCAGGATAATTCTACTCTAGCTTGCAGATAATTCGAAAAAACCGACTACCCATTGTGAATTGAGCCGAAACCCACCTGTAGCGTAAAATCCCTGTTCGAAAGACCGAACGGGGATGGGCGTTATCGTGGCAGTTCTCAACGTCATCGATCGACAAGGCCGGAGCCATGAACTCGAAGCCGTGGAAGGCTGGCGGGTCATGGAAATCCTGCGCGACTACAAGGTCGGCATCGAGGGCGTCTGCGGCGGTTCCTGCGATTGCGGTACCTGCCATGTCATCGTCGCGCAGGAATGGGCCGGGAAGCTGCCCGAGCCGCGCGACGAGGAGATCGACGCGCTCGACGAATTGCCGCTGATCGAGGCTACCTCGCGCCTCTCCTGCCAGATCATCTGGGCTGACGATCTCGACGGGCTGACCCTGACGCTGGCGGAGGCCGCGTGATGGCCGCCCCAGCGAAACGCGTTCCCCTGCCGGCGATCCTCCTCGCCAACGACCTGCTCGACGGCGATGTCGTCTTCGCCTTCATCGACGGCGCTGATCCACTGGCCTGGACCCGCGACCCTGCGCTCGCGCTGGTCGCGGCCGACGATGCGGCGGCCGACCGGCTCGAAGCCTTCGCCGCCACTGAGCTGCGCGGCAACAAGGTCGTCGACGCCTATCTCGTCGATGTCGCCATCGAGAGCGGCAGTCCGGTTCCCCGCCATTTCCGCGAGCGCTTCAAGACGCTCGGCCCCAGTAATCGTCCCGATCTCGGCAAGCAGGCCGGTGAAGGCATCGCCTCCGCGCCGAAGGGCTGATTTCCATGTATCGTTACGATGAATTCGACGAGCGTTTCGTCCGGGAGCGGGTGGCCCAGTTCACCGATCAGGTCGCACGCCGTCTCGACGGCTCGCTGACCGAGGACGAGTTCAAGCCGCTCCGCCTCAAGAACGGCGTCTATCTCCAGCTCCACGCCTATATGCTGCGCATCGCCGTGCCCTATGGCACGCTGAATTCGCGCCAGCTGCGCCAGCTCGCGCTGATCGGCGAGCGCTATGACCGCGGCTACGGCCATTTCACCACGCGCCAGAACCTGCAGTTCAACTGGCCGAAGCTGCGCGACGTGCCTGAAATCCTCGGCCTGCTCGCCGATGTCGAGATGCATTGCATCCAGACCTCGGGCAACTGCATCCGCAATGTCACGGCCGACCATTTCGCCGGCGTTGCGCAGGACGAAATCGAGGACCCGCGCCCGACAGCCGAACTGATCCGGCAATGGTCCTCGGCCCATCCCGAATTCAGCTACCTGCCGCGCAAGTTCAAGATTGCGGTGACCGGCGCCGAAGCCGACCGGGCGGTGATCAAGGCCCACGATATCGGCCTGCGCCTGCGTCGGCACCCCGACACGCATGAGACCTGCTACGAGATCAGCGTCGGCGGCGGGCTCGGCCGCACGCCGATGATCGGCAAGGTCGTGCGCGACTACCTGCCGAAGAAGGACCTGCTCGCCTATCTCGAGGCGATCATGCGGGTCTATAATCTCGAGGGCCGGCGCGACAACAAGTACAAGGCGCGCGTCAAGATCCTCGTCCACGAGATCGGCGCCGAGGAGTTCACGCGCCGCGTCGAGGCCGAGTTCGCCCTGCTCGACGGCCCCTCGATCAATGCCGATCCGGAAGAGGTCGCGCGCATCGCCGCCTATTTCGCGCCGCCGCGCTATGACGTGCTGCCGGCCGTCAGCAACACGCTGGAAGCGGCCAAGGCGGCGAACCCGGCCTTCGCCCGCTGGGTCGAGGTCAACACGGTCCCGCACAAGGCGCCGGGCTATACGGCGCTGACGATCTCGCTGAAGCCGGCCGGACAGGCGCCGGGCGACGCGACCAGCGAGCAGATGCGCCGCGTCGCCGATCTGGCCGAGCGCTATTCCTTCGACGAATTGCGCGTCACCCATGCGCAGAACCTCGTGCTGCCGCATGTTCGCCAGCGCGACCTCTACGCGATCTGGCAGGCCCTCGGCGAAGCCGGGCTCGCGACCGCCAATGTCGGGCTCGTCACCGACATCATCGCCTGCCCCGGCCTCGATTATTGCGCGCTGGCGACGGCGCGCTCGATCCCGATCGCGCAGGCGATCCAGAGCCGCTTCGCGGATGAGGCCCGCCAGCGCGAGATCGGACCGCTCGGCATCAAGATCTCCGGCTGCATCAATGCCTGCGGCCACCACCATGTCGGCCATATCGGCATTCTCGGCCTGGAGAAGCGCGGCATCGAATCCTACCAGATCACGCTCGGTGGCGACGCCACCGAGAATGCCGCGATCGGCGAGATTCTGGGCCCCGGCCTCGCCGCCGAGGAGGTGCCGGACGCGATCGAGCGGATCATCGGCGTTTATCTCGCCGCCCGCAGCGAGGGCGAGAGCTTCATCGACAATGTCCGCCGCATCGGCCTCGCGCCCTTCAAGGCCGCATTCCAGGAGACCGCCCGTGCCGCTGCTTGACCGGAACGGAAACGCCGAGGACCGCTGGACCCGCAGCGAGGGAGCGGGAATCGGCAACATCCCGGCCGCGCTCGTGCCCTGGGAGGTGCTCGTCGAGGCGCTCGATACGCAGGAGCCCGCGCAGGTGATCGGCGTGCTGATCCCCAACAACGTGCCCTTCGCCGAGCTCGCGCCCTTCCTGCCGCGGCTGGCGCTCGTCGCCATCGCCTTCCCGGCCTATGCGGACGGGCGCGGCTTCAGCCTCGCCCGCCAGATCAAGCGTGCCGGCTTCGCAGGGGAAATCCGCGCCAGCGGCCCGCTGATCGCCGACCAGTTCGCCTATGCCCTCTCCTGCGGTTTCGACACGATCGAGTTGCCGGAGGCGAACGCGGCCCGCCAGCCGGTATCGCAATGGCTGCATGCCAAGGATTCGTTCAGCGCGACCTACCAGCGCGGCTATGGCGAAAGCGGCCGCAACGTCCTTGACCAGCGCCGGGCGGCGAGAGCCGCGGCGCCCATCGCAGCGGAGTGAGGCATGACGATCTCGACCGCGACACATGGCTCCATCGAACAGCCCCGCTCGACGCTGGGCATCGATGAGGATCGCCCCGACGCCGAGCTGGAGGCCCTGCTGCCCCGGTCGGCTGCGAGCGAGGCACGCGGGCGCTGGTTCGATCTCTGCTTTCGCCTTATCATCCTGGCACTGGCCGCGCTGTGGCTGCTGACGCCACCGGCGGACAACGAGCGCATCGCGGCAGACGAGAAGGCCGTAGCGACGACCCGATGACCGAAAGACAGCCCGAATCCACCGCGGCCCGCATCGAGCCGCTGGCGACGCTGCCGCTCTTCCACAAGCTGGTCGGGCGCAAGGTCGTGCTCGCCGGCGGGACCGAGGGCGCGCTGTGGAAGGCGGAGTTATTGGCGGCGACCGGGGCTGAGCTGCATATCTTCGCCGATGGCGCGGAGGCGCTGTTCGCAGGGCTGGCGCAGGGCGAAATCGGCCATCGCGTGCATGTGCACCACCGCGCCTGGCAGGCTGACGACCTCACCGATGCGGCGATAGCGGTCGCCGATCTTGATGACGCCAATGCGGTCCGGTCTTTCGTCGCGGCGGCGCGGCAGGCGGGCGTGCCCGTCAACATCGTCGACAAGCCGGAGCATTGCGATTTCGCCTTCGGCGCGCTGGTCAACCGCTCGCCGCTGATCGTCGCGGTCTCCACGGATGGTGCGGCTCCGGTCTTCGGGCAGGCGATCCGCACCAAGATCGAGGCGCTGTTGCCTGCCGGCTTGAAGAACTGGGCGCAGGCGGCTGCCGATTGGCGCCCGGCGGTGCAGGCCCGCGAGTTGCCCTTCGCGCTGCGCCGCAGCTTCTGGGAGCTCTTCGCCGGCAAGGCCATGGCCGAGCCGGAACGCACGCCGAACCCGGAAGATGAAGCGGAGCTTTTCGCGCGACTTGCCCAGATCGAAGCCGCGCATAACGGCAAGGGCCGCGTCACGCTGGTCGGCGCCGGGCCGGGCGATCCGGAACTGCTGACGCTGAAGGCGATCCGTGCGCTGCAGAGCGCCGACATCATTCTCTACGACGATCTCGTCTCGCCCGGCGTGCTCGAACTGGCGCGGCGCGAGGCCAAGCGCATGCTGGTCGGAAAGACCGGCTACGGCCCCTCGGTGAAGCAGGGCGACATCAATGCGCTGATCGTTTCGCTTGCTGCCCAAGGCAAACATGTCGTGCGGCTCAAAGGCGGCGATCCCGGCATCTTCGGCCGTGCCGGCGAGGAGATCGAGGCCTGCCAGGCGGCCGGCGTGCCCGTAGCGATCGTGCCCGGCATATCGGCGGCGCAGGGCGCGGCCGCCTCGCTCGGCCTGTCGCTGACCCATCGCGACCATGCACGGCGCCTGCAATTCGTCACCGGCCATTCGCGCAAGGGCGAACTGCCGGATGATCTCGACTGGCGCGCCATGGCTGATCCCGCTGCCTCGACCGTGATCTATATGGCGCGGGCCACCCTGCCCGGCTTCCGCGAGCGCGCCATCGCTGCGGGTCTCGACCCGCAGACGCCGGCCGTCGCCGTGCTCGCCGCCACGCGCCCTGACGAGCAGCGCGTCGCCGCGACCATCGCCGACCTGCCGGAACGACTCGGCGAATTGCCGACGAACGGCCCCGTCCTCGTCCTGCTCGGCCATGCCTTCGGCCCAGCCCTTTCCGCCGCGAATCCGGCGGAAGATCGTCGCCGCGCCTGACTGTGGCCCGGCTTCGTTGCCGGGTGGAACGTCATCGCCGGAGATGCGTTTTCTCCTCCGGCACCCCAATTTGGAAAGCGCTGTTTGCGCTAAGTCATTGAGGCGCAGACGATAATTCAGTACGTTTCGTTTGTTTTTAAGAATGGGTCGATGCCTCATCCGAGCCTCGCCGTGAACCAACGGAGCCCTGACATGACGCGACCCGTTTACAGCCGCCTCCTCCGGGCCGGGCTGGTTCTGGGAGCCTTCACGCTCTGCTTTGGCGTCGTCGCCGGGGCCCGCGCCCAGACCGAGCTCCTCAACGTCTCCTATGACCCGACCCGCGAGCTCTATCGCGAGATCAACGCGGCCTTCATCGCCGAATGGAACGCCAAGAATCCCGACAGGAAGATCGCGACGATCCGCCAGTCGCATGGCGGTTCCGGCGCGCAGGCCCGCACCGTGATCGACGGGCTCAACGCCGATGTCGTGACGCTGGCGCTGGCCGGCGATATCGACGCGGTCGCCGAGCGCTCGAAAAAGCTGCCGCTCGACTGGCAGAAGCGCCTGCCGCATAATTCCTCGCCCTATACCTCGACGATCGTCTTCCTCGTCCGCAAGGGTAACCCGAAGGCGATCAAGGACTGGGGCGACCTGGTGAAGCCCGGCGTGCAGATCATCACGCCGAACCCGAAGACCTCGGGCGGGGCGCGCTGGAACTATCTCGCCGCCTGGGCCTATGCCGAGAAGGCCTTCAACAAGGACGAGGCGAAGGTGCGCGACTACATCGCCAAGCTCCTTACCAATGTCCCGGTGCTCGACACCGGCGCGCGCGGCGCGACCACGACCTTCACCCAGCGCGGCATCGGCGACGTCTTCCTGTCCTGGGAGAACGAGGCCTTCCTTGCACTCAAGGAATTCGGCGCCGACAAGTTCGACATCGTCGTGCCGAGCCTGTCGATCCTGGCCGAACCGCCGGTCACGCTGGTCGATGCCAATGTCGATGCCAAGAAGACCCGCGAGCAGGCGCAGGCCTATCTCGATTTCCTCTACACGCCGAAGGGCCAGGCGATCATCGCCAAGAACTTCTATCGTCCGCGCAACCCGGAGGCGGCCGAGGCGAAGGACATCGCCAATTTCCCGAAGGTCGATCTCGTGACGATCGACGACGTGTTCGGCGGCTGGAAGAAGGCCCAGCCGACCCATTTCGGCGATGGCGGCACCTTCGACCAGCTCTACAAGCCAGCGCGCTGAGGACCTGTCCATGACGGCGGCGACGACGACCTTCCGATGGCGTGAGCCGAGCATCCTGCCCGGCTTCGGGTTGGCGCTCGGCATCACCGTGACGGCGTTGTCGCTGATCGTGCTGATTCCGCTGGCCGCACTCTTCCTGAAGGCTGCCAGCGCCGGCCCCGCCGATATCTGGGCGGTGGCGACCTCACCACGGACGTTGGCCGCGCTGAAGCTCTCCTTCACCGCCGCGCTGTTCGCGGCGCTCGTCAACGCCGTTTTCGGGTTGATCCTGGCCTGGGTGCTGGTGCGCTATGAATTTCCCGGACGGCGCCTGATCGATGCCGCCGTCGACCTGCCCTTCGCCCTGCCGACGGCGGTCGCCGGCATCTCGCTGGCGGCGATCTATGCGCCGAACGGCTGGGTCGGCTCGCTCTTGGCACCGCTCGCCTTCAAGCTGACCACCCCCTTCACCGATCTCTCCTTCGGCTTCGACGGCAAGGTCGCCTATACGCCCCTCGGCGTGATGGTGGCGCTGATCTTCATCGGCCTGCCCTTCGTCGTGCGCACCGTCCAGCCCGTGCTGGAAGAGTTGCAGAGCGATGTCGAGGAAGCCGCGGCCCTGCTCGGCGCCAGCCGCGTGCGGACGATCTTCCGGGTTATCCTGCCGCCGGTCCTGCCGGCGCTGATGACCGGCTTCGTGCTCGCCTTCGCGCGGGCGGTCGGGGAATACGGCTCGGTGATCTTCATCGCCGGCAACGTGCCGATGATCTCCGAGATCGCCCCGCTGCTGATCGTGATCCGGCTGGAGCAGTTCGACTATGCGGGCGCAGCCGTGGTGGCGACGATGATGCTGCTGATCTCGTTTGCGCTGATCCTCGCCGGCAACCTGATCCAGGCCCGCGCCCGCCGGAGGTTCGGCGATGTCTGACGCGACCCTGCCCTCCGCTGCCACAGCCGCGCCGACACGCAGCCCCAGCCGTGCGCGCGGCGAGAGCCCCGTCGTTCAGTTCGTGTTGATCGCGGTTTCCCTCGCCTTCCTGCTGCTCTTCCTGCTGCTGCCGCTGGTCACGGTCTTCATCGAGGCCGCCGCCAAGGGCTGGGAAGCCTATCGTGCCGCGATCACCGAACCCGATGCGCTGGCAGCGATCCGGTTGACCTTGCTCGTCGCCGCGATCGCGGTGCCGTTCAATATCGTCGTCGGCATCGCCGCGGCCTGGGCCGTCGCCAAGTTCGAGTTCCGCGGCAAGAACCTGCTGATCAGCCTGATCGACCTGCCCTTCTCGGTCTCGCCGGTGATCTCGGGCCTCGTCTTCGTGCTGCTCTTCGGAGCGCAGGGCTATCTCGGGCCGTGGCTGCAGGCAAACGATCTCAAGATCGTCTTCGCCCTGCCGGGCCTGATCCTCGCCACCGTCTTCGTCACCTTCCCTTTCGTGGCACGCGAACTGATCCCGCATATGCAGTCGCTGGGGTCATCCGACGAAGAGGCGGCGCTGACGCTCGGCGCCTCGCCCTGGCGCGTCTTCTTCTGCGTGACGCTGCCGAACGTGAAATGGAGCCTGTTCTACGGCGTCCTGCTCTGCAACGCCCGCGCAATGGGCGAATTCGGGGCCGTCGCGGTCGTCTCGGGCAAGATCCGGGGCCTGACCAACACCATGCCGCTGCATATCGAGATCCTCTACAACGAGTACATGGGCGCGGCCGCCTTCGCGGTGGCCTCGCTGCTGGCGGGGCTGGCGCTGATCACCCTCGTGCTCAAGACCCTGCTGGAATGGCACTATGGCGATGTGATCGCCGCCAGCCGCCGTCACTGACCCACAGACGAAGGATTTCTCGCCATGTCGGTCGCCGTTACCATCGAGACCATCGAAAAGCGCTTCGACAACTTCCCGGCGCTGCGGGGCGTCTCGCTCGATATCCAGCCGGGGGAACTGGTGGCGCTGCTCGGCCCCTCGGGCTCGGGCAAGACCACGCTTTTGCGCCTGATCGCCGGGCTGGAGGAGGCCGATCGCGGCCGCGTGCTGTTCGGCGAAACCGATACGCGCAACCTCTCGCTGCGCGACCGCCGCATCGGCTTCGTCTTCCAGCAATATGCGTTGTTCAAGACGATGAACGTCGCCGAGAATATCGGCTTCGGCTTGAAGTCCCGGCCACGCCACGAGCGCCCGAGCAACGACGAAATCCGCAAGCGTGTCAGAGACTTGCTCGAACTCGTTCAGTTGCCGGGGCTGGAGAAGCGCTATCCGAGCCAGCTTTCGGGCGGCCAGCGCCAGCGTGTCGCGCTCGCCCGCGCGCTCGCCATCGAGCCGCGCGTCCTGCTGCTCGACGAGCCCTTCGGCGCGCTCGACGCCAAGGTCCGCAAGGACCTGCGCGCCTGGCTGCGCGAATTGCATGGCCGCACCGGGCACACCACCGTCTTCGTCACCCACGATCAGGAAGAGGCGCTGGAGCTGGCCGACCGCGTCGCCATCCTGAACGAGGGCCGCATCGAGCAGGTCGGCTCGGCCGACGATGTCTACGACCACCCGGCGACGCCCTTCATCTGCGAGTTCCTGGGCGAGGTGAACAAGCTACCTGTCAAGGTGGTGGGCAGCCAGGCCTTCTTCGGCGACCGGCCGGTGCTGGGCGGATTGTCACAGAACCAGGGCGGCCCGGCCTCGCTCTATGTCCGGCCGCAGCATCTGCGCATCGTCGACGAGACGCCATTGGCCCTGCCCGGCACGGTCGAGCACCTGCGCCGCAACGGGCCCATCCGCAGGGCCGAAGTCGCGGTCGAAGGGCTGAAGAAGCGGCTCGAGGTCGATCTCGCCAGCCAGGTCGCCCCCGCGATCGGCGAGCGCATCCGGCTGCGCATCACGCATGGCAACCTGTTCGCCGCCGCCTGACCCCGCAATTTCGCGCATCGCGGCCTGCGAAAACCGGATTCCCCTTTCCGGCCCGATGCCATAGCCTCCCGGGCGAATCCGGCCGCCATCTCGGCAGCCGGCGCTCGATCCGGACGGGAGATCGCCATGAAAGCACGCGCGAAATGGGTTGATGGCATGGCCTTCATGGGCGAGTCCGGCAGCGGACACGCCATGATCATGGACGGCGCGCCGGAATATGGCGGGCGCAATCTCGGCATCCGCCCGATGGAAATGCTGCTGATCGGGCTCGCCGGCTGCACGGCTTTCGATGTCGTCGGGATGATCAAGAAGGGCCGCGAGAACATCACCGGCTGCGAGGTCGATGTCGAGGCCGAGCGCGCCACGACCGACCCCAAGGTCTTCACCAAGATCCACCTCGCCTACCGCATCACCGGCAAGGGCCTGTCTCATGCCAAGGCGGAGCGGGCCGTCACATTGTCGAAGGAAAAGTACTGTTCGGCTTCGATCATGCTCGGGGCGACCGCCGAGATGAGCTACAGCCTCGAAGTGATCGACGAATTGCACAAGGAAGCCGCTGAATGAGCCGGGCTGAATTCGCCGGACTGATCACGCCGGACGCGCTCGCCGCGCGGCTCGGCGACGAGAACCTCGTCATCATCGATATCCGCACCACTGCCGACGGTGCGAAGGCGGCCTTCGAGGCCGGCCATGTCCCCGGTGCGGTCCATTCCGACTATGCCGCCGATGGCTGGCGCGCGAGGATCGGCAATGCGCCCGGAATGCTGCCCCCGCTCGACCATCTCGCCGCGCTCGCCGGGCGGCTCGGCATCAAGCCGCATGACGACGTCGTCATCGTCCCGGCCGGCACGGCCGCCACCGATTTCGCCGCGGCGGCGCGGGTCTACTGGACGCTGAAGTTCATCGGCCATGGCCAGCAGGCGATCCTCGACGGTGGCTTCAAGGCCTGGACGGCCGATCCGAAGCGCCCGGTCGCAACTGGTGCCTCGGCTCCGAAGAGCGCAGCCCCCTATCCGGTCGTGGCGCAGCAGGGCCTGCGCAGCACCGCGGATTCGACCCTCGTTGCCTCCCGAAGCAAGCAGGCGAGCCTCGTCGATGCGCGCGGCCCCAGCTATTTCGAAGGCCGCGAGAAATCGGCGGAAGCCGCGCGGGCCGGCCATATCCCCGGCGCGATCCAGCGCGACTATGCCGGCGCCTTCGAACCCGGCAACGGCAAGCTCAAGGCCGCCAGTGAGTTGGAACAGCTCTTCGCGGTCGTACCGCAGGGACCGGTCGTCTCCTATTGCAATACCGGCCACTCGGCAGCGGCGAACTGGTTCGTGCTGTCGGAGGTGCTCGGCCGTGACGAGGTCGCGCTCTATGACGGCTCGATGACCGACTGGACACAGGATCCGGACCGCCCGGTCGCGACCGGCAAGGCGGCCTGATCGCGCTTTCGATTGCAAATCAGCTTGAAAAGGTTCAAAGGAAGCGCCGATCGCGTGCCCTGACGCGCGGCGCTTCCTGACATTCTGAACCGAGCCATCAGCCGATGAACGCCGTCGCGCCGAAAATCTCCTTCGTTTCGCTGGGCTGCCCCAAGGCGCTGGTCGATTCCGAACGGATCATCACCTCGCTGCGCTCCGAGGGCTACGAGCTCTCCAAGAGCCATGCCGGAGCCGACCTCGTCATCGTCAACACCTGCGGCTTCCTCGACTCAGCCAAGGCGGAGTCGCTGGAGGCGATCGGCTCGGCCATGGCCGAGAACGGCAAGGTCATCGTCACCGGCTGCATGGGCGCCGAGCCCGAGCAGATCCGTGACGTCTTCCCGAACGTGCTCGCGATCACCGGCCCGCAGGCCTATGAGAGCGTCGTCTCGGCCGTGCATCAGGCGGTGCCGCCGAAGCACGACCCCTTCGTCGATCTCGTGCCCGACCAGGGCGTGAAGCTGACGCCGCGGCACTATGCCTATCTCAAGATTTCAGAGGGTTGCAACAACCGCTGCACCTTCTGCATCATCCCGAAGCTGCGCGGCGACCTCGTCTCGCGACCGATCGGCGACGTGCTGCGCGAGGCCGAGAAGCTGGCCAAGGCCGGCGTCAAGGAACTGCTGGTGATCTCGCAGGACACCAGCGCCTACGGGCTCGACATCAAGTATGCGCCCTCGATGTTCAGGGATCGCGAGATCCGCACCCGCTTCTTCGAGCTCGCCAAGGAACTTGGTCAGATGGGGATGTGGGTGCGCCTGCACTATGTCTATCCCTATCCGCATGTCGACGAGGTGATCCCGCTGATGCAGGAAGGGCTCGTGCTGCCCTATCTCGACATCCCGTTCCAGCATGCCTCGCCGAACGTCCTCAAGGCGATGAAGCGCCCGGCCCATCAGGACCGCACGCTCGACCGCATCCGCAAATGGCGCGACATCTGCCCGGACCTCGCCATCCGCTCGACCTTCATCGTCGGCTTCCCCGGCGAGACCGAAGAGGACATGGACATCCTCGTCGACTGGCTGAAGGAAGCGAAGCTGGAGCGCGTCGGCGCGTTCAAGTACGAGCCGGTGAAGGGCGCGCCAGCCAACGATCTCGGCCTCGCCCTCGTCCCGGAAGAGGTGAAGGAAGCCCGCTGGCACCGCTTCATGAAGGCGCAGGCGGAAATCTCCACCCGCATCGTCAAGGGCCGCGTCGGCAAGCGTATCCAGGTCATCATCGACGAGGCCGGACCGACGGTCGCCAAGGGCCGCTCGAAATGGGACGCGCCGGAGATCGACGGCAATGTCTATGTCGCGAGCCGCCGGCCTCTGCGCGCCGGCGACATCGTTACTGTGAAGATCGAGCGTGCCGACGCCTACGACCTCCACGGCGTGGCTGTCTGAGCGAAACGTTCGTCAGTTCCTGAACTCGCAGATCCGGCGGATGACGCGGCCGTTGCGGTCACGCACGCTGTGGAGATTGTCGCCACAGCTTTCGGCGGTCACGACCGGAGGGGGCGGCTCGCGGCGAGGCGGTTCGTTGCAGGCGTAGGTCGTGCAGTTGGCTCCGCCGGCCTTGGCCGCGCCCCGGGCCTGCATACGCTCGTGATCCTGCAGGCGAATGGCGAAGACGGAGTTGTCGTTCTGCCCACCAGAGCTGTCGCTACCGCCGCCGCCGTTGCCGTTGCCTCCACCCTGCTGAGCCAGGGCGACGCCCGAGAGGGTGAGGGTCGCAAAGAGAAAACCGACGATCTGAAACCTGTTGGCCATGACGTCACCTCGAAGGGTTGTCAGCATCTCCTGCTGATACCCATTCGTCGCGGCGCCATGCCTGCAGGTTCACGAACCCACAAAAAATGCGCCCGGGAGCCCGGGCGCATCGCGTGAATGTCGTTCGACGTCATGCCGCTCAAGCCCGGATATGACGAGCTTTGGAAAGCGAGCTCAGGGAATCAGCACCGTCGAGCCCGTGGTGCCGCGCGACTCCAGCAGGCGGTGCGCGTCGGCCGCATCCTTCAACGGGAAGGTCGCGTTGACCGGCACCTTGACCTTGCCGCTCGTCACAGCTTCGAACAGATTCTTCGCCATCGCGATCATGGTCTCGCGCTTGGCCGTGTGGGTGTTGAGCGTCGGACGGGTGACATAGAGCGAGCCCTTGGCCGCGAGGATGCCGAGATTGAAGGCCTCGACCGCACCCGAAGCGTTGCCGAAGCTCGCCAGCAGGCCGAAGGGCTTCAGCGTGTCCAGCGACTTCATGAAGGTGTCCTTGCCGACGCCGTCATAGACCACATCGCAGAGCGCGCCGCCGGTGATCTCCTTCACCCGTGCCGCGAAATCCTCCTCGCGGTAGTTGATGACGTGATCGGCGCCATGCGCCTTGGCGAGTTCGGCCTTCTCCTTCGAGCCGACGGTGCCGATCACGGTCGCGCCGAGCGCCTTGCCCCATTGGCAGAGAATAAGGCCGGTCGCGCCGGCCGCGGCATGGACGAGGATCGTGTCGCCCGGCTTCACCTTGTAGGTCCGGTGCAGCAGGTATTCGGCCGTCAGCCCCTTGAGCAGCATGCTGGCGGCGGCCTCGTAGGAAATCCCCTCGGGCAGCGCCACGACGGAAGCCGCCGGCACGATACGCTCCTCGGCATAGGCGCCGAGGCCTGCGACCACCGCGACGCGGTCACCGGGCTTGAATTCGGTGACATTGGGGCCGACGGCGAGCACGTCGCCGGCGCTCTCGTTGCCCAGCGTGAAGGGCAGTTGCGGCGCCGGGTAAAGGCCGGAGCGGAAATAGGTATCGATGAAATTCAGGCCGATCGCCCGATTGCGGATCAGGATTTCGCCGGGACCCGGCTGCGGCAGGGTGACGTCCTCGAACTGCAGAACCTCGGGGCCGCCGGTCTTGTGGGCGCGAATGGCTTTGACCATGAAAGGCATCTCCTACGGATGGATGCCCCGACCATAATTCATCGTGCCGGAAAGGCATCCGTGCCCAACGCAGAACGCACCTTGCGACTTTGCGGCCCGTGGCCAAGACGCCGCGCATCGGCTAGCCAAGAGCGATGAGCACGGACATTGCCGATCAGGTCGATATCGCCATCGTGGGCGCCGGCGCCGTAGGCTTGGCGGCCGCGCTGGCGCTAAGCCGCGAAGGGCGTAGCGTCGCCTTGCTCGGCCCGGTTGCGACGCCGCGCGACGGGCGCACGGTCGCCCTGCTCGACGGCTCCTGGCGGATGCTGGCCGAGCTCGGCGTGCAGGAAGCCTTGCTGGAGAAGGCCGCGCCGCTCGAGGTCATGCGCCTCGTCGATGACAGCGGCAGCCTGTTCCGCCAGCCGCCGGTCGAGTTCCGGGCCTCCGAGATCGGGCTCGAGGCCTTCGGCTGGAATATCGAGAACGCCGACCTGACCGCGCTCCTCGCCGAGAAAGCGAATACGCTGGCCGGCTTGCGCATGATCCCCGGCTTCGTCCGGGCCATCGAGCCGGAAGCGGATGGCGTGCGCCTTTCCGGCGAAGGCTTCGCACCGCTGAAGGCCCGGCTCGTCGTCGGCGCGGACGGGCGCAACTCGCAGGTGCGCGCGGCGGCCGGCATCGAAAGCCGCGACTGGCGCTATCCGCAGGTCGCGCTGACCGCGATCTTCGAGCACGCCCGAGACCATCGGGAAACCTCGACCGAGTTCCACACGCGCAAAGGCCCCTGCACGATCGTGCCCCTGCCCGGCCGGCGCTCCTCGCTGGTCTGGCTCGTCGATCCCGAGGAGGCTCCGGCTCTCATCGCGCTCGATGATGCGGCCTTCGCTCTGCGGGTCGAGCGACAGGTGCAGTCGCTGCTGGGCGCGATGACGGTCTCGGGCCCGCGCGGCAAGGTGCCGATGGGCGGACTTTCGGTCGAGCGTTTCGGCGCCGGCCGCATGGCGCTGATCGGCGAGGCCGCGCATGTCTTCCCGCCGATCGGCGCGCAGGGGCTCAATCTCGGCCTGCGCGACGTCGCGGCACTGAGCGAGGCACTGGCAGGTGCCACGGATGCCGGCGCGGCGAGCATCATCGCCGACTACGACGGCGCGCGTCAGGCCGATGTCCGGCTGCGCACCGGCGCTGTCGACATGCTCAACCGCACGCTGCTGACCGACATGCTGCCGGCCGACCTGATGCGCGGCGCCGGCCTGCTGGTACTGTCGCGGATCGGCCCGCTGCGGCGCCTCGTGATGCGGCAGGGGCTCGCGGGAGGCGCGTCACGTTAGACGCTGGTCGGCATTCGATCACGACTACGTCGAACGATTGTCATTCCGGGGCGCACCGCAGGTGCGAACCCGGAACCCACGACCGGGTGAGACATTCGGCGCCGGGTTGCGAGCCGCTCGCCCAGTCGTGGGTTCCGGGTTCGCTCCGCGAAGCCCCGGAATGACAACCGTTCGTCAGCCCTTGCCTAGCACCTTCTGTGTATCCGCTCCGCTCGCCGCAACCTTCCGCAACCCTGCCGCCTGCTCACGGAAGACCGGCGCCAGCGGCAACGGCGTCGAGACGAGGCGCCGGCCACCGGGCTCCTCGACCTGCGCATCGAGCAGGCCGCGCGCCGACATCTGCGGGTCGGAGACCGCCTCCTCCAGCGTCCGCACCACCGTGCAGCAGCAATCGAGCGGCTCGACCAGCGCGCGCCAATAGGCGGCGCTCTCGCTGGCGATGATGGCGGCGATGCCGGCCCGCGTCGCTTCGGGGTCGCGGCGGTCGTCGCGCAGCCTCTCGTCGAGGCCGATGCCTTCGCAGAAGCTCTGCCAGAATTTCGGTTCGATCGCGCCGACCGCGAGGAACCAGCCATCGGCGGTGGCATAGAGCCCGTAGCGCGGGCTTGCGCCGGTCAGCAGGCCCTCGCCGCCATCGGGAAAGGAGCCGGTCACCTGCCCCTGTGCCAGCCCATACCAGGCGAAGGTCGGCATCGCATCGGCCATGGCGATGTCGAGATGGCAGCCTTGGCCCGTCCGGTCGCGCTGGCGCAAGGCCAGCAGGATGTTGAGCACCGCCGGCATGGTGCCGCCAGCGATGTCGGCGACGAGCGGCGGCGGCAAAGGCGGCGGCTCGCCGCGCTTGAGCGACTGGCCGAGCAGACCGCCGAGCGCCTGATAGTTGATGTCGTGCCCGGCCTCCTGCGCCCGCGGGCCATGCTGGCCATAGCCGCTGATCGAGCAATAGATCAGGCGCGGATTGATCGCCTTCAGCGCCTCATGGCCGAAACCGAGCCGCTCCATCACGCCCGGCCGGAACTGCTCGATCAGGATATCCGCCTTCGCGATCAGCGGGGTCAGCCGTGCGAGCGCGTCAGGCGCCTTCAAGTCAAGCTCGACCGAGTCCTTGCCGCGATTGAGCACCGCGAAGGGCGCCGCCGTCTCGCCGAAACGCGGCGGAAAACCGCGCATGTCCTCGCCGCCCGGCCGCTCGATCTTGATGACGCGCGCGCCGACCTCGGAGAGGAAGAGGCTCGCCAGAGGGCCGGGCAGGAGCGTCGAGAAATCGAGGACCAGCAGGTCGTCCAGCGGCAGCATCCGGATTCCTATCGCGCGGGCCGATTTGGAAGGTTCCTCAGCCCTCATCCTGAAGAGCCCTGTCGTCAGACAGGGCGTCTCGAAGGATGTTCCAGGAGGCTCCGGAAGCATCTGGAGCATCCTTCGAGGCGGCCCTCGCGGGCCTCCTCAGGATGAGGGCTTGCTTTTCCAAACAGGCTCTCAATGAAACAGATCAGCCGCTATCCTGCCCGTCTTCACCAGCCACAGGAAGCCCGAGAGCGTGACCATCGAGACGATGGTGCCGACGAGGATACAGGCCGAGGCGCGCTCGACCCCGACCTTGTATTGCGTCGAGATGACGAAGATGTTCAGCGCCGGCGGCAGCGCCGCCATGATGATCGCGGCGTAGATCCAGTTTGTCGGGATGCCGCCGACGGCCGAGAGCAGCACCCAGACCAAAAGCGGGTGCAGCAGGAGCTTGACGAAGACCAGTGCCGGGACGCCGGCCGGCATCCGCTTCATCGGGCGTAGCGCCACGGTGACGCCGAGCAGGAAGAGCGCGCAGGGCGCCGCAGCCTGCGACAGCCACAAAACCATCCGGTCGAGCGCCACCGGTAGTTCGAACTTGAGATAGCTCGCGAGCACACCGGCCAGCGTCGCGACGTTGAACGGATGGGTCAGCACGCGCCAGACCACCTCGCCGGCGGTGGCGAGCAGGCTCTTCTTCTCGACGCCGGCAACCGCCATCAGCAACGGCACGAGCGAGAACAGCAGGACGCTGTCGAAGACGAAGATCAGGACGACCGGCGCGCTCGCCTCGGGCCCCAGCGCCGCCAGGATCAAGGGCGGGCCCATATAGCCGATATTGGAATAGGCCCCGGCGACGCCTTGCATCACCGCCTGCGGCAGGTCGCCCTTGGCAGCCTTCAACCCGATCGCCAGCGACAGGCTGAAAGCACAGAAGGTGGCGAAGGTCGTGCCGGCGATGAACTTCCAGTTGGCGAGCTCGCTCAGCGGCTTGTCGGCGATCAGGCGGTAGAACAGTGGCGGCAGCGCGACATAGATCAGGAAGAACTGCAGCCAGGCGAGCCCTTCCTCCGGCAACTGCTTGTAACGGCCGATCGCGAATCCCAGCAGGATCAGCCCGAAGAACGGCGCGACCAGATTGAAGATGCTGAGGAGGTCGGCCATCGGTGGCGTTTTCGTCCTGCGATGAAGGCGCCCGCTTTCGACCCGAACCCGGCAGACATCTGCATCTAGCGCATGGCTCGGAGGCGGCAAGGGCTTTTGCTGCGTGCTTGCCCTCCCTCGGCGCAACGAAGGGACGAGATACCTAGGAAATATTCCCCATCAACGCCCATAGGATTAATGGCCTAGGCATTCCAGCCTACCTGCCGCCGAAAGAACCATGGACGGCGCGTGTGGTCTCGGCCACAGTCGCTGCATTGCAGCATGGAGCCGCCGATGACGACCAGGACGCCGCGCCAGTTCTTCCGCCCGCTCGCGATCGGCGCGCCTGAGCCTTTCCGCGAATTGCCGCTGCGGCTCGAGCGGATGATCCATTTCGTTCCGCCGCATCTGGAGAAGGTCCGTGCCAAGGTCGGCGAGCTCGCCGGACAGGTCGATATCGTGCTCGGCAATCTCGAGGATGCGATCCCGGTCGAGGCCAAGCAGGCGGCACGCGACGGCTTCATCACCATGGGCAAGGCGGTCGATTTCGGCAAGACCGGCCTGTGGACACGCGTCAATGCACTGAATTCGCCGTGGTTCCTCGACGATATCACCGCGATCATGGGCGAGATCGGCGGCAAGCTCGATGTGGTCATGGTGCCGAAGGTCGAGGGGCCCTGGGACATCCACTATGTCGACCAACTCCTTGCCCAGTTCGAGGCGCGCCACCTCTTGAGCAAGCCGATCCTGATCCACGCCATCCTGGAGACGGCCGAAGGCGTCAAGAATGTCGAGGCGATCGCCACCGCCTCGCCGCGCATGCACGGCATGAGCCTCGGCCCGGCCGATCTCGCCGCCTCGCGCGCCATGAAGACCACCCGCGTCGGCGGCGGGCATCCCGAGTACAAGGTGATCGCCGACCCCTCCCCCGATGGCGGATCTCGCGCCGTGGCGCAGCAGGATCTCTGGCACTACACGCTCGCCAAGATGGTCGATGCCTGCGCCTCGGCCGGAATCAAGCCGTTCTACGGCCCCTTCGGCGATTTCGCCGACGAGGCGGCCTGCGAGGCGCAGTTCCGCAACGCCTTCCTGCTCGGTTGTGCCGGGGCCTGGACGCTGCACCCCTCGCAGATCGGGATCGCCAAGCGCGTCTTCAGCCCCGACCCGGCCGAGGTCGGCTTCGCCAAGCGGATTCTGGAGGCGATGCCGGACGGCTCCGGCGCCGTGATGATCGACGGCAAGATGCAGGACGACGCCACCTGGAAGCAGGCGAAGGTGATCGTAGACCTCGCCGCCCAGGTCGCCGCACGGGACCCGGATATGGCGCAGCGCTACGGAATGTGATGGGACAAACGGTCTCAATCGATTGATTTCGACGCATTTAGGACGCATTGCTTAAGCAAGGCGGCAAGACCTAAGCCGGCGGTGCATCGGCCGGCGCAAGATGGATCTGTCATGGAAGCGCGTTCGGCCAAGTTCAGGATCGGGCAGGTGGTGAAGCACCGCATCTACCCGTTCCGTGGCGTGATCTTCGACGTCGACCCGGTCTTCTCGAACACCGAGGAGTGGTGGATGGCGATTCCGGAAGCCATGCGCCCGTCGAAGGACCAGCCCTTCTACCACCTCTTCGCCGAGAACGAGGAGGCCGAATATGTCGCCTATGTCTCCGAGCAGAACCTCGTCGACGACGATTCCGGCGCGCCCGTGCGCCATCCCCGCGCCAAGGAATTCTTCCGCCGCGACCGCAAGGGCCGCTACAAGCTGGACCGCGCCGATCTGAACTGAGCTCGGCGGTCTTTCGTAACCCAAGATTGTCATTCCGGGGCGCGCCGCAGGCGCGAACCCGGAACCCACGACTGGGCGGAACATCAAGTGTTCGGTTGCGAGTGGCCCACCCGGTCGCGGATTCCGGGCTCTTCGCTGCGCGAAGCCCCGGAATGACAAAGGGCTGACCAGAATCATCCGGCAACCGTCCACAGACCCTGGCTGTCCCAAAGAAAAAGGCCGGCCCCGCGAGGGACCGGCCTTTTCTGTTTCAGGCGGTCGCGCCGTCGCTCAGGGCTTCGGCGGGGTCGCGGGCGCGGCGCCCGGAGCCGGAGCGGCAGCGCCGCCGGCGCCGAGGCGCTGGCGCAGCTCTTCCTGGCGCTTGGCGAGCTCGTCCTGGAGCTGCTTCTGCTGGTCCTCGAGCACCTTCGGATCGATCGCGGCGCCGTCGAAGCCCTTGGCGAAATCGGCCAGCGGGATGGTGAAGGTCAGCTCGCGGGCGCCCTGGTTCTGGACGCTGACGTTCAGGTTGGTGCCCTTCCGCATCGCATTGATGAAGTCGTCCTTGACCTGCGCCTCGGCGAAGCAGCCGTTCGGGAAGCAGATGGCATAGCGGCCGCCGGTCGGCTGCGCATTATCGACGCCGAAGCGGATGCCGGGCTGCAGAAGCAGGCCGAGCGGCATCAGGAAGCGCACGATCTTGTTGGCGTCGCCCTTGACGTCATAGACCGCGACGGCGAGCACCGGCTGGCCCTGGTCCGAGACGAAGTCACGGGTGGTGTAGCAGATTTCCTTGTTGGCGCCCTGGTCCTTGCCGCAGACCTTGGTCCAGCTCGTCTGCGAAGGCTCGGGCTTGACCTGGACGACGGTCGGGCCGGCGGCTGCGCCGGGCTGGGCGGGAGCGGCAGGCTGCTGGGCCGGCGCAGCCGGGCGGGTCGGCGTCGCCGGGCGCTGCGCCGGAGCCTGGGCGAAGCCCGCGACGGGCGCAAAGCCGATGGCCGTGCTGAGCACGAGGCCAAGCGCACGAGATGACAGGCGATACGAAGCGGACATTCTTGTCTTTCCTTACCAAGCGAATTCGGGATCACGACTTCGCAAGCCGCGCGCGTCACCGCTGATGGCCCAATCGCATGGGGCGCAGGCCATCGCAAGCCGTGCACATCAAGGCTGATTGAGGCGTTTGAATGACACCTTGCCCTCGCCTTTAGCGAGTTCGCCCCGAGGATTCCAGCCCGAATAGCTGCGTGACCCTGCTGCTCCCATGCTATTCTTGCGCAGGGAATCAGGTCGCGTGATGGAATTTCTTCAATTGCCCCAGGCGGTGAGCCGCCGCGGGGTTACTCTTCTACTGGCTTTGGCCCCGTTCGCCGTCCTGGCGCGCGGCCGCGAGGCGTTGGCCGATTCGGGCCCGCTGCGGCATGCCATCGCGATGCATGGCCAGCCGGCCCTGCCGCCCGGCTTCGCGCATCTGCCCTATGCCGACCCCAAGGCGCCCAAGGGCGGGCGCATCGTCATGGGCATCCAGGGCACCTTCGACAGCCTCAATCCCCTCGTCGTGCTCGGCGTCGCGCCCGATGCCGTGCCCAAATATGTCCAGCAGAGCCTGCTCTACCGCTCGGCGGACGAGCCTTTCACGGCCTATGGCCTGCTCGCCTCCGGCGTTTCGCTCGATGCCGACCGCAAGCAGCTCGCCTTCGAGATCGACGAGCGCGCGCGCTTTTCGGACGGCAGGCCGGTCACGGCCGAGGACGTGATCTTCACCTTCGAGATGCTGAAGGCGAAGGGCAAGCCGTTCCATCGCTCCAGCCTCGGCCGCGTGACCAGGGTCGCGGCGCCCTCGCCCCGGCGCGTCGAATTCGCGCTCGGCGACGGCTCCAATCGCGAATTGCCACTGGTGATCGGCGCGATGCCGATCTTCGCGAAGCACGCGACCAATGCCGAGACTTTCGGGGAAACCAGCTTCAAGCCGGCGCTCGGCTCCGGCCCCTATGCCGTCGAGGAGGTCCGTCCCGGCGAATCGCTCGTGCTGCGGCGGCGCAAGGATTTCTGGGCCGAGGATCATCCGCTCACGCGCGGGCTCTATAATGCCGACGAGATCCGCTACGATTTCTACCGGGACTCGAACGCGCTGTTCGAGGCGTTCAAGGCCGGGCTCTACGATGTCCGCATCGAGGGCGATCCGACGCGTTGGATGACCGGCTACGACGTGCCGGCCGTGCATGACGGGCGCATCCGGCAGGAAACCCTGCATTTCGACACGCCCAAGGGCATGACCGGTCTCGTCTTCAACACGCGCCGGCCGGTCTTCGCCGATGTCAGGGTGCGCGAGGCGCTGGGCCTGCTGTTCGACTTCGAATGGGTCAACCGCAACCTGTTCCATGGCGTCTATCGCCGGGCCGGCAGCTTCTTCTCCGATTCGGACCTCTCGGCGCTCGGCGTTGCCGCCGATGGCCAGGAGAAGGCGCTGCTCGCCGCTTTTCCGGGCGCCGTGCGCGAGGACATCCTCGCCGGAAGCTGGCGCCCCTCGGAGACCGACGGCTCCGGCCGCGACCGCGAGCAGGCGCGCAAGGCGCTCGGCCTGCTCAAGGCCGCCGGCTACGCGCTCCAGGACGGCGTGCTGCGCAACGGCAGGGCTGAGCCCTTCGCCTTCGAGATCACCGTCACCAGCAGGCCGCAGGAGCGGCTTGCGCTCAACTATGCGCAATCGCTTGCCCGGCTCGGCATCGCGGTCTCCGTGCGACTGATCGACGACGTGCAGTATTGGCGGCGCCTGTCGGCCTACGATTTCGACATGATCCAGTGGACCTGGCCGGCCTCGGCCTCGCCGGGCAACGAGCAGATCGGGCGCTGGGGCTCGGCCAATGCCGCCCGCAACGGCTCGCTGAACTATGCCGGCGTGAAATCGCCCGCCGTGGACGTCGTGCTGCAGGCCCTGCTCGGCGCCCGCGAGCGCGAGGATTTCGTCGCAGCGGTGCGGGCGCTCGACCGCTTGCTGATCTCCGGCTTCTACGTCGTGCCGCTCTATTACCTGCCCGACACCTGGATCGCCTTCGCGCGTGGCGTCGTGCTGGCGGGGCGGCAGCCGGCCTATTTCCTCTCCAACGAGCTGCTGGCCCGCCTCCCGGCGGCAGCCCCGGCGAACTAGGACGTGCCGATGCGGGCGGAACAGGACGAAGCCTCAGCCTTGCTCGACGGTCTCGATCTCGACACCCTGCTCGCAGCCCTGACCCGCAATCGCGGCTACGACGCGGCTTTGCGCGATCCGCCAGGCCGGCGCGGCTGGAGCGACGTCACGCCGGGCTCGGTCAATTTCCTCGACCTAGACGAACGCATCGACCGGCTGGCGCGCCTGCTCGCCATCAACAAGGGCACGCCGGGCGCAAGTGTCGCGATCCTGGCGCCGCTGGGGCCGGAGGCGATAGTCTCGATCCTGGCGAGCCTGCGTGCGGGCCTGTCGCCCCTGATGCTGCCCTTGCACGGCAACGAGCTCGAACTGCTCAAGCTGATCGAGGCTTCCGGCGCGGTGATGGCGCTCGGCGTCAGCCGGGTCGGGCCGCTGCGGCCTTTGCTCATGCTGCGCAATCTCGCCATGCGGGCCTTCGGGACACGCTTCGTCGGCGGCTTCGGTCCGGACGTGCCGGACGGCGTCGCTCCGCTCGACATGCTGATGGCCAGCCCGACGCTGCATCCGCTGCCGCAGCTTACCGACCGGCCGGTGCTGCAGATCGCCGACGGCGTGTCGCTGCAGGGGCCAATCGTGTTGCCGGAGCGGGAATTGCTCGGCAAGGCGCTCGAGATCTCGCGTGTACTGAAGCCGACTGTCTCGTCGCGGATCGTGACGACGCTGGTCGGCGGCGACCTTGCCGCGCTGGCAAGCGGACCGGGCGTGGCGATGCTCAGCGGACTCGAACTCCTGCCGCTCGGCCTGTTCAGCCTCGGCGACCTACAAGCCTGTCTCGAAGGCGGGCGCAGCGTCCATCTGGTGCTGCCCGGCGCCATGGAGCCGGCGCTGGCGCATTCTCGGCTCGCCGGGCATCCGGCGCTGGCGAGCCTCGTCTTCGTCCACCGGGCCAATGAGCCACGCGGCCTTCCGGCGATCGACCGGCCAGATGTGGCGATCGTCGATATCGAGGCCCATTCGGCCGGGGACGTCACGGTGAGCAAGCGGCAGGGATCTTCGGTCGCCTGACGCCCCTTAGGGCTATTGCTTCCGCACCAAGCGCGCGATCGCGGCCTTCGGCAATGCCGGCTGCCAGTACGACAACGTCGAGGACCTGCCGCTCTCGGCCAATGACCACCGGGCGATCGCCGACATCCTCCGGCAGGAGCGCGCCTTGCGCTGCCCGCGCTGAAACCGATTGCCTGTGGAAGGCAGGGCTGCCCTGCGTCCAGCGAAGGGAAGGCCGTGCTAGAAGCGCCGGCCGCAAGTCCGCGCCCGACCCAACCCGACGATTCATCGCCCGCATGACCACCGCAATCGAGATGGGAACGACAAGGACCGGCGAGCCCGGTCTGATCGATCTCGCCGAATTGCTGGCGACGCGCCTGCTGGTGCAGGGCAATTCCGGCTCGGGCAAGTCGCATCTGCTACGCCGCTTGCTGGAGCAGAGCGCGCCATTGGTGCAGCAGGCAATCATCGATCCCGAGGGCGATTTCGTCTCGCTCGCCGACCAGTTCGGCCATGTCGTGGTCGATGCCGAATGCGGCGAGGCCGAACTGCAGCGCGTGGCGCTGCGCGTGCGCCAACACCGCGTCTCGGTGGTGCTGAATCTCGAGAATCTCGAAGCCGACGAGCAGTTGCGCGCCACCGCCGCCTTCCTCGGCGGGCTCTTCGATGTCGACCGCTCGCTCTGGTTTCCGATGCTGATCGTGGTCGACGAAGCCCAGCTCTTCGCCCCCGTCATGGCGGGCGAGGCCTCGGACGAGGCGCGCCGCCTCTCGCTCGGCGCCATGACCAACCTGATGTGCCGCGGTCGCAAACGCGGGCTGGCCGGCGTGATCGCGACGCAGCGCCTCGCCAAGCTCGCCAAGAACGTCGCGGCAGAAGCCTCGAACTTCCTGATGGGCCGCACCTTCCTCGATATCGACATGCAGCGCGCCGCCGACCTGCTCGGCATGGACCGCCGCCAGGCCGAGATGTTCCGCGACCTTGAACGCGGCCAGTTCGTCGCGCTCGGCCCTGCCCTGTCGAAGCGCCCGCTGCCGATCCGGATCGGCACAGTCTCCTCGGTTGATCGCGGCAGCGCGCCGGGATTGATGCCGCTCCCGGAGCAGGCACCGGAGGACGCCGGCAAGCTGATCTTCACGCGCGGCGAGGACGAGCCGCTTCCGCTGGCCCGCCCTGCCCGCCCCGCGCCGCGCCCGCGGCCCGATCCGACCGAGGTGCTGCGCCGGATCGAGAATTATCGCCCTGCCCCGCAGCCGGAACCCGAGCCCGAGATCGAGCTGGAGCCGGAAGAGCGCGAGGCGATCATGGTCGAGATCCTGCGCGAGTTGATGGGCGATCCCGAAGCGCGCTCGCGGCAGGTCGCCGTGCTCTATCAGGATTTCACCGTGCGCTGCCGGATGCGCCGGCTCGGCCGCACGCATCTGAGCCTGGAGGAGTTCCGCCGCCGGCTTGCGGTGGCGCGCGCCGGCGTCAGCGACAGCATCGCGACGAGCGAAGGCTGGCAGACCGCCGTCGCGTCATCAGGCACCTTGCCGGAAGACCTGCAAGGGCTGTTCCTCTACATCGCCCGCACCGCGATCGAAGGCCGCCCCTGCCCCAGCGATGCCGAGCTCGCGGAGGTCTATGGCAGCGCTTCGCCGAGCCGCGCGCGGCGCGTGCTCAGCTATATCGAGGAGCGCGGGCTGATCGTCTGCCATGTCGATTTCCGCGGCCAGCGCACACTGGCGCTGCCGGCGCTCGGCGTCGAGACCGCGCCGGGACTGGCCCAGCCGCGCACGGCCGGCATGCCGCGCAGCGTGCGGGGGTGAGACGTATCCACCGTCATTGCGAGCGTAGCGAAGCAATCCAGGGGGACTGGGCTGGAGCGTTCGACCCGGTCCCCCTGGATTGCTTCGTCGCTTCGCTCCTCGCAATGACGTATCAGCGCTTCCGCGGGGTCCTTCTCCCCCGCGAAACTTGACCAGCCCGCCTCAGAGCGTGCATGACCTCAACCCGCATTCACGGGTTCGGCCATGCGCGTTCTGTTGATCGACAACTACGACAGCTTCACCTGGAACCTGGTCCATCTCATCGGTGGGCTGGGAGCCGAGGTCGATGTCTGGCGTAACGACGCGCTCACCGCCGAGGAAGCGCTTGCCGGCGATCACGACGCGATCGTGCTCTCGCCCGGCCCCTGTACGCCCAACGAGGCCGGAATCTGTCTGGACGTCATCCGCGAAGGCGCGGGCAAGAAGCCGATCTTCGGCGTCTGCCTCGGCCTGCAGGCGATGGGCCAGGCCTTCGGCGGCCATGTCGTGCGCGCGCCGCTGCCGATGCATGGCAAGGTCTCGTCGATCCGCCACCGGGCGCGCGGCCTGTTCCGCGGCATCAACGGCCCGCTGCAGGCGACGCGCTATCACTCGCTCGTGGTCGAGCGCGCCTCCTGCCCGGATGTCTTCGAGATCGAGGCGGAGAGCGATGACGGCCTGATCATGGCGCTCTCGCACCGGGAGCTGCCGGTCCACGGCGTCCAGTTCCATCCGGAGAGCATCGCCTCCGAGCATGGCGCGACGATCCTGCGGAATTTCCTCGATCTCGCGGAGCGATGGCAGAGCGAACGCGAAGCCTCCGCCCTGACCCTTTCAGCCTGATTCCGCAGAGTTCCCATGGACGATTTCAAACCCTTCATCGCCAAGGTCGCGACCGGCGCGACGCTCTCCCGCGAGGAAGCGCGCGACGCCTTCGACACCATCCTCTCGGGCGAAGTGACGAACGCCCAATCAGCCGCCTTCCTGATGGCGCTGCGCGTGCGCGGCGAGACGATCGACGAGATCGCCGGTGCCGTCGGCGCCATGCGCGGCAAGATGCTGCCGGTGAAGGCGCCGCCCGAGGCGATCGACATCGTCGGCACCGGCGGCGATTCCTCCGGCTCCTACAATGTCTCGACGCTGGCCTCGATCATCACCGCCGCCTGCGGCGTGCCGGTCGCCAAGCATGGCAACCGCGCGGCCTCCTCGCGCTCCGGCGCGGCGGACGTGCTGACCGCGCTCGGCGTCAAGGTCGGGCTCGATCCGGCCGCGACCGAGCATTGCATCCGCGAGGCCGGCGTCGGCTTCATGTTCGCGCCGACGCATCACGCCTCGATGCGCCATGTCGCGCCGGTGCGCACCGAGCTCGGCACGCGCACGATCTTCAACCTGCTCGGCCCGCTCTCCAACCCGGCCGGCGTCAAGCGCCAGCTCATCGGCGCCTTCTCCGAGACCTGGCTGGAGCCAATGGTCAAGGTGCTCGCTTCCCTGGGGTCGACCCGCGTCTGGGCCGTGCACGGCTCGGACGGGCTCGACGAGATCACCACGACGGGGCCGACCCGTGTCGTCTCGCTGGAGAACGGCAAGATCGAGAGTTTTTCGATCAGCCCGGCCGATGTCGGCCTTGAGCCCGCCAAGCCCGAAGTTCTGCGCGGCGGCACGCCGGAGGAGAATGCGGCGGCGCTCAACGCCGTGCTCGCAGGCGACAAGACCGGCTTCCGCGATATCGCCGCTTTCAATGCGGCAGCGGCGCTGCTCGTCGCCGGCAAGGCGACGGACCTGAAGGACGGCTTCGCCCAGGCGACGGCCGCGCTCGATTCCGGCAAGGCCAAGGCGACGCTCGCCGCGCTCGTCAAAGCCTCGAACGCGTGAGGCCGGCATGACCGATATCCTCGCGAAGATCGAAGCCTATAAGCGCCAGGAGATCGCGGCTGCGAAAGCCGCCGTCCCGCAGGCCGAAATCGAACGCCGGGCGCGCGCCGCCTCCAAGCCGCGCGGCTTCGCCGATGCGCTGGCAGGCAAGCTCGCACTGGGGACGCCCGCGCTGATCGCCGAAATCAAGAAGGCGAGCCCGTCCAAGGGCCTGATCCGGGCCGATTTCGACCCGCCTTCGCTCGCCCGCGCCTATGCGGCCGGCGGCGCGGCCTGCCTCTCCGTCCTGACCGACGCGCCATCCTTCCAGGGCCAGCCGGAATTCCTGACCGCGGCGCGCGAGGCCGCCGGCCTGCCGGCCTTGCGCAAGGATTTCCTCTACGAGCCCTATCAGGTCTACGAGGCCCGCGCCTGGGGCGCCGACTGCATCCTGATCATCATGGCCAGTGTCGACGACGCTACCGCGAGCGCCCTGAACGAGACCGCGCGCGAGCTCGGCATGGACGTCCTCGTCGAGGTCCATGACGATGCCGAGCTCGACCGGGCGCTCAAGCTCGAAAGCCGGATGCTCGGCATCAACAACCGCGATCTGCGCAGCTTCAATGTCGATCTCGCCGTGACCGAGCGGCTGGCGCCGCGCGTGCCGGCCGACCGTATCGTCATCAGCGAGAGCGGCATCTTCACGCATGCCGACATTGCCCGGCTCAACCGGATCGGCGTCAACAGCTTCCTCGTCGGCGAAAGCCTGATGCGACAGGCCGACGTCACCGCCGCAACGCAGGCGCTGCTGACCGGCAAGGCCGTCGCGGCGTGAGCCGGCTCAGCCATCTCGACGCGCAAGGCCAGGCGCATATGGTCGATGTCGGCGGCAAGGCCGAGACGACCCGCATGGCGATCGCCGAAGGCCAGGTCGTCATGGCGCCGGAGACGATCGCGATCGTGCGCGACGGCAACGCCAAGAAGGGCGACGTGCTCGGCACCGCACGCCTCGCCGGCATCATGGCGGCGAAGCGCACGCATGAACTGATCCCGCTCTGCCACCCGCTGCTGCTCAGCAAGATCGCCGTCGACCTCGCGATCGACGAGGCCCTGCCGGGCGTGCGCGTGCGCGCCGAGGTCAAGATGAAGGGCCAGACCGGCGTCGAGATGGAGGCGCTGACCGCCGTCTCCGTCGCCTGTCTTACCGTCTACGACATGGTCAAGGCCGTCGACCGGGCGATGCGGATCGAGAACATCCGGCTGCTGCACAAGTCTGGCGGCCAGTCGGGCGATTACGAGGCGAATGCTAGCTGATGGCGCTCACTCCGGTCCCCGTCGCGCGCAAGGCGCTGCTCGACAGCATTCCGGAGCCGACGGGAGCGGAAACCCTGCCATTGGCGCAATGCGCCTGGCGGGTGCTCGCCGGCGAGGTCAAGGCGCTCAGGACCCAGCCGCCCTTCGCCAATTCGGCCATGGACGGCTATGCCGTGCGTGGCGACGAGATGGCGGAAGGCGTCTCGCTCTCGGTGATCGGCGAATCCGCCGCCGGCCGGGCCTATGAGGGAGCGGTCGGCCCGGGACAAGCCGTGCGCATCTTCACGGGCGCGCCGATGCCTGACGGCGCCGACACGATCCTGATGCAGGAAGATGCCGATGGCGTCGACAGCCCTGTCATTCGCGTCCGCGTGCCGCCTGCCAAGGGCAAATTCCTGCGCGCGGCGGGGCTCGACTTCCACGAGGGCGACGTTTTGCTGTCGGCCGGTCGCGTGCTCGACAGTGCGGCACTCGGCCTCGCCGCCGCGATGGGGCATCCGACTTTGCCGGTCCGGCGGAAGCCGCGCGTCGCGATTCTCGCCACGGGCGACGAGTTGGTGGCGCCGGGCGAGCCGGTCGGCCGCGACCAGATCGTCGCCTCGAACTCGTTTTCGCTCGCCGCTCTCGTCGAGAAGGCCGGCGGCACCGTGCTCGACCTTGGCATCGCCCGCGACGACCATGCCGATCTCGCCGCGAAGATCGCAAGGGCGCGCGCAGCCGATGCCGATGTGCTGATCACGCTCGGCGGCGCCTCGGTCGGCGCGCACGATCTCGTGCAGGAAGCGCTGACGCGGGCCGGCATGACGCTCGGATTCTGGAAGATCGCGATGCGGCCGGGCAAGCCGATGATGACCGGGCGGCTCGGCCGGATGGTCGTGGTCGGGCTGCCGGGCAATCCGGTCTCCTCGATCGTTTGCGGCCATCTCTTCGTGCTGCCCTTGATCGAGGCGCTGCTCGGCATTGCCGATGCCGATCGCGACCGCAGCATTCCCGCCATCCTCGGCCGCGACATGCCCGGCAATGACGAGCGCGAGGACTATCTGCGCTCGGAGCTCACGCTGACGCCGGAAGGCTGGGTCGCGACGCCCTTCGACCGGCAGGATTCCTCGATGCTTGGTACGCTCGCGCGGGCGCAGGCCCTGACGATTCGGCCTGCCCATGCCGCTGCCGCGAAGAAGGGCGATTCCTGCCGTATCCTGCCGTTGCGGTAGAGCGCGCGCTCTTTATTGCCCCCGCGACGTCATTCCGGGCAAGCGAAGCGCAGACCCGGAATCCATCGTAGAACGCCGCGCTCCATGATGGATTCCGGATCGGCGCCGCTGACGCGGCTTGTCCGGAATGACGGCGCGTTTTCCATACGGCTATCTCACGCTTCCGCGAAGGCATAGCAGCTTGCGGAACACAAGCAGAACGCGTATGGTGTTCGTGCTTTGTTTCGAATCTGCGCTTTGAGGGGCTGGCGGCGACCATGCTGACACGCAAGCAACACGAACTCCTGCGCTTCATCCAGGAACGCTTGCGCGAAAGTGGCGTGCCGCCCTCCTTCGACGAAATGAAGGACGCGCTCGACCTGCGCTCGAAATCCGGCATCCATCGTCTCATCATGGCGCTGGAGGAGCGCGGCTTCATCCGCCGCCTGCCAAATCGGGCCCGCGCGCTCGAAGTCATCAAGATGCCGGACGGGTTCGGCGCCCCGCAGCCGCGACCCCGCTTCAGCCCGGCCGTCGTGCAGGGCGGTCTCGGCGCCCAGCCGAGCGTCGCCAAGCCCCGGCCAGCAGCGGTCGAGGACGACAGCCGGCATTCCATCGCCATTCCCGTCATGGGCCGCATCGCAGCGGGCACCCCGATCTCGGCGATCCAGAGCCGCAGTCACACCGTCTCGCTGCCGCCGGACATGCTCGGCTCCGGCGAGCATTACGCGCTCGAAGTGCGTGGCGACTCGATGGTGGAAGCCGGCATTCTCGACGGCGATACCGTCGTCATCCGCAAGCAGGACACCGCCAATACCGGCGATATCGTCGTCGCGCTGATCGACGACGAGGAGGCGACGCTGAAGCGCCTGCGCAAGCGTGGCTCCTCGATCGCGCTCGAAGCGGCGAATCCGGCCTATGAGACCCGCGTGCTCGGCCCCGACCGGGTCAAGATCCAGGGCCGCCTCGTCAATCTGATGCGACGCTACTGAAGGCGCTCGACATCGGCGTCGACCTCACTGTCGGAGGCTGATGCAGGCTGCACCGTTGCGGGCTGACCAACCGGCCGGGTTGCCACCTCTGCAGGGCGAGGCTCGCGCCGGCGGGTCCATGGACGGTCGGCTGCGGTCGGCTCCGAGGTTCGGCTGTTCCACCCGGTCGCCGTCCGGTAGAGCGAGGTCGCGCCGTCGCGTGATAGCGCCATCCGCTCGACCAGTCTGGCCTTGCAGGCCCCGCTCCAGGGAATGGCGGTGACGACGAGATCGGCGCGCAGGCAATCCTCGATGATCGCGAGACGCTCGCGCGTGTACGAGATCGTGCGCTTGTCGGTCGTCTGCGCGACGCAAGCCAGCCGGTCGCAGGTGACGCCGGTGCGCAATGTCGGATCATCCGGCGAGCGGCTGTCGCCATCAGCAGCGAGCCATTGCTGCAGGACGAAGCGACTGGGCTTGCCGGCGATGGCGAGGCGTCCATCGGGACCGCGCACGGCAAGCCCGGAACCGTCGCGCTCGATCAGGATCTCCGGCCGCTCCGGCTTGCCGGCAATGGCGACCCCGAGGATGAGCGGCACGGCCGCCAGCCAGCGCCAGGCCGTGGTCCAGAGCGTCAGCCAGAGTAAAGCCATCGCGAAACAGGCCAGCACGACCGGGCCGAAGGCTGCGACCGTCACGGTGGAATGGTCGATGGTCGCGACCCAGTGCGCGACCTTAAGCACGACATCGGAGGCAAGCCCCATCAAGGCCCAGGCCGGCCAGTCCAGCCCGAACGGATAGGCTAGCACGCCGAACACCGCTGCCGGCATGACGAAAAGCGAGACGAAGGGCAGCGCCATGGCGTTGCCGAGCAGCCCAAACGGGTTGAAGGTCTGGAAGTGATAGGCGCCGAAGGGGGCGGTCGCGGCGGTCGCCAGCATGGTGGTGACGAGGATGCCGAGCGCCGCCGTCCAGATTGGCCCGAGCGGCCAAGGCAATGCCGACGGCGGCTCGCTGCGATCTCTCCGCTCCCAGCGCTCGGCGAAGGCGATCAGCGCCGCGACCGCGCCGAAGGACATCTGGAAGCTCGGCCCGAGCAGCGCTTCCGGCTCGCGCAGCAGCACGATCATGGCGGCGAGCGCGAGGTTGCGCATGCTGAGCGCCGCGCGATCGACCAGGATCGCGCCGAGCATGACCAGCGTCATGATCAGCGAGCGTTCGGTCGCGACATCGCTGCCCGAGAAGATGCAATAGGCGGTCGCGCCCAGCATGGCCGCCACAGCGGCGAGTTTCTTGACCGGCCAGTGCAGCGCCACCGTCTGCGACAGGGCCAGCAGCGCGCGCACCAGCCAGAAGATCGTGCCGGCGGCGAGCACCATGTGCAGGCCGGAGATCGAGACGATGTGATAGATACCGGCGGCACGCAGGTCGTTATTGGTGGCCTCGGTGATCAGGCCGCGCTTGCCGGTGACGAGCGCGGCGGCAACCGCCCCGCCCTGCCCGCCCCCGACCTCGGCGATGCGTTTGGTCAGGGCATTGCGGGCGCGGTCGATCGTCACGTCGAGCGCGAGGCGCGCCGGCAGCGGATATGGCGGTGCTGCCAGCGCGATCTTGCCGGAGATGCTGCCGACGGCGCCGATCCCGCGAAAGAAGGCGTCGCGGCCGAAATCGTAGCCGCCGGCTCGCGCCGGTCCCGGAGGTGGCAGCAGGCGCGCGGTTGCGACGATGTGGTCCCCCGGTGCGACGGAGCCCTGCCGGATATTGACGCGGACCCGCTTCGGCCGCTGGTCCACCGGCACATTGGCGAGATCGGTCACCAGTATGACGAGCCGCGCGCCGCTGTCGCGCGCCTCGACGCTCTCGACGAAGCCGGTCAATTCGCCGATGCGCGGCCGCTCCAGCATCGGCGCCTTGATATCGTCCGTGCGCCAGACGCCGGCAACGAAGCCCAGAAAGGCCGCCGCCGCCGCGAGGCAGGTCATCGACGCGAGAGGGCGCCTCCGCAGGGCGAAGGCCGCCGCGCTGCTCAAGCCTAAGCCGAGCAGCGGCGCCCATAATGCCGGCTCACGATCGGCAGCGAAATAGAGCAGGATGCCGGCGCCCATCGCGATCGGCAGCCATAGGAAGGGCCGGCGCCTCTCGACCTCCAGCGCGAAACCCCGCGAGAGATGGAGCCAAAGCTGCCACAGCAACGGGCGAAGATTGGCCGCCAGCGGGGCCATGGCACCGAGCCGTGCCGGCAAGGCATCGGCGCGCGCGCCGCGCCGGCCCTGTGCCTGCCCCTGCCCCGGCGGTGCCGGCTGCATCGCCCGCTCTCCCCCGCCGGCGCTGCGATTTGACCGCTTAGCGTTTCCGGCAAAGCCATGTTACAGGGCGCGCGCCGGTTGTCATGTCACGATCCGGCCCCTTCCCCTGTCTTGCCCCGGACGGCCCTGGCCGCCCGGCCGGAGTTCCCTCCCATGAGCAACGCCGTCGTCACGCGCTTTGCGCCCTCGCCCACCGGATTCCTGCATATCGGCGGAGCCCGAACCGCGCTGTTCAACTGGCTCTATGCCCGCCGGCAAGGCGGCAAGATGCTGCTGCGCATCGAGGATACCGACCGGGAACGCTCGACCGATGCCGCCATCGCCGCGATTCTCGACGGGCTGGAATGGCTCGGGCTCGACTGGGACGGCCAGACCGTCTACCAGTTCCAGCGCGCCGCCCGGCATCGCGAAGTCGCCGAGCAGATGCTTGCCGCCGGCAAGGCTTATCATTGCTATGCCACCCCGGCCGAGCTCGAGGAGATGCGCGAGAAGGCGCGCGCCGAGGGCAAGCCGCTGCGCTATGACGGGCGCTGGCGCGACCGCGATCCGTCGACCGCGCCGGAAGGCGCGAAGCCCGTCATCCGCCTCAAGGCGCCGCAGACCGGCGAGACCGTGGTCAATGACGAGGTCCAGGGCCGCGTCGTCTGGCAGAACGAGAATCTCGACGACCTCGTGCTGCTGCGCTCGGACGGCACGCCGACCTATATGCTCGCCGTCGTCGTCGACGACCATGACATGGGCGTGACCCATATCATCCGCGGCGACGACCACCTGACCAATGCCGCCCGCCAGACCCAGATCTACGACGCGCTGGGCTGGGACGTGCCGAGCATGTCGCATATCCCGCTGATCCATGGCGCGGACGGCGCCAAGCTCTCGAAGCGCCACGGCGCGCTCGGCATCGATGCCTATCGCTCGATGGGCTATCTGCCGGCGGCGCTGCGCAACTATCTGGTGCGGCTGGGCTGGAGCCATGGCGATCAGGAGGTGTTCTCCACCCAGGAAATGATCGACGCCTTCAAGCTGTCCTCGATCGGCCGCTCGCCGGCGCGCTTCGACTACGCCAAGCTGGAGAACCTCAACGGCCTCTATATGCGTCAGTCGGATGATGCGGACCTGCTTGCCGCGCTCAAGGTCATCCTGCCGGAGATCGGGCCGGCGCGCGGCCTCGGCGCCACGCTCTCGCCGGAGCTGGAGGCAAAATTCCTCGCCGCCATGCCGGGCCTCAAGGAGCGCGCCAAGACGCTGATCGAACTGCTCGACAGCGCCTTCTATCTCTATGCCCAGCGCCCGCTGCAGCTCGACGACAAGGCCAAGGGCCTGCTCGACGAGGCCGCGCGCCAGCGCCTGCCGAAGATCGCGGAGAAGCTCGCCGCCGTCGACGACTGGTCGCCGGCCCCGCTGGAAGCGGCGGTTCGCGCCTATGTCGAGGAGAGCGGGCTCAAGCTCGGCCAGGCGGCACAGCCGCTGCGCGCCGCGCTGACCGGCCGGGCGATGTCGCCGGGCCTGTTCGACGTCATGGCGGTTCTGGGCCGCGAAGAGACGCTGGCCCGGCTCGCCGATCAGGCCGCGTGAAGCAGGACGAACAGGGCCACCCTGTCATTCCGGGGCTTCGCGTAGCGAAGAACCCGGAATCCACGACCGGGTGAGCCGCCTGCAACCGAACACCTGATGCCTCACCCAGTCGTAGGTTCCGGGTTCGCGCCCGTGGCGCGCCCCGGAATGACAAGTCGGTGGCGCGAGGCCTCCGGGCCCGCCGCTGCGGCGCCTTCAACCACACCAAGCCCAAGAAAATCGCAGGGTCGGAAGCGCCCTTGTCGGCCATCGAGCACCAGCTCGCGCAGATATGAGCGCAGCGCGGTTCCAACCGCCTTTTGGCTCGGTTGAATGCACTGCGCAAATGGTCTAGTGACGCGCAAGTGCATTGCGGTGCGGCAACGCGGGCGTGTACGAATATTGCTTGTAATTCAGTCACATGGACCATCTCTCCCGTTCTCCTTCCGACATCCGGCCGTCACCTCGCGGCCTTCGGATGCGAGATGCCCGGCGCGAAAGCGCGGAGAGGCGAAACCGGGGCGGAACAGCAGCGAGCCTTGAAAGGATCGGTATCGATGAGCGGAAATACCAGCCAGCTCCAGGTCGGCGACAAGACCGTCGACATGGCGATCAAGGAGGGGTCTGTCGGCCCCGCCGTCATCGACATCGCCAAGCTCTACGCCCAGACGGGCATGTTCACCTACGATCCCGGCTTCACCTCGACGGCGAGCTGCGAGTCGCAGATCACCTATATCGACGGCGACAAGGGCGTTCTGCTCTATCGCGGCTATCCGATCGAGCAGCTCGCCGAACATGGCGACTTCCTCGAGACCTGCTACCTGCTGCTCGAGGGCCAGCTGCCGACGGCCGCGCAGAAGGCCGATTTCGATTATCGCATCACGCGCCACACCATGGTGCACGAGCAGATGGCCCGCTTCTTCCAGGGCTTCCGCCGCGACGCCCACCCGATGGCGGTAATGGTCGGCTCGATCGGCGCAATGTCGGCCTTCTATCACGACTCCACCGACATCTCCGACCCGCATCAGCGCATGATCGCCTCGATGCGCATGATCGCGAAGGTGCCGACTCTTGCCGCGATGGCGTTCAAGTACACCGTCGGCCAGCCCTTCGTGTACCCGCTGAATTCGCTGGACTACACCTCGAACTTCCTGCGCATGTGCTTCGCGGTGCCGGCCGAGGAGTACAAGGTCAACCCGGTGCTGTCGCGCGCGCTCGACCGGATCTTCATCCTGCACGCCGACCACGAGCAGAACGCCTCGACCTCGACCGTGCGCCTCGCCGGCTCGTCGGGCGCCAATCCCTTCGCCTGCATCGCGGCCGGCACGGCCTGCCTGTGGGGACCCGCGCATGGCGGCGCCAACGAAGCCGCGCTCAAGATGCTCGAGGAGATCGGCTCGGTCGACAACATCCCGAAATACATCGCCAAGGCGAAGGACAAGAACGATCCGTTCCGCCTGATGGGCTTCGGCCACCGGGTCTACAAGAACTACGACCCGCGCGCCAAGATCATGCAGAAGACCACGCATGAGGTGCTGAACGAGCTCGGGATCAAGGACGACCCGCTGCTCGACGTCGCCGTCGAGCTGGAGCGCATCGCCCTCTCCGACGAGTACTTCATCGAGAAGAAGCTCTACCCGAACATCGACTTCTATTCGGGCATCACCTTGAAGGCGATGGGCTTCCCGACCTCGATGTTCACGGTGCTCTTCGCCGTCGCCCGCACGGTCGGCTGGATCGCGCAGTGGAAGGAAATGATCGAGGATCCGTCCCAGAAGATCGGCCGCCCGCGCCAGCTCTATACCGGCTCGGCCCAGCGCGACTATACCCCGATCGGCCGCCGCTGATCGCTGCGGTATCGACGACCCGGAAAGGCGCGCGGCGAAAGCCCCGCGCCTTTTTCATGGGTTGAAGAGCTTGCGATCGCCGTGGTGGTCGCTGTCCAGGACGCCACCACATTTGTCATTCCGGAGCTTCGCGTGCGCGAAGAACCCGGAACCTACGACTGGGCGAGCGGGCAACAACCGGACACAAAATGTCTCACCCGGTCGTGGGTTCCGGGTTCGCGCCTGCGGCGCGCCCCGGAATGACAAGCGTTTGGTTCGAAGCCGCGGCCATGGGTGACGGGAGCGCTTAGCCGGCCTGCTCCGCCGGCAGGATGGCCAGGGCCGCAGCAACCGCGTTCGCCGCCGGGCTAGGTCCGGCCGAACGCATGATGGTCTCGACCTCGGCGAAACCGTCGAGCTGCTCTTGACGCTTGTCGCCCTCGGCCATCGCGGCAAGCAGGTGGCCGCTCAGAGCGTCGGCGGTCGCCTCTTCCTGGATGAATTCCGGGACGACGCTCCGGCCGAGGATCAGGTTGGGCAGGATCACGCTCGGCAGCTTGATGAGGCGCCGCGCCAGGAAGGCCTCCCAGCCGGCACCGCGATAGGCCGCAACGGTCGGGATCTGCGACAGGGCGAGTTCCAGTGTCACGGTTCCCGAGGCCGCCAGCGCGGCGCGGGCCTCACGGAAGGCCGCAAGCTTGGCCGCCTCGCCCGTGACGATCTCCGGAGCGACCGGCCAGCGCGCCACGGCTTCCGCGATCAGGGGCTGGAGCCGCTGCACCGCCGGCAACACGAAGCGGGCGCCCGGCACCGCTGCCGCAACCTTCGCCACCGCCTCGCCGAAGACCGGCATCAGGTGGTGGATCTCGGAGCGCCGGCTGCCGGGCAGGACGAGCACGACCGGCTGCCCGGCGTTGTCGCGTCGACGCTGCTCCTCCGCATCGGGGCGCATCTCGGCGAGACGTTCCATCAGGGGATGGCCGACATAGACGGTTTCCGGGCCGTGCAGCTGCGCGAGCGCGGCGGGCTCGAAAGGCAGCAGGGCCAGGATGCGGTCGACATGCGGCGCCATCCGCCGTGCCCTGCCGGAGCGCCAGGCCCAGACACTGGGGCAGACCCAGTGCACGATCGGAATGGAAGGCGCCCGCGCCCTCACCTTCTTCGCGACGCGCAGGCAGAAATCCGGGCTGTCGATCGTCAGGAGCAGATCAGGCTGGAACTCCGCGATACCGCGTGCCGCATCCTCCATCCGCCGCAGCAGCAGAGGCAGGCGCGCGATCACCGGGCCGAAGCCCATCACGGCGATATCAGCCTGAGGAAAGAGCGACTTCAGTCCGGCTTCCGGCAAACCGTGATCACCGACGCCACAAAGCTCGATCGGCCGATCGCCCATGCGCTCGCGCAGCGCGACGAGAAAGCGCAGGGCCAGAGCATCGCCCGAGGCCTCGCCGGCGATGATCGCCAGACGGAACGGCCGCATCAGGGAAAGCCCTCGACGAAGAGGCCAAGCTGGTCCGCCTGCCGCCCCAGCGCGGCGCGGTCGCCGACCAGCACCGCGCCGGCCCGGACGCCAATACCGGAGAGCCCGGCTTCGGCGATGTTCCGTAGGGTGTCCGGCCCGATGGCTGGCATGTCGACGCGCAGATCCTGACCGGTCTTCGGCACTTTCACGAGGAAGCCGTCGCCTTTCCCAATCTTGAGGCGCCCGCGTGCGACGAGATCGGCCACGCGCCGGATCATCGCATCGGTGCCTTCGGCGGCCTCGATCGCGACGACACGGTGATCGGCCAAGATCGCGGCCTGACCGACATCGAAAGGCGAGAGCGTCGCCAGCAAGGCGAAGCCACGCTCGAGCTCGGCACGCTGCTCCGGCGAGGCCTGCCGGCTGCCCAGCGCCCCGCGCGGCGCGGTCATCTCTGGCGCGATATCCGCCGGTCCATGGACACGAAAGCCCTGCATCTCGAAGAAACGGACCACGCCGCGCAGCAGATGGTCATCGCCGCCCAGAAAGGCCTTGGCGAAATGGGGCATGTATTTCAGCGTCGAAACCTCTGGGCGCAGGGAGCCGAAGCTCGGCCGTGGCAGAGCCCCGAGCATCACGATGTCGACGATGCCGCGCCGGCGCAGCTCCTCGAGGAGGCTGCCGAGCTGGCCGAGGCGGTATGTCCTGATATCCGCGCCGTCACCGAAAGCGGCGGGATCGGCCGCCCCGTCCAGCGCCGCGATATAGGGGCGCTCGCCCCTGCCCGTCACGATGCGGGCGAGCTGGAGCGGATAGTCGCCGCTCCCCACGATCATCGCGAGCGGGCCGCGCGGCGCGGCTGCATCAGCCGGACGGTCGGTGTTCACCGATCCGCGACGGTGGCGTCCCGCGGCGTGCAGAGCGCCTTGTCGCCGCCTTCCCTGATGAAATTCAGGATCTCATGGACCAGAGGATCATCGCTGAACTCGGCCGCGACATCCTCGACACGCTCGGTCAGAGTTCCCTCGGCCGCGAAAAGCGACCGATAGGCACGGCGCAGCTCGTGGATCTGCTCGCGCGTGAAGCCGCGCCGCTTGAGGCCGATGAGATTCAAGCCGACAAGATGGGCGGGGTTGTCACGAATGGTACCGAACGGAATGACATCGCTCAGCACGCCGGCTCCGCCGCCGATGAAGGCATGGTCGCCGATACGGATGAACTGCTGCAAGCCGGCACCGCCACCGACGATGACGAAGTTGCCGATCGTGACATGGCCGGCGCACATCACATTGTTCGAGAAGATGATGTTGTTGCCGAGGCGGCTGTCATGGCCGACATGCGAATTGGCCAGGAAGAAACAGCGATCACCGACGCTGGTGATCATGCCCCCGCCTTCCGTGCCGGGGTTCATGGTAACCCCCTCGCGGATCTGGCAATCCTCGCCGATCGTCAGTGTCGAGGGCTCGCCACGATACTTCACGTCCTGCGGCGGATGGCCGATCGAGGCAAAGGGGAAGATGCGCGTGCGCGGGCCGATCGTGGTGCGGCCAGCCACGACCGCGTGACTGACGAGCTCGACGCCTTCGCCGAGCACGACGTCCGGACCGACCTGGCAGAACGGCCCGATCGTCACGCCCGCACCGAGCTGGGCCTTCGGATCGACCAGCGACATGGGATGGATGGATACGCTCATCGAGACGCTGCCCTGATCCTGAACCGTCGCAACGCTCAAATGACCATCGCCGAAATCTCGGCTTCGGCCACGAGCACCCCGTCGACGCGCGCCTCGCCGCGATAGAAAAAGATGTTGCGCTTGCGGGCGAGCTTGGTGAGGTGGAAGCGGATCTGGTCGCCCGGCGTGACCGGCTTGCGGAACTTCGCCTTGTCGATCGTGGTGAAAAGAACGGACTTAACCTCCTGCGCGCCGACTTCGCGGGCATTCACGACCAGCACGCCGGCCGTCTGAGCCATCGCCTCGATCATCAGCACGCCCGGAAACACCGGCCGCTCCGGGAAATGGCCGGTGAACTGCGGTTCGTTGACCGTCACGTTCTTGATGCCCACACCGGAGGTATCGCCGTCGATCTCGACGACGCGATCGACCAGCAGAAACGGATAACGGTGGGGGATGCTGGCCATGATCTTCTGGATATCGATTACACCCAGTGAAGTCGTCGCCTCAGTCATGGTCTGTCTTCTCCCGCGTGCCGTCGCCGGGCCGCGCCTTGTCTTCACTTCAGCGACTGGAAGCAGGCAACGCCCCTGCAACCTGCCACGATTTCAAAGCCTGCCGTCGCTTTGCCGGAAATAGAGCGGGTTGAGCAACAAAATTCTCAGCATCGGAAGCAGAAAGACCCTGTCCGCCGCCGGAAGCGCCCATCTCAATCCCGGGATGCGCCCGGCTTCTTGCCCCGGTTGGCCACCAGCGTCTTGAGCAGCGCCGTCTCGCGCGCCCAGCCGAGCGCGGGCTGAGCCGGATACCCGCCATAGCGCGCACCACGCGGAACATCGCCGGCGACGCCGCTCTGCGCCGCGATCTGGGCGCCGACGCCGATGGTGAGATGGCCGGCCAACCCGACCTGCCCGCCGAGCACCACGAAATCCTCCAATGTCGAGGAGCCCGCGAGGCCGGTCTGGGCGCAGATCACGCAATGGCGCCCGATCACGCAGTTATGGCCGATCTGGACGAGGTTATCGATCTTGGTGCCCTCGCCGATCACCGTGTCGCGGCTGGCGCCGCGGTCGATCGTGCTGTTGGCCCCGATCTCGACATCGTCCTGGATGATGACGCGGCCGACCTGCGGCACCTTCATATGCCCCTTGGGGCTCATCGCGAAGCCGAAGCCGTCCTGCCCGATCCGCGCACCGGGATGGACGATAACGCGATTGCCGATCAGGGACGCCTGGATCGTGCTGCCCGCCCCGATCGAGCAGTTGCGCCCGATCCGGACCTGCGGCCCGATGACCGCATGCGAGGCCACCACGGTCCCGGCGCCGATTTCCGCGCCCGGGCCGATCACGGCGCCGGGATCGACGGTGACGCCGGCTTCGAGCACGGCGGTGGCATGAACGATGGCGCCCGGCGCGACACCCTGCGAGGCGAAGATCGATTCAGGCTTCAGCGCATTCGGAAAGCAGCGCGCCATCACCTTCGCGAAGGCATGGTAGGGCGCCGGCGACACCAGAGCCACCGTTCCCGCCGGCACACGATCGGCGAAACGCGGCGAGACGAGGCACAGGCCCGCCTTGGTCGCAGCCAGGGCCTCCGTGTATTTCGGATTGTCCATATAGGCGAGATCGGCAGGGCCGGCGTTCTCGAGCGCGGCGATGCCGTCAAGTTTGCGGGATGGCTCCACGCCATCAGGCAAGCTTGCGCCTGAAATGCTTGCGACCTCGCCGAAGTCCAGCGAGGTCGCGAAGGGAAAGAAAACGGGCTCTGCCATGATCAGGTCCGGAGCGGGATCGCCGTCCATCCCACAGGCGCGAGAATGGCGATCCAGGTCATTGTTATCGCATCGGTTTGTCCCGGGAAGTGGGAGCCACTTCCCGGTCGATGCCAAAGCCCCGCTATGTCAGAAGCGGGTGCCGCCCGAGAAGCGGAAGGCCTGGAGGCGATCGCCACCGTACTTGCCGACCAGACCCGTCTGCGGATTGAGGCCGATCTGGCCTTCGTCCTTGGTCAGGGCATAGGCATAGTCGAACCGGATCGGTCCCAGCGGCGACTGCCAGAGCAAGCTCACGCCGACCGACGAACGCAGGATGTTCTTGTCGCGGATACAGCCGATATTCGACTGCGCGCCACCGGTGATGACGTTGTACTGGCGCGCCTCGGAGCCGGCCGGGCAAGCGAAGGCCACCGACTTCGAGCCGCCGTCATAGTTGAACAGTGTACCGGCATCGGCGAAGAGCGCACCGCGCAGGCCGAGGTCGCGCGGCAGGCCGAAGAGCGGGAACTGCACTTCGACGGTGCCGCCGAAATAGGTCGTGCCGCCCACCGCGTTCGCCGTCGGGTCGTTCAGCACGTCGCGCGGACCGATGCCGGAGGGCGCGAAACCACGCACCAGCGACGGGCCGAGGAAGTAGTGATCGACCATGCGCAGGTTGCCGCTGGTCGCCTGGACGTGACCGCCCTGGACGCGCAGGAAGCCAACCACGTCGTCGAAGATCTCGCGGTAGTAGCGGGCATCGGCCGAGATGCGGAAGAACTTCGAGTCGCCGCCGAGACCGGCGAATTCCGGCTTCAGCTCGGCCGAGAAACCGTTGCGCGGGTTCTGGACGTTGTCGAGCGAGTTGTAGTTGAAGTTCAGGCCGACGAGCGAGGTCAGGGTCGTGCCCTGGGCCTCCTTGACCGCCACCGTCGCCTCGCCGTTGGTCACGCAGTTATAGAGCGCACCGGCACCGGCATTCGGCGTGACGCCCGGGATCGGGTAGGTACAGTCGTTATAGGGCCGGTTGATCTCGTTCGGGATGTCGATCTCGGTCGTGTAGAGCGAGTAACGCGGCGTGATCGAGAACTCTTCCGTGATCGGGAAGGTGAAGCGCACCTGCCCGCCGGTCACGCGGCTTTCGAAGCGGCCGGTGTTGTAGTTGTCGTTGAACTTCGAGAACAGGTCGATGCCCGCCGCCACGCGATAGCCCAGGAAATAGGGCTCGGTGAAGGAGAAATCGACACCCTGCGTCCGCTGGCCGAGCGTGCCGGCGATACGGACGAACTGGCCGCGACCGAGGAAGTTCGACTCCGACAGCGAGATTTCGCCGATGACGCCGTCCGAGGTCGAGTAGCCGCCGGCCACCGAGAAGGAGCCGGTCGCCTTGTCCTCGACGTCGATATTGACGACGACGCGATCCGGAGCAGAGCCCGGCTCGTTGGTGATGCGGACCTTGGTGAAGAAACCGAGATTGTTCAGGCGGCGCTCGGCGCGGTCGACCATGACCTTGTTGTAGGCATCGCCCTCGCCGAGATCGAGCTCGCGACGGACGACATAGTCGCGGGTGCGGGTGTTGCCGCGCACGTTGATGCGCTCGACATAGACCCGCGGACCCTCGTCGACGACATAGGTGATGCCGATCACGCGACCCGCTGCATCGCGATCGCCGCGCGGACGAACCTGAGCAAAGGCATGGCCACGGCGCGCCACTTCCGTGGTGAGCGCAACCAGCGACTTCTCGACCGCCTCGGCGTTGTAGGTGTCGCCCGTCGACGTCGCGACATAGCGCTGCAGGGCAGCGGCATCGACATCGCGTAGCGCGGAATCGACCGTGACATTGCCGACCTGATACCGCTGACCTTCCTCGACCTGGATATCGACGACCCAGCCGCCGGCAGCCTCATCGAAGCGGGCGCCGCTGTTGACGATCTGGAAATCGGCATAGCCGTTCTTCAGGTAGAAGCGGCGGATGAGATCCATATCGGAATTGATGCGATCAGGATCATAGACGTCGGAGGTCTTGACCCAGCTCAGGAAGTTCGACTCCGTCGACGTCATCAACCCGCGCAGGCGCCCGGCCGAATAGGCCTGATTGCCGCTGAAATTGATCGACTTGATGCCGGTCTTGCCGCTCTCGTTGATGGTGAAGACGATGTCCTGGCGGCCATTCGGCAGCGGAGCCACGCGGCCGCTCACCGAAGACAGTCCGTAGCCGACCCGGCGATAGGCTTCACGCAGGCGCTCGACGTCGGAGTTGATCAGCGCCTGGCTGACCGGGCCGCCGGCGCGCGACTGCACGACCTGCGACAGCTGCTCGCCCTTCAGCTTGCGGTTACCTTCGAATGCGACGCGATTGACCGTGCCGCTCTGCTCCTTGACCGAGACGACGGTCTGCGAGCCGCGCCGGCTGACCTGCACGCTGCTGAACAGACCGGTCGCCAGCAGGCTCTCGCGGATCTCCTGGGGATTTTCGCGGCCGACGGCGTAGGAGCGAATCGTCTCCGCATCGACCTGCCGATTGCCGTGGACAACCACGGCCTGCGCGAAAGCCACACCACCACTCACGGCCAGCATCAAAGCCGAAAGTCCGATCGATCGAGAGAGCCGCAGCTTGGTCGTCCGGCTCTTTTGGGTCGACGTCATCGGGTCGCCTATTCCATCTCTCTGGTCACCACCCCAAACGGGGACCGCCATCAACCGATGGCAGCACGGGGACATTGCGGTTCAAACGCTTCTACAAAGTTTCCAGCAGGGTGCAAACCGCGATCATCGTTAATAAAGCGTTTTTAGGAATCTCGTTGCCGGCGGGCCACGCAGCATGCCGTTTTTCCGCCGCAAATCACCGCCCCGTCGGCGGTTTCAGAGCATCCCGCGGACGTGCACGATGTCGTTCCAGGTTACGAACAACATCAACATCAGCACGAGCGCCAGACCGACCCTGAAACCGATCTCCTGTGCCCGCGGGCTCAGCGGCCGGCCGCGCACGGCCTCGTAGAGATAGAACAGCAGGTGCCCGCCATCGAGCATGGGAACCGGCACGAGATTCATCAGGCCGATCGAGACCGAAAGGATCGCGGCAAGGTTGATCAGCCCGAGCAGCCCCCCATTCGAGGCGACGATGCCGGAGACCTGCGCGATCCGAATCGGCCCCGAAAGCTGGTCGGTGGATTCGCGCCCCGTCACCAGCTTGGCGATGTAGTCATAGGTCCGGGTTACGACGAACCAGGTCTCGACGAAACCGGCCTTGGTGGACTCGAGCAATCCGAATCGCTGGACCTTCCAATCCTCCGGGCGCGGCGAGGCCCTGACGCCGATCACGCCGATGCGCTGCGTGCCGAGCTGGGTCTTCATCTCGGTGAGCGCGGGCGTCACCGGCAAGGTTACGGTCCCGCCGTCGCGCTCGATCGAAACCTCGAGGCGTTCCTCGGGCCGGGTCGAAACGATGCGCTGCATGTCGGAGAAACTGGCGACCTTCTGGCCGTCGATGGCGATCACGATGTCGCCCGCCTTCAGGCCCGCCCGCTCCGCGGCACTGCCGGCGACGACGGCGTCGACGCGCGGGATCAGCACCTGCTTGCCGAAGAAGAAGGCCGAGCCGGCGAAGATCAGGATCGCCAGCAGGAAATTCGCGACCGGGCCGGCCGCGACGATCGCCGCCCGCTCACCGAGCGACTGTGCCGGGAAGGAGCGCGCGCGCTCCTGCGCCGACATCCGACCGACCGCATCATCGTCGGGGGCGCTGGAGGCGTCGGCATCGCCGGAGAACTTGACGTAGCCACCGAGCGGGATCAGCGCGAAACGCCAGCGCGTGCCATGCCTGTCGTTGAAGCCGAAGAGCTCGCGGCCGAAGCCGATCGAGAACGTCTTGACGTCGACGCCGCACCAGCGGCCGACCAGGAAATGCCCGAGCTCGTGGACGAAAACGACAATGGTCAGGACGAACAGGAACGGCAGCAGATAGCCGAGCACGAATTGCCCGGCATTCCAGAGCGACGCTGCGAATTCCATGAACCTATTCCCCCGGGGGTCCTGGATCATCGCGCACCGCATCGGATGCGATCACGATGATCTACTCATTGGTGCTGCATCGGACTTGTCCGGAAAGTGGATTCCGCTTTTCGGTCCGATGCAATGACAGCCTTTAGGTGACAGTGAACCGCGCTTGCGACAAGAGCGAGGCAGCCAGCCGCCTGGAGTCTTGGTCAATGGCGAGCGCGGCCGCGACATCGCCCGGCCCCTCCGATCCGGCGGCGGACGCCGCGCAGACCGCTTCCACCAATACGGCGATGTCGGAAAACCGGAGCCGCCGCTCCAGGAAGGCGGCGACGGCGACCTCATTGGCGGCGTTGAGCACGGCCGGCATCGCTCCGCCCTCGCGCAATGCAGCCATGGCGAGGCCGAGTGCCGGGAAGCGGATGAGATCGGGTCGCTCGAAGCTGAGCGGCGCTGCCAATGCCAGATCGAGGAAGCGCGGGGGCGGCGCGTCGAGGCGGCCGTCGATGCCGAGGCAATGCGCGGCCGCGACCCGCATGTCCGGCACCGCCATGCCGGCGCTGACCGAACCGTCGCGGAAGGTCACGAGGCCGTGGACGATCTGCTGGGGGTGGACGAGCACCTCGAGCTGATCCGGCCGCAGATCGAACAGGAAGCGGGCCTCGATCAGCTCGAGCCCCTTGTTCATCATGCTGGCGGAATCGATCGTGATCTTGGCGCCCATCGCGTAGTTCGGATGCTTCAACGCCTGTTCGGGCGTCGCCGCGGCGATGCGCTCGGCGCTCCAGGTCCGGAATGGGCCGCCGGAAGCGGTCAGCGTCATGCTGCGGATCGATGAGAGAGGCTCGGCCCCCAGGACCTGGAACAGGGCGTTGTGCTCGGAATCGAGCGGCAGCAAACGGGCACCGACCTCAGCAGCACGCGCCATCACCGCCCCACCGGCGCAGACCAGGCTTTCCTTGTTGGCGAGCGCGATCGCGCGCCCCGGCTGGAGCGCGGCGAAAGTCGCCTCCAGCCCGGCCGCGCCGGAAATCGCGCTGACCACGATATCGGCCGGGCGGTCGACCGCCTCCAGCACGGCGGAACGCCCGGCCCCGCACGCGATCCCCGTGCCGGAGAGCGCCTGCTTGAGCGCCGCGCCGCCTGCGGCATCGGCCAAAGCTGCGAAGGATGCGCCGGTCTCGACCGCGGTACGAGCCAGCGCCTGCGCATCCCGGCCGCCGACCACGGTCGCGATGGACAGGCGCCCGGGATTCTCGGCGACGACGTCGCGGACCGAACGTCCGACGGAGCCGGTTGCTCCCAGAAGCGTGACGCTGCGCAAGGGCATCGGGATCAAACGTCGAGATGCAGGGCGAAGAGCGCGAAGCCGGCCAATACCAGCACAGCCCAGTAACCGTCGAGCCGGTCGAGGAAACCGCCATGGCCGGGAATGAGCTTGCTCGAATCCTTGGTGTCGAAGCGGCGTTTGAGCGCGGATTCGAACAGGTCTCCCGCCTGGCTGACGATCGAACCGGCAAGGGAGGCCGCAACCACCGGCCCTGCCGCCGTCATGCCCTGCAGCGCCGGCACCAGGCGCCAGACGAGATAGCCGCCGACCATCCCCGCCACGGCCCCCCCGATCGCGCCCGACCAGGTCTTCTTGGGGCTGACCGCCGGCATCAGCTTGGGACCGCCAAGCTTGCGGCCTGTGAAATAGGCGGCGATGTCGGTGAGCCAGACGACAGCGAAGCTCCACAGGATCAAGGCGAGGCCAACACCCGGAAGATCGCGCAATGCGGGCGTGATCAGTGCGAAGGCCAGCGCATAAGCGACACCGCAGAGCTCCAGCGTCAGGCGCGAGCGCACGAAAGGCGTCGCGAGTGCGCCGAGAAGGGCAGCGGCCGAAGCCGTGCCCGCGAGCGCTGCGGGACTTGCCGGGGAAAAGGTCAGCGCCAGGCCGGTGGCGACCACCGCGATGCCGGCGGGAATCGCATTGCCGCGGCCGATGATCGCCAGCCACTCATAGGCCACGAGCCCCGCGACCAGAATCCAGACCAGCCGGAAGGGCCAGCCGCCCCAGAGCGTAACCAGCAGGATCAGGGCTCCGAGGACCAGCGCCGAGGCGACCCTGAGCTTCAGCTCGGAGTTCGTTCGCGGCGCGGAGGGGTTCGGCGCATTCACGCGACGCCCACGCTGCGGTCGGAGGGAGCGGACAGGCCGCCGAAACGGCGGTCGCGCTGGCGGTACTGGGCCAACGCATCCTCGAAGGCCGCGCGATCGAAATCGGGCCACATCACCGGCGCGAAGATGAACTCGGCATAGGCCGCCTGCCAGAGCAGGAAATTCGAGATCCGAGTCTCGCCCGAAGTGCGGATGACCAGTTCGGGATCGGGAAGGTCATGGGTATCGAGCTGACGGGCGATCGCGGCCTCGTCGATCGCGGCCGGGTCGATCCGCCCCGCCACGGCATCGGCCGCCAGCCGCCGCGTGGCGCGCATGATCTCATCGCGCGAGCCGTAGTTGAAGGCGATGACCAGCACGAGACCGGTATTGGCGCGGGTGCTGGTTTCCGCGTGCTCGACGAGACGGCGCAGGTCGGCCGCCAGATCGTCGCGGCTGCCGATGATCCGGACCCGGACATTGGCGGCCGAGAGCTCGGCGAGGTCCTTCTCGACGAAGTGCTTGAGCAGCCCCATCAGGAAGGAAACCTCGGCATAGGGCCGGCGCCAGTTCTCGGTGGAGAAGCTGTAGAGCGTCAGGACCTGGATGCCGAGATCGCTGGCATTGCGCACGGTGCGGCGCAGCGCGTCGAGCCCGCGGCGGTGTCCCTCCTGCCGCGGCAGCCCGCGCATCTGCGCCCAGCGCCCGTTGCCGTCCATGATGATGGCGACATGGGCCGGGTTGGACACGCCTGCGTCGCGCTGACCGGATGACATGCGGATGAGCCTCGCTCGGCTTCGGCCGAAGGAACGCGGGAGGTCCCCGCGCGGGAGATCAAACGTCCAGGAAATCAGACGTCCAGGAGATCAGACTTGCAGGAGATCAGACGTGCAGGAGATCAGACGTGCAGGATTTCCTTTTCCTTCGCCGCCAGCGCCTGGTCGATCTCGCCGATATGCTGGTCGGTCGCCTTCTGGACGAGGTCGGAATTGCGGGCGGCATCGTCCTTGGTCATGTCGCCGTCCTTCTCGAGCTTCTTGATCACGTCGATGCCGTCGCGGCGGACATGGCGCACCGAGATCTTGGCCTCCTCGGCGTATTTATGCGCGACCTTGACCATCTCCTTGCGGCGCTGCTCGTTCAGCTCGGGGATGCGGATGCGCAGCACCTGCCCTTCCGTCTGCGGGTTGAGGCCGAGATCGGATTCGCGGACCGCCTTGTCCACGGCGTTGACCATCGAGCGGTCCCAGACCTGCACGCTGAGCAGGCGCGGCTCGGGGACGCTCACCGTGGCGAGCTGGCTGAGCGGGGTGCGGGCGCCATAGGCCTCGACCATGATCGGGTCGAGCATGTTGGCGGATGCGCGGCCGGAGCGCAGCGAGGCGAGATCGCCCTTGAAGGACTGCACCGCACCGGCCATGCGGCGCTTGATGTCGGCGAGGTCGAACGTCGTCTGGGCCATTTCAATCGGAACCTTTGCAGGTAATTCAAAATCGGCGAGACCATGGCGGCGGGGCCGCGCAGGGTCAAGATTTACATGTTCGAACAGCATGTTCCCCCGGATTGGGCAAGGGAAAAGCGTCGATGCGGGCGGATCAGGGCCGGTTGGCAGCGCAACCCGCTGGTTCGCAGCCCCCCGGATGCCCATCTCATCCTAGAGGCCGGCCCGCTCGCCGGCCAGCACCGCCTGCGCGGGACCATGGAGAAAACACGTGCCTCGCCTCAACCGCATCGTCGAGACCGCGCTCTATGTCGACGATCTCGAGCGCGCCCGCGCCTTCTACGAGGACAAGCTCGGCCTTGCGCCGCTGCTCAAGACGAAAACGCTCTTCGCCTACGATGTCGGCGGCGCGAATGTGCTGCTGCTGTTCCAGCGCGGCGCCTCGCTCCAGACCCAGAGCGCGGCCGGGGGAACGATCCCGCCGCATGACGGCAACGGGCCGCTTCACATCGCCTTTGCGATCGATGCCGACGAACTCCCGGCCTGGGAGGCCAGGCTGGAGGAACGCGGCATCGCCGTGGAGGGGCGCATGCAATGGGAGCGCGGCGGCACGAGTCTCTACTTCCGCGACCCGGACGGGCATCTGCTGGAGCTGGCGACGCCGGGCCTGTGGCGGACCTACTGACAATGACTCCGATCTTCCGCAGCCCTCATCCTGAGGAGCGCCGCAGGCGCGTCTCGAAGGATGCTCCAGAGGGTCCAGGAGCCTCCTGAAGCATCCTTCGAGACGCCATTTCTGACGAAATGCCTCCTCAGGATGAGGGCTCGCGGTGTTGTCCGTCAGCGCCTCAGGGCGTGACGTAGGTCGCCCTGCCCTCGCCGCGCAGGACGGCGGCCAGCATGCCGGGCTCGGCGATCGAGAAGACGACGATGGTCAGGCTCGCATCGCGGGCGAGCGCGAAGGCGGCCGTGTCCATCACCTTGAGGTCGCGCTTGATCGCGTCCTCATGGGTCAGCGTGTCGTAACGGGTCGCGGCCGGATCCTTCTTCGGGTCGGCGCTGTAGACACCGTCGACCTGCGTCGCCTTGAGGAGATGGCTGCAGCCGAGCTCGGCCGCCCGCAGGGCCGCGCCCGTATCCGTGGTGAAATACGGATTGCCGGTGCCGCCGCCGAGGATGACGACCTTGCCGTTGCTGAGATGGTCGAGCGCGCGCTTGCGGGCATAGCTCTCGCAGAGCGAGGGCATCGGCACCGCCGACATGGCGCGCGCCGGGGCGCCGGCCGCCTCGATCGCATGCTCCAGCGCGAGCGCGTTCATGACCGTGCCGAGCATGCCGATCGAATCGGCGGTGGTGCGGTCGAGACCCTTGTTCAGGCCCTGGACGCCGCGGAAGAAATTGCCGCCGCCGACGACGATGCCGATCTCGACGCCTTCGCGCGAGGCATGGGCGATGTCGGCCGCGAGCGCCGTCAGCGTGACGCCGTCGAGGCCGTTTCCGACGGGCCCCGCAAGGGCTTCACCGGAGAGCTTCACGAGAACGCGTTGGGGTCTCATCGATGTCTCTCCGTCATGTTGGGGGCCGGCCGCGATTCGACGCAGCCCTATCTTCCTACAAAAAAGGCCGCGCGATGCGCGGCCTTTCTGTGACTTGATACGGAGCTTATCAGCCCGTGGTGCCGCCGGCGGCAGCGACCTCGGCCGCGAAATCCTGCTCTTCCTTCTCGATGCCCTCGCCGAGCGCGAAACGGGCGAAGCCCTTCAGCGCCACCGGAGCGCCGACCTTGCCCTCGATCTCCTTGAGGACCTGCGCGACCGACTTCGAACCGTCATGGATATAGGCCTGCTCGAGCAGGCAATATTCCTTGGCGTAGCTCTTCAGGCCGCTCTCGGTGATCTTCTCGAGCACATGGGCGGGCTTGCCGGCATTCTTCTCGGCCAGGATCGCCTTCTCGCGCTCCAGGACTTCCGGGGCGACCGAAGCGAGATCGAGCGCGACCGGGTTGGTCGCGGCGACATGCATGGCGAGCTGGCGGCCGAGCGTAGCGAGCTCGTCCGACTTACCGGTCGACTCGAGGGCGACGATGACGCCGATCTTGCCGAGGCCCTCGGTGATCGCGCCGTGGACATAGGAGCCGACCACGCCCGAGGAGACCTTGAGCGCAGCGACGCGGCGCAGCGTCATGTTCTCGCCGATGGTGGCGATGGCGTTGGAGACCGCCTCCTGGACGGTGCCGCCGCCCGGATAGTGATGGCCGAGCAGCGCCTCGACGTCACCGCCACGCTCCAGCGCGACATCGGCGATGGTCTTGGCGAGCGCCTGGAATTCCGGGTTGCGCGCGACGAAGTCGGTCTCGGAGTTGACCTCGACGACGACGCCTTCGGTGCCCTGCACGGTGACGGCGACGAGGCCCTCGGCGGCGACGCGGCCGGCCTTCTTGGCGGCCTTCGACAGGCCCTTGGCGCGCAGCCAGTCGACGGCGGCTTCCATGTTGCCGTCGGTCGCCGAGAGGGCGGTCTTACAATCCATCATGCCCGCGCCGGTCTTGTCGCGGAGTTCCTTCACCATCGCGGCGGTGATCGCTGCCATCTGTCTTGTCCTTGCTGTCGGTGCGGCGCGGGCCCGAGGGCCGGCCACGGATCGGAATGATGCGGACGCCTGCATGGGGAAACGCCGACGCTCCGTTTCCGGCCGTCGGCGCGTCCTCTTAACGTCTAGAAGCCGGCGTCAATCGAGAGGCCCGATTGCGACGCGCCGATGACGCGCCGCAACCGCTAACCGAATTACGCGTCGGCGAGATCGCGAGCCTGGGCGACCCAGCCCTCGCGGTCGATCTTGCCGCCGAGCTTCAGGTCGTGGTCGATCTTGGTCACGTCGGCCGGGGTCATCGCAGCGATCTGCCAGAAGTGGTAGATGCCGCCGTCGTTCAGCTTCTGGACCGCGTCCGGGCCCATGCCCGAGAGCTTGGTCAGATCGTCCGGAGCGCCACGCGGGGCGGTCAGCGTCTCGAAGGCGCCCGAAGCGGTCTCGAGAGCCTCCTCGACGACCGGCGCCTCGGCGGCGCCGATATCGATGCCCTGGTCGCCCGAGGCGCGACCGATGCCGTCGATCGCCGAGCGGGCGATCAGGTCGCAATAGAACTGGATGGCGCGGCCGGCGTCGTCATTGGCCGGGACCGGGAAGGTGATGCCATCCGGATCCGAGTTCGAGTCGACGATCGCGGCGACCGGGATGCCGAGGCGCTGGGCCTCCTTGATCGCGAGCGCTTCCTTGTTGGTGTCGATCACGAAGATCATGTCCGGCGTGCCGCCCATGTCCTTGATGCCGCCCAGAGCCTTCTCAAGCTTGTCGCGCTCACGCGACAGCATCAGGCGCTCCTTCTTGGTCAGGCCCGAGCCGCCGCCGTTGAGCAGCTCGTCGACCTTGCGCAGGCGCTGGATCGAAGCCGAAATGGTCTTCCAGTTGGTCAGCATGCCGCCGAGCCAGCGGGAGTTGACATAATACTGGGCCGAACGCTTGGCGGCATCGGCGATGGCATCCTGCGCCTGGCGCTTGGTGCCGACGAAGAGGACGCGACCGCCACGGGCGACGGTGTCCGACACGGCCTGCAGGGCGCGGTGCAGCATCGGCACCGACTGCGACAGGTCGAGGATGTGGATGTTGTTGCGGACGCCGAAGATGTACGGGGACATCTTGGGGTTCCAGCGGTGGGCCTGGTGGCCGAAATGGGCACCGGCCTCGAGGAGCTGGCGCATGGAGAAATCAGGCAGAGCCATGGTGTTCTAGTCCTTCCGGTTGAGCCTCTGGAGCGCGAATGAACAAGGCATGAGCTGCCACGTCACCGGAACGCCTCGGGAAATCGAGGCGATGCGCTCCATGTGGGATGGGCTGCGCCTTACAGGGGATGGCGCTTCATTGCAAGCCGGCTCGACCGAGAAAGCCGGCAACGCGTCGTGATAAGGCCCATGCGGATACCGCATGAGCCTGTTTGCGAGAGGGCTGGGCGCGAGGGCGCCGGAGCCCGTCACTGATAGACGACCTTGAGCTGGTCGGCTTGCGTCTGGGCGAAAGATGGGGCGACCGAGCCCAAAAATGCGACCGCGGACACGGCCATCAACGACTTATAAAAGTTCATGGGGAATATCCTCACGCTATCATGTTCTCAAGCATGCCAAGAGGCACTTCCCCCCACCCCGGACTGCCTGACGTGCGCAGCCGGGCCGGACAACCCGGAACGCCGCGGCATGCCCGGCCTCGCGGGCAGGATTCGCGTTCGAGGCAGGCTGACCGAGCCGCGGGCCGGCTCCTTCGCCGAATCGACCGCGAGAGGCCGGAATCGGCGTGACCCTCGACCTGAGAACGATCTTCGTCACCGGCGCGCTGACCTGCTTCATCATCGGCGCGCTGCAGTTGATGACCTTCGCGACCGGCCGCTTCACCCGCAGCCCGGTCTGGTGGGGCGCCAGCAGCCTGTGCATCGGGACCGGCCTGCTCGGCGCGGCTTTCCGCGGCGCGATACCCGATATCGTTTCGATCGAGTTTGCCAACACCACCATGCTGGCGGGCTGCCTGCTGCTGCTCTTCGGCATCCGCAACTTCGCCGGCCGCGAACTCAACTGGTTCGGCTTCGGGGTGGTGCTCCTCGGCATCTGGACCCTGCTCGCGCTGTCGCCCGGGGCGGAAGGCTATTCGACACGCGTCATGGTCGTGGCGACGGTCATGGCGCTCTGCGATGCCGCCATCGTCCGCGAAGCCGTCCGGCTCGGCCGGCAGGAGAAACTGCGCTCGGCCTGGCTGCTCGTCGCGCTGTTCTCGCCGACGGTGATGATCTATGCCGGCCGCATCGCGCTGGGAGCGCTGGACCGGGTCGGCACGACGCTGTTCCCGGCCGATTCGGGAGCGACGGGCTGGCTCGCCGCGATCGGCGTGACGTTCGTCATCCTGAGAGGCCAGGCCCTGCTGCTGCTCGCGGCCGAGCGCAGCAACCGCATTCTCGCGACGCTCGCCCGCCGCGATCCGCTGACGGGAGCGATGAACCGCTCCGGCCTCGAGCAATGGCTGGCGCAGCAGTCGCACGGCGAAAGGCGGGCTGCGCTGCTGCTCGTCGATATCGACCACTTCAAGAAGCTCAACGATACGCTCGGCCATGTGGCCGGCGACCGGACCCTGCGCCTGTTCGCGGATGCGGTGCGGGAGCAGTTGCGCAGCACCGACATCCTGGCCCGGCAGGGCGGTGACGAATTCACGATCATCCTCCCCGGCGTCGGCGTGCGGGAGGCGGTGCGGGTGGCCGAGCGTCTCCGCGGCGCTTTCCGTGACAAGCTCGCCGATCTCGCCGAGATCGGATTGCAGCCGACGCTCAGCATCGGCGTGGCCGAGGCCGAGCTCGGCGGGCGCGAGCTCGACGATCTCCTGGTCGAGGCGGACGAAGCACTCTATCGCGCCAAGCGGCTCGGGCGCGATCGCGTCCAGGCGCAGCTCAAGCCCGCGGCCTGAGGCCGGGCTCAGCCTCAGAGCATCAAGGTGGCGGCAGTCACCCGCTTGATTCCGGCGGCCGCCATTTCGGCCCAGGCGCGCTCGAGCGAACCGTCGAGATCGATCGCGCGGCAGGCATCCTCGACCACGATGGTCTCGAAGCCGGCGCGAGCGGCATCCTGCGCCGTCCAGCTCACGCAGAAATCCGTCGCAAGGCCGGCGATGACGACTCGCGCGATGCTGCGCTCGCGCAGATAGCCTTCCAGCCCCGTCCGCGCCCGGCGATCGGCCTCGATGAAGCCGGAATAGCTGTCGATGCCCCGGCGAAAGCCCTTGCGGATCACCGCCTCGGCATGAGGCAGGTCCAGCCCGGCATGGAAGGCGGCCCCGGTCGTACCCTGCACGCAATGATCCGGCCAGAGCACCTGCGGGCCATAGGCCAGCTCGACGACCTCGAAGGGCTTGCGGCCGGGATGGCTGGAAGCGAAGGAGGCGTGTCCCGCCGGGTGCCAGTCCTGCGTCAGCACGACATGGCGGAAGCGGCGCCCGAGCGCGTTGACGACGGCTACGACCGCATCGCCATCCGGCACCGCGAGGCTGCCGCCCGGACAGAAATCGTTCTGGACGTCGACGACGAGCAGCACTGTCCGGTCGTCGGCCATCGGTTTAGCTCCTATTGCAGCCTGACATCGACCACGCCGGGCGCGGCCCGCACGGCATTGGCGATCTGCTGATTGACCGGGAACTTGCCGGGCAACTCGATCTCGACCTCCTGGGCGCCGTCGTCGATGATCATCACGATCGAGACCTTGCCCTCGGCGCGCGTCGCCTCGCGCGGGCGGATGCGCTCGGCGACCGAGGCCACCGCCTTCTCGTCGCGCAGATAGACGACGAGATCCTGCTTCTGGCGCGCGGCGAGGCCGTCGAGTTCCTCGGCATCCTCGATGCGCGGACGCACCTCTTCGCCATCGAGCACGGCGGAGAGACGCAGCACCAGCGCCCTGCCCGGCTCGAGCAAATCGCGCAATTTCATCAGCCCTTCCGAGAAGAGCACGGCCTCGAACTGGCCGCTCGGATCGGACAGGTTGACGATACCCATCTTGGAACCGGACTTGGTGCGCCGCTCCGACTTGTCGATGACGGAAACCGCGACCTTGCCGACGCCGGTGCCGTTGACACGCACGGTCTGGGCGAAATCGGCATAGCGCTGCACGCGCAGGCGCTTCAGCACATGCTCGTAATCGTCGAGCGGATGGCCGGAGAGGAAAAAGCCGACGGCCTCGTGCTCGCGCTTGAGCTTCTCGGCCGGCGCCCACGGCTCGACCTGCGGGATGCGGAAGGCCTCCTGCACCACGCCGCCGCTCAAGAGATCGAACTGGCCGGCTGCGGCCTCGTCGCGGGTGCGGTTCGAGAGCGCCAGCATACCGTCGAGCGCCGCCACCGCCCGCGCGCGATCCGCCTCCAGCTCGTCGAGCGCGCCGGCCGCGATGAGCGCTTCCAGCGTGCGGCGGTTGACCAGCCGGGTGTCGATGCGGCGGGCGAGATCGGCGAGGTCGCGGAACGGGCCGGCGGATTGTCGTGCCGCCACCAGCGATTCCACCGCCGCCGTGCCGACGCCCTTGATGGCGCCGAGCGCGTAGAAGATCTTGCCGTCGGCCACGTCGAACTCGACGCCGGACTGGTTGATCGCCGGCCGCTCGACCTTGATGCCGAGCCGCTCGGCATCGCGGCGGAATTCCGAGAGCTTGTCGGTATTGCCCATGTCGAGCGTCATCGACGCGGCCAGGAACTCGACCGGGTAATTCGCCTTCAGATAGGCGGTCTGGAAGGCGACGATGGCATAGGCCGCCGCGTGGCTCTTGTTGAAGCCATAATCGGCGAACTTGGCGAGCAGGTCGAAGATCTCGGAGGCGATCTCCTTCTTGATGCCGCCCTCGATCGCGCCCTTCACGAAACGGTCGCGCTGGGCGTCCATCTCCGCCTTGATCTTCTTGCCCATGGCGCGGCGCAAGAGGTCGGCTTCGCCGAGCGAATAGCCCGAAAGCGCCTGAGCCACCTGCATCACCTGTTCCTGGTAGACGATGATACCGTGGGTCTCGCGCAGATAGGGCTCCATGCCGGGATGGAGATAGGTCGGGTCTTCCAACCCGAGCTTGCGGCGGCAATAGGTCGGGATGTTGTCCATCGGGCCCGGCCGGTAGAGCGCCACCAGCGCGATCAGGTCCTCGATCCGGTCGGCCTTCATCTCGACCAGCGCCTTGCGCATGCCGACCGATTCCACCTGGAACACGCCGACCGTCTCGCCGCGGGCCAGCATGGCGTAGGTCGTGGGATCGTCGAAGGGCAGTTGCGCCAGATCGATATGGATGTCGCGCTGGGCGATGAGCTTCACCGCCGTCGTCAGCGTCGTCAGCGTCTTCAGGCCGAGGAAGTCGAACTTCACCAGCCCGGCCTGCTCGACCCATTTCATATTGAACTGGGTGACGCGCATGCCGGTGCGCGCGTCGACCGAGAGCGCGACGAGCTGTTCGAGTGGCCTGTCGCCGATCACCACGCCTGCGGCGTGGGTCGAAGCATGGCGGTGAAGCCCTTCCAGCTTCTGGCCAATTTCGAGCAGCCGCGCGACGATCGGCTCCTCCTCGGCCGCCTGCTGCAGCTTGGGCTCGCCCTCGATCGCATCCTTCAGCGAGATCGGCTTGGCCGGGTTCTGCGGCACGAGCTTCGTCAGCTTGTCGACCTGGCCATAGGGCATTTCGAGCACGCGGCCGACGTCGCGCAGCACGCCGCGGGCGAGCAGCGTACCGAAGGTGATGATCTGGGCGACGCGCTCCTGCCCGTAATGTCGCTTGACGTAGTCGATCACCTCTTCACGCCGGTTCTGGCAGAAGTCGATGTCGAAGTCGGGCATCGAGACGCGGTCGGGATTGAGGAAGCGCTCGAAGAGCAGGCCGAAGCGCAGCGGGTCGACGTCCGTAATGGTCAGCGCATAGGCGACCAGCGAGCCCGCGCCCGAGCCACGGCCCGGCCCGACCGGGATGTCGTGGTTCTTCGCCCATTTGATGAAGTCCGAGACGATCAGGAAGTAACCCGGGAACTTCATCCGCGTGATGATCGAGAGCTCGAAATCGAGCCGCTTCTCGTAATCCTCGACGGTAAAGCCCTCGGCCGGGCCGTGCTTGGCGAGCCGCGCGGCCAGGCCGGCGCGCGCCTGCTCCTGCAGCTCCTCCGCCTCGTCGCGGCCCTCCTCGCCGAAGCGCGGCAGAATCGGCTTGCGGGTGGTGACGCGCCAATGGCAGCGCATCGCGATCTCGACCGTGTTCGCCAGCGCTTCAGGCAGGTCGGCGAAGCGCTTCTTCATCTCGGCGCGCGAGGCGAAATAATGCTCGGGCGTGACACGGCGGCGCGTGCCGTCGGAAACAAGGCGGCCTTCCGCCACCGCCAGCAGCGCGTCATGCGCGTCGAAATCGGCGGGCTTGGCGAAGAAGGGCTCGTTGGTCGCGACGATCGGCAGATCGGCGTCATAGGCGAGGCGCAGGAGATGAGCCTCCCGCGCCGCCTCGCCATCGCCGCCATGGCGCTGGATCTCGACATAGAGCCGGTCGCCATAGATGCCGGCGAGCGTCGCGAGGCGCGAGGCGGCCTGCGGAAGCTGACCGAGGCGGAGCGCAACGTCGACCGGCCCGCCCTGCCCACCGGTCAGCGCGATCAGGCTGGAATTATAGGCGGCAAGGCGCTCGACCGTGGTGATCGGCTGGCCGGAGCCGCCGGTCGCCAACGCGGCCTCGCTGACGAGCTTCATCAGATTGCCGTAACCGGCCTCGTCCATGGCGAGCAGGACGATATGCGGCAGGCGCTGCAACTGCGCAGGCTTGCGGCCGCCCTCGCCCTCATCGGCGAAATCGACGGAGAGCTGCACGCCGACGATCGGCTGCAGGCCTGAGCCCGCCAGCTTCTCGGAGAATTCGAGGCCGCCGAAGAGATTGTCGGTGTCGGTCAGCGCCAGGGCCGGCTGTCCGTCGGCCGCCGCCATCTTGGCCAGCGTCGCGATGGTCATCGCGCCTTCGAGCAGCGAATAGCTCGAATGGACATGCAGGTGGACGAAGCCGATCTCCTGGAGAACGCGCGCCTCGCCAGCTTCCTGACCCATGTCCCACTCCTGTCGCCGCGCTGGCGACTCGTCCGTACCCAGCCCTTCTTATGCGTCCTGGGCGGGGCCGGCGTCGAGGCCTTGCGGCCCGGTCTGTGGATGGCTCCTGCCGCACTCAGACATGCGGGCCGGAGAAGATTGCAGCCCAGAGCCAGATCATGCCGAGGAAGACGCCGAGCGAGGCGATCTCGGCGAGGCCGGCGGCGAGTTTACGCGCTGCAGTCATGAGAACCTCCTGTGTTCGCGATAGGTTCAGTTTAGTTCTCTTTTTGTTCTCGTCAATGTCGATACGGAAGCCTGGAACGCGAACCCGGCGCGGAGGTTAACGAAATCCTACCGCCGTTCCGATGCAGGCGTTGGCGGTTATTGTCGCCTCTCTCGAACTTGCACCCTCGTCATGGTCGGGCTTGTCCCGACCATCCACGTCTTCCTTCGCTGATGACGGCGTTCAAGACGTGGATGCTCGCCACAAGGGCGAGCATGACGTGGCGTCGCTCCCGCCGGAATGACAAGGGTGGTGCTCGCAAGGAGCGATCCGGCGGGCGCCCGAAGGCTACAGCTTGACGACGAGCCCGTCGCGGATCGTGACCTGCCGGTCCATCTGGCGGGCGAGGTCGAGGTTGTGCGTCGCGATCAGCGCCGCCAGCCCCGAGGCGCGAGCCAGCGCCATCAGCGTGCCGAAGACATGCTGCGCGGTCTGCGGGTCGAGATTGCCGGTCGGCTCGTCGGCCAGCAGCAGCCGCGGCCCATTGGCGACGGCGCGGCCGATGGCGACGCGCTGCTGCTCGCCGCCGGACAACTCGCCCGGCAGATGGTCGAGCCGTTCGCCGAGGCCGAGGAAGGTCAGGAGCTCCGAGGCGCGTTCCTCCGCAAGGCCGCGGGCGAGACCGCGGATGCGCTGCGGCAGCACGACGTTCTCCAGCGCGGTGAATTCCGGCAGGAGATGGTGGAACTGGTAGACGAAGCCGATCTCGGTGCGGCGCAGCCGCGTGCGGCCCTTGTCGTCCAGCTTGGTCGTGGCAAGCCCGCCGACGAAGACCTCGCCGGCATCGGGCTTCTCCAGGAGGCCGGCGACATGCAGCAGAGTCGACTTGCCCGTGCCGCTGGGCGCCACCAGGGCTACGACCTCGCCCGGCCAGAGCGCTAAATCGGCCTTGCGCAGCACTTCGAGCGGCGCGTCGCTCTGCGGGTAATAGCGCTCGACCTGGGAGAGGAAGAGCGCGGGCATCTCCTGTGCCATGTGCTCAGCCCATCCTCAGCGCTTCGACCGGATCGAGCCGGGCAGCCTTCCAGGCCGGATAGAGCGTCGCCAGCAGCGACAGGGTCAGCGCCATCAGCACCACGCTCACCACCTCGCGCCAATCCGTGACGGAGGGGATGTCACTGAGGAAGCGCACGGTCGGGTCCCAGAGATTGGCGCCCGTGATCCAGTTCAGCGCCGCCATGATCGACTTGATGTTCTTGGCGAAGGCGACGCCGAGAGCGAGCCCGGCGAGCGTACCGATCACGCCGATCGCGGCGCCCGTGATCAGGAAGATGCGCAGCACCGTGCCGCGCGTGCAGCCCATGGTCCGCATGATCGCGATGTCGGCGGTCTTGTCCTTCACCAGCATGATCAGGCCGGAAACGATGTTCAAAGCCGCGACCAGCACGATCAGCGTCAGGATGATGAACATCACGTTCCGCTCGACTTCCAAGGCATTGAAGAAGCTGCGGTTCCTCTGACGCCAGTCGGAGAGCACGAGCGGGCGCGGCGCATCGGCCTCGATCGCGTCGCGGACGGCCTGGGTCTTGTCGGGATTGTCGACGAAGATCTCGATGACGTTCACGTCGCCGTCGCGGTTGAAATAGGCCTGGGCCTCGCCGAGCGGCATATAGACGAAGGTGCCGTCGAACTCGGTCATGCCGATCTCGAAGATCGCCTTGACCGGATAGGCCTTGATGCGCGGCGCGGTGCCGAAGGGGGTCGAGGCGCCCTGCGGCGAAACCAGCGTCATCATGTCGCCGGCCTGGATGCCCAGCGCATTGGCGAGGCGGCGGCCGATCGCGACGCCAGGCGTCCCGCCGTCGAAGCCGTCGAGCGTACCGGACTTGATGTTGCCGCCGATGAAGGGGATCGCCTTGATGTCTTTCTCGCGAATGCCCCGCACCAGCACGCCGTTATTGCCGGTCTGCGAGGAGGCGAGCGCCTGCCCTTCGACCAGCGGAATGGCGTGGCTGATGCCGGAGATCTTGGCGAGCCGCGCCGCGACGCTGTCGTAATCGTCGAGCGGACGGTCGATCGGCGTCGCGAAGATATGGCCGTTCACGCCGACGATCTTGCTGAGCAGCTCGATGCGGAAGCCGTTCATCACCGACATCACGATGATCAGCGTGGCGACGCCGAGCATGATGCCGAGGAAGGAGAAGCCGGCGATGACCGAGACGAACCCCTCGCGGCGGCGCGTGCGAAGATAGCGCCCGGCGAGCTGCCATTCGAAACCGGCGAAGGCCTTGGTTCCGGTCGGAATCTCGCCGGCCGGGACCTCGGCGCTGTCGGCGACGGCGCTCATGCGGCAGCTCCCATCAGGTGCGACTTCATGACGGTGCCCGCCGTCACGCCGCCCTGCCCTTGAAGCGATCGAGCGCGGCTTCCAGCGAGACGAGCTCACGCTCGCCACCGGCGCGGCGCTTCAGCTCGACCTTGCCCTCGGCCAGCCCCTTCGGGCCGACGATGATCTGCCAGGGCACGCCGATCAGGTCGGCGGTGGCGAACTTGGCGCCCGGCCGGTCGTCGGTGTCATCGAGCGCGGCGTCGTAGCCCTTGGCGAGCAGGTGCTGGTAGATTCGCTCGGCCGCGCCATCGGTCGCCGCGTCGCCGGCCTTGAGATTGATGACCGCCACGTCGAAGGGCGCGATCTCCTCAGGCCAGACGATGCCGGCGTCGTCATGGCCGGCCTCGATCAGCGCCGCGACGAGGCGGCTCGGCCCGATGCCGTAGGAGCCGCCATGCAGCAGCACGGGCTGGCCGTCCGGGCCTGCAACGGTCGCGCCCATCGGCTCGGAATACTTCGTGCCGAAATAGAAGATATGGCCGACCTCGATGCCGCGCGCCGAGACGCGCTTGTCTTCCGGAACCGCCTCGAAAGCGGCCTTGTCGTGCATTTCCTCGGTCGCGGCGTAGAGGCTCGTCCACTTGTCGAAGACGCCCTGCAGGCCGGCGACGCTGTCGAAATCGGTATCGGCGGCCGGCGTCTCGAAATTCAGGTAGTCGCTGTGGCAGAAGACCTCGCTCTCGCCGGTCGAGGCGAGCACAATGAATTCGTGGCTGAGATCGCCGCCGATCGGGCCGGTATCGGCCTTCATCGGGATCGCCTTCAGGCCGAGCCGCGCGAAGGTGCGCAGATAGGCCGTGAACATGCGGTTATAGGCGTGGCGCGCCGCGTCCTTGTCGAGATCGAAGGAATAGGCGTCCTTCATCAGGAACTCGCGGCCGCGCATCACGCCGAAGCGCGGGCGGACCTCGTCGCGGAACTTCCACTGGATGTGGTAGAGATTGAGCGGCAGGTCCTTGTAGGACTTGACGTAGGAGCGGACGATCTCGGTGACCATCTCCTCGTTGGTCGGCCCGTAGAGCATGTCGCGATCATGCCGGTCCTTGATGCGCAGCATCTCCTTGCCATAGGCGTCGTAGCGCCCGCTCTCGCGCCAGAGATCGGCCGACTGGATGGTCGGCATCAGGATCTCGATGGCGCCCGAGCGATTCTGCTCCTCGCGGACGACATTGCTGATCTTGTTCAGCACGCGCAGGCCGAGCGGCAGCCAGGAATAGATGCCCGCCGATTGCTGGCGGATCATGCCGGCGCGCAGCATCAGCCGGTGCGAGACGATCTCCGCTTCCTTGGGCGTATCGCGCAGAAGGGGCAGGAAATAGCGGGAAAGACGCATCGGAAAACCTGTCGGAGGGCCCTGCGCGCGGAATCGCGCCAGGAGATCGGAGAGCGAGTCGGCCTGCCTGAGAGACACCATCGCTCTCGGCAAAAAGCAAACCAAAATCAGCAGGAAGCGGCGGAAGATGGCGAAGTTATGTGCCTTTCGCCGGGATCGCCCCGTCAGCCCTTGGCGAAGCGCGCCTTCAGCGCGGCGAGCACCGGGGCCGGCACGAAGGGCGAGACGTCGCCGCCCATCGCCGCGATCTGGCGCACCAAGGTCGCGGTGATGTGGCGCACGCCGGGCGAGGCCGGCAGGAAGACGGTCTGCACATCCGGCGCCATGGTGCCGTTCATCCCGGCCATCTGCATCTCGTAATCAAGGTCGCTGCCGTCGCGCAGGCCGCGGATGATGATCGAGGCCCCTGCCCGGCGCGCCGCATCGACGGCGAGATCGTCGAAGGTCACGACATCGAGCGCGGCGCCCTTCGCCGCCAGCAACGGCCCGGCGACGGCGCGCAGCAATTCGGCGCGCTGCTCGACCGAGAGCAGAGGCGTCTTGCCGGGATGGACCCCGATCGCCAGGACGAGCCTGTCGCAGAGGCCGGCGGCCGCGGCGATGACGTCGGCATGGCCGTTGGTCACGGGGTCGAAGGAACCGGTGTAGAAAGCGATGCGTGCCATGGGGCCAGCGTTAGCGGCTGAACCGAAAAAGGACAAGCCGCATCAGAGGCTTGGCGCTCTCAGGACAGCGGCACCAGCGCGGCAAGCGCTGCGGCGCTGCCGATGATGATCGAGACGAGAACCATGAGCGAAGCCGCAGCGGAAGCGCGGCGGGAGCTGGCAAAGGACAGGCGGGTATCCATGAAGATAACCTCGGCGAATCGCGGTTGATCCGGTTTCCCTTGGGTGATGGCCGGTGCGGGCCGTCGCAAGGCGAGATTTTGACGAAACGGTGACATCGGCCGCTTGTTCCGGCTTTCGATTGCCTTTTTGGGCCCGGCAAGCCTAAACGATCGCGCCATGCTGACGATCAACGACATCACCTATCGCCTCGGCGAACGCCTGCTGCTCGACCATACCGGTGCCGCCATCCCCGACGGCGCGCGCGTCGGCTTCGTCGGCCGCAACGGCACCGGCAAGACCACCCTGTTCAAGATCATCACCGGCGATCTCGGCACCGAGAGCGGCAATATCAGCCTGCCGAGGGGCCGGCGCATCGGCGGCGTCGCGCAGGAAGCGCCGGGCGGCCCGGAGACGCTGATCGAAGTCGTGCTCGCCGCCGATACCGAGCGCATGGCCCTGATGACGGAGGCGGAGACCGCGACCGATCCGCACCGCATCGCCGAGATCGGCACGCGGCTCGCCGATATCGGCGCGCATTCGGCCCCGGCGCGCGCCGCGATGGTGCTGCACGGGCTCGGCTTCAACGAGGAGGCGCAGCAGCGCCCCTGCTCCGATTTCTCGGGCGGCTGGCGCATGCGCGTCGCGCTCGCGGCCGTGCTGTTCTCCGAGCCCGACCTGCTGCTGCTCGACGAACCCACCAACTATCTCGACCTCGAAGGCACGCTCTGGCTCTACGACTATCTGGAGCGCTATCCGCATACCGTGATCGTCATCAGCCACGATCGCGAACTGCTGGACACCTCGGTCGACCACATCATGCATCTCGACCAGGGCAAGCTGACGCTCTATCGCGGCGGCTATTCCTCCTTCGAGAAGCAGCGCGCCGAGAAGCAGATGCAGCTCGCCCGCGCCAAGGAGAAGCAGGACGCCGAGCGCAAGCACCTCCAATCCTTCGTCGACCGCTTCAAGGCCAAGGCGACGAAGGCCCGGCAGGCGCAGTCGCGCGTCAAGCGGCTGGAGAAGATGCAGACCATCGCCGCGATCGTCGACCGCGACGTGCAGCCCTTCTCCTTCCCCGGCCCGGAAAAGCCGCTCTCGCCGCCGATGATCGTGCTGGAGGATGCCGCCGCCGGCTATGGCGAGCGCAAGGTTCTGTCGCGGCTCAACCTGTCGCTGGCGCCGGACGACCGCATCGCGCTGCTCGGCTCGAACGGCAACGGCAAGTCGACCTTCTGCAAGCTCATCGGCGGCCGGCTCGACGCGATGTCCGGCGAGATGAAGAAGTCGAGCAAGCTGGAGACGGCCTACTTCGCCCAGCATCAGCTCGACGAATTGCGCATCGAGGACACCCCAGTCGGCCATCTGCGCGACCTGATGCCGGACGCGCCCGAGGCGAAGGTCCGTTCCAAGGCGGCGCAGATCGGCTTCCCCGCGAGCAAGGCCGATACGCCGGTGAAGCTGCTCTCCGGCGGCGAGAAGGCGCGATTGATGCTGGGGCTCGCGACCTTCCATGGGCCGCATCTGCTCATCCTCGACGAGCCGACCAACCATCTCGACATCGACAGCCGCACCGCGCTGGTCACCGCGATCAACGACTATCCCGGCGCCGTCATCCTCGTCAGCCACGACCGCTTCCTGATCGAGGCCTGCGCCGACCGGCTCTGGCTCGTCGGCGGCGGCACGGTGAAGAATTTCGACGGCGACATGGACGACTACCGCACCTATGTGCTCGGCGCCGCCAAGGCCGAGAAGCGCGGCAAGCCCGCGCCGGACGCAGCCGCCAAGCCCAAGGCCGACGAACGCAAGGAAGCAGCGACGAAGCGCGCTGCACAGGGGCCGCTCAGGCAGAAGCTCAACCTCGCCGAGGCACGCATCGCCAAGCTGACAGGGCTGATCGAGAAGGTCGATGCGGCGCTCGCCAACGGCGCCTTCGCGCGCGACCCCGACAAGGCTGTTCAGATCTCGCGCCAGCGCGCGGAACTGTCGGAGGCGCTGGCCGCGGCCGAGGAGGAATGGCTGCTGCTCGGCGAGGAGCTGGAGAACGCGTAAGGCCTAGCTGGCCGGATCGTACATGAATTCGCGGAGTTCCTGCGCGCAGCGGCAGGCCCGCGCGAGCTTCGCCGCCCATTTCACCGCCTCTTCGCGCGACGGCAGCTCCAGCACAGCGAAGCCGCCATTGAGGCGGCTGCCGGGATAAATCTGCCCCGACACCGATCCATCCGCGGAGACGAGCACGGGGGCAACCGGCTCGTTGATCCCACCGGCGAAGACATAAACGCCGGCAGCCTTCGCCTCCTCGATCACGGCGCGAGAGTCGACGCCAGCGGCGGCCAACTGCTCGTCCGTGACGATCATCGCCTCGCTCGGAAAGGAGATGAGGTATTTCGTCATGATGCGATGATGCGTGACGGTTTCGATGGAAACAAGTGGACGGGCGCCGGGTGGCTTTCCTAGCCGGGACGCCTGAACGGGCCGGACGACGACATTGAAGAAGCACGAGCGCTATCTCGACATTCAGCGAGGCCGTAAGCTCGCCTGGACGAGCGAGCATGGAGCTTCCGGCCATGGATTGGCGGGCCTGGCACGAGAAATACGACAGTCCGGATTCCCGGATGTCGCGACGGCTGCGGACCGTTCAGGATCAAATCCGAACCGTGCTGGACAACAGCCGGCCCGGACCGCTCCTGGTCGTCAGCCTGTGCGCGGGGCAAGGGCGCGATCTGCTCGAGGTCCTCTGCGATCATCCGAGACGCAGCGACGTCCGGGCACGACTCGTGGAACTGGATGGAAACAACACGGCGGTCGCCGCAGAATTCGCGCGCGCCAACACGCTCGATCAGATCGAGATCGTGACCGGCGATGCCTCGCTGACCGACCAGTATCATGGCATGGTGCCGGCGGATCTCGTGTTGATCTGCGGCCTGTTCGGCAACATCTCCGATGCGGACATCAAACGCACGATCGACACCTGCCCGCAGCTCTGCGCGATCGGCGGGCATGTGATCTGGACCCGCCATCGTCGCTCGCCCGATCGCGTGCCGTCGATCTGCGAGCAGTTCGAAGCGCTGGGTTTTGAGCAGTGCTGGTTGTCGGGGGACGATACGGAGCTCGGCGTCGGCGTGCATCGCTTCTCGGGAGAGCCTCAACCGCTCGAAAACGGGCGGAGTATGTTCCGATTTGTCGGATATGACAGGCTCGCGAACTGAGCGACGAGCTGGCGCGAGCGCCATCGCTCAGACGCCGAGCAGCGGCGCTGACAGCAGGTAACGCTGCTGTTGGATGTCCTGCCCCCGTGAGCGCGATTCGACGCGAACGATGTCGAGCGGCTGAAATCCGAGCTTGAGGAGGATGTTCTCGGATGCCGCGTTCTCGGCAGCGTGCCCGGATCGGAGGCCCCGCAGCCGGACCTTCTCGAAAGCAAAATCCACGACCGCCTGTGCTGCCTCACGGGCGTAGCCGCGTCCCCAGGACGCCTGTTCGAACCAATACCCCAGTTCGCCTTCCTGCCCGGAGATTTCGTCGACATCGACGACGCCGATGAAGCGCCCCTCCAGCTCGACAGCGAACCGATAGGCTTCACCGGCCCCCCATTCGCGCCCATGGTCCGCGAACCAGGCCTCGATGCGCTCTCGATCCGGAGGGAACGCGGCCATGCGCAGCATTCGCGTCACGTCCCAGTCAGACTGAATTTCGAAGGCACGTTCCACGTCGGAGACGCTCGTCGGGCGCAAAACGAGGCGCTCGGTCATCATCCGACAAGGAGGTATAGGGGCCATGCTCATCCACCGCTGCCGATGACAAAGCCAGTATCACAGAGCCGGGCCCAGTCGATGCTCACATGACCGAAGTGGCTGTCAGCGGACCTCTTCCACTCCAGTGGCCGCCCGCAGCCTTTCAACTCACCCCTGCCCGGGCTTCACGATCCGGGTCAGGCGGTTGTCGGTGAAGAGGTAGATCTCGCGGCCGCCGGGCTCGGAATAGAGCACCTGGACCTCGCGCTGGCCCTTGCCGCTCTCGCCGACCAGCACGTCGGTCGGGCGCCCGCCCTTCAGCTTGACCAGTTCGCATTCGGTGATGCCGGGCGCGATCTCCTTCGGCAGCGGCCGGGTCGAGGGGTCGAGCGAGACGCCGACGCTGCACTCACCCTCCGGGGTCAGCACCGGCTCCTGCGTCGAGATGCCGGCACTGGCCGAGGCGGTCTTCGTCGTGGTGACGCCGCCCCTGGTTTCGGACTGGAAGGCGAAGCCGCCCATATCGACCGAGCAGCCGGCAAGGGTCGCGGTGCAGAGCAACAGAACAGGCAGTCTCACGCTTTCTTCTCCCAACGGCCGGAATCGTCCTGCTGCCAGTAGCTGGCGGCATGGCCCGAGGCCCTGGCCTTCTTCCAATCCTCGCGAGCCGCGGCAAGCGCCTCGGGATCGTCGCCATCGAATATCAGGACGACGCGCTCGTAGTCCTGCATTGCGTCGGGAATGCGGACCCCGTCGGCGCAGATCCGGACCTGGGCGGCATTCGGATTATGCGCCTGCGTCGTCAGCACGACCGGATTGCTCGGGGCATCGGCCTCCAGCGCCGTGACATGTGGCAGGAAGCTCTCATCCGCATAGGTCCAGAGGTGGTCGTCGAGCACGCTCATCCGCTCCTGGCCGCCGACCTCGACGACGACCTTCTGGCCGCGCGACAGGGCGCGGTCGAGGATCGTCGGCAGGACCTGCTCCAACGGGCGGGACTGCAGATGGAAGAACAGGATCTCGGCCATCGAAACCCTTATCCTCTAACGGGTTACCAGCATTACCGCAGGAATCGAATCAATCCTCGTAGTGGTCGGCGACCAGCCGGTCGAGCAGGCGCACGCCCCAACCCGGCCCCCAGGAGCGGTTGATCTCCGAATTCGCCGCGGCCATTCCGGTTCCCGCGATGTCGAGATGCGCCCAGGGCGTGTCGTTGACATGGCGCTGCAGGAACTGCGCCGCGGTGATCGAGCCGCCATAGCGGCCGGCCGAGTTCTTCATGTCGGCGAATTTCGAGTCGATCAGCTTGTCGTAGGCCTTGCCGAGCGGCATGCGCCAGACCGTCTCGCCGGTGGCGAGGCCGGCTGCCGTCAGGCGCTCCGAGAGCTCGTCATTATTGCTGAACAGCCCGGCATTCTCCTGCGCCAGGGCAACGAGGATCGCGCCGGTCAGGGTCGCCAGGTTGATCATGAAGCGCGGCGAGAAGCGCTCCTGTGTGTACCAGAGCACATCCGCCAGCACGAGGCGGCCCTCGGCGTCGGTGTTGATGATCTCGATGGTCTGGCCGGAGAGCGAGGTGACGATATCGCCGGGGCGCTGGGCGTTGCCGTCAGGCATGTTCTCGACGAGGCCGATCACGCCGATGGCGTTGACCTTGGCCTTGCGGCCGGCCAGCGCCTGGATCAGGCCGACAACGCAGGCCGCTCCCGCCATGTCGCCCTTCATGTCCTCCATGCCGGCGCCGGGCTTCAGCGAGATGCCGCCGGTGTCGAAGGTCACGCCCTTGCCGACGAAGGCGACGGGCTTCTCGTCCTTCTTAGCGCCGTTCCAGCGCATGATGGCGACGCGGCTTTCCCGACGCGAGCCCTGGCCGACGCCGAGCAGCGCGCGCATGCCGATCTTCTTCAGCGCCTTCTCATCGAGGATCTCGATCTCGACGCCGAGCTTTTCGAGCTTGGCGGCGCGGTCGGCGAATTCCTCGGGGTAGAGCACGTTCGGTGGCTCGTTCACGAGGTCGCGAGCCTGGGTGACGCCGGCGGCGATGGCGTCAGCCGTCTTGACCGCCTTCTTGACCGCGGACGGGTCGAGCGCGCGCAGCGTGACCGTCAGCGGCTCGGCTTCATCCTTATCCTTGCTCTTGGTCTTGTAGCGATCGAAGGCATAGGCGCGCAGCCTGAGACCGAGTGCGATGTCGGCGGCCTGCTTCGCCGCGATCGCGCCCTCGGGCAGAGCGAGAACAATGTCGGCACTGCGGCCGGCCCCGAGGCGGCCGGCGATGGCGCCGCCCAGCTTGACGAAATCGAGCTTGGCGCGCTCGTCCTCAGGCCCGATTCCGACGACGATCAGGCGCTCGTAGGAGGCCCCCTCCGGCGAAGGCAATGTCAGCCCCGCCAGCGCCTTGCCCTTGAAACGTTCGGCAGCGGCAGCCCGCGTCAGCAGCGGCTGGGCGCCCTCGCCGGTCCATTGCAGCGCCGCGCCGGGCACCGCGAGCGCATCCGAAACGAGGATCACGAGATCCTGCCCCTCGACGGCATCCAGGGCTTTGATCTCGAGCTTCAGGCGCTGCGACATGATCCGCTCACAATCTTGCGAAAATGACAGGGGAAGGACACTAGACGGCAGACGACAAACGATTCCCGTTTGCGCCCTCGCCGCGCCTATACCATAGGGTGTGTCCGACGAACCACCTCGGAGGGCGCAAGCTCTCCAGCTCCGGAACCGACGCGTGCTTCTCAACCGCCTCGATCGCTACATCCTGAAGATCGCGGCGGTCGCGGCGATCGTGCTCCTGCTCGGCCTGACCGGCGTGATCTGGGTCACGCAGGCGCTGCGCGAGGTCGACCTCATCACCGGCAAGGGCCAGACAGTCCTGATCTTCCTGACCGTGACGCTGCTTTCGCTGCCGGCGCTGATCGCCGGCATCGCGCCGGTCGCGCTGTTCATGGCGACGCTCTACACGCTCAACAGACTCAACGGCGATTCCGAGCTGATCGTGATGAACGCCGCCGGCGTCGCACCGCAGCGCATCACGCGCCCCTTCATCGTGCTGACGATCGCGACCTCGCTTATCGTCGCCTGGATGACGATCTCGGTGATGCCGGCGAGCTTCCGCATGCTGCGCGACCTGATCACGCTGATCCGCGCCGATTTCGTCGCCAATGTCGTCAAGGAAGGCCAGTTCGTCTCGCTCGATTCCGGCGTGACCTTCCACTACCGCGAAAAGGCCGGCGACGCGCTGGTCGGCATCTTCATGCAGGATCGCCGCGACCCGTCGCAGCCCTCGATCTATCTCGCCGAGCGCGGCCGGACGGTGGAAGCCGAGGGCCAGAGCTTCCTCATGCTGGAGAAGGGCACGATCCAGCGCGAGACCAAGAACACCAGCACGACCTCGATCATCTCCTTCGAGCGCTATGCCCTGAACCTCTCGGCGCTGACCGGCGATTCCAGCGGCGGCCCCGGCGAGGGCGACGGCGACAAGGTGATCTACAAGCCGCGCGAGCGCTCGACCTGGGAGCTCCTCCGGCAGGACACGAACGAGGCCTATTACAAGATCCAGGAAGGCCGTTTCCGGGCTGAACTGCACAACCGGCTGTCGTCCCCGCTCTATCCGTTCGCCTTCATGCTGATTGCGTTCGCCGCCATCGGCGAGGCGCGCACCACCCGCCAGGGCCGGGCGCTGGCGATCCAGTCGGCGGTCATGATCGTCGGCGCAACCCGCATCGCGGCCTATGCCGCCTGGACCGCGAGCGTGCGCTCGCCCTTTGCCGCCGCGCTGCTCTACATCCTGCCGATCATGGCCATCGTCCTGGCGACGGGCTTCATCTTCTACGGCGCGCGGATCCAGCCGATGCTGGCCCGCCTCCTTGCCCCCCTCACAACGCCGCTGGTCAACCTCGCGGCCCGTTTCCGGCGCGCCTGATGCTGCTGCTCACGACCTTCGGCCGCTATCTGACGAAGCGCTTCGCGCGCGCCATCGTCGGCGTCTTCGGCACCTTCTTCTTCCTGATCGGGACGCTCGATTTCGTCGAGCTGATGCGCCGCGCCGGCGATTCCCCGATCGCGACGACGCCGCGAATCGTGCAGCTCGCCCTGTTCCGGGCCCCGGCCGTGGCCGAGCAGATCTTCCCCTTCGCCGCGCTGTTCGGCGGCATGTTCGCGTTGCTGACGCTGAGCCGGAAGCTCGAGCTCGTCGTCGCCCGCTCCGTCGGCGTCTCGGCCTGGCAGTTCCTCCAACCCGCCGCCACGGTCGCCGGCGTGATCGGGCTCGTCTCGATCATGATCTACAACCCCGTCGCCGCCGAGCTGAAGCGCAAGGCCACGGCCCTCGAAACACGCCTGTTCGTGCGTTCGGGCGGCAAATCCGGCCTGCCCAAGGAAATCTGGCTGAGGCAGCGCAGCGTCGACGGCCAGGCGATCATCCGCGCCGCCGGCGCCCTGCCCGACGAGGACGGCCTGTCCCAGGTCGCCTTCTTCATCTTCAATCCCGACGGCAGCTTCAAGGAGCGAATCGACGCCCGGCAGGCCGTGCTGCGCCCGGGGCACTGGGAGTTGAGCGACGCGCGCTCCACCTCCGCCACGGAAGAGCCACAGAGCTATAAGAGCTACGTGCTCGCAACGACGCTGGAGCCTGAACAGATGCGCCAGAGCTTCACCCCACCTGACGCGGTGGGCTTCTGGTCCATGCCTGCGGTGATCGAGCGGACGCAGCGCGCCGGGCTCGACACGACGCCCTATGAGCTGCGCTACCAATCGCTCATGGCGCGCCCGCTGCTGCTGATCGCGATGGTGCTGGTGGCAGCATCCGTTTCTTTAAGATTTTTCAGATTTGGTGGTGTGACCAAACTGGTGATAGGTGGCGTCGCCGCGGGGTTCGTGCTCTATGTGGCGACACAACTGTCGGAGGAACTCGGATCGTCGGGAATCGTCAATCCGATCGTCGCGGCGTGGTTGCCTGCAGCATTGGGGGCAATGCTGGGAGCACTCGCCCTCCTCCATCAGGAAGATGGGTGAAACGTACTGTGCCTATGGTTAATTTCGAGTTTACGAGATGGGTCCGGGTGTGAACCGGCTAGCGCACTTCGCTGCGGCGACGGCTCTCGCCTCCAGCCTGGCCTATCTGCTGGCCGGGCCGGCCCACGCCCAGAATCGGGCGGCCGGTGCGCAGCCCAAGCCTCCGACCGCCGCTGCGGCCAAGCCGCAGGACCGGATGGTCGTGGATGCGCGCGAACTCGTCTACGACAACGACAAGAAGACGGTCGCGGCCGTCGGCGACGTCCAGATCCTGTACCAGGGCCGGACGATCGAGGCCGATCGCGTCATCTACGACCAGGGCAACAAGCGCGTCACCGCCATCGGCAATGCCCGGATCACCGAATCCAACGGCACGGTCATCACCGGCGACAAGTTCAACCTGACCGACGATTTCCGCGACGGCTTCATCGACTCGCTGCGCGTCGTGAACCCGGACAAGACCCGTTTCTCGGCACCGCGCGCCGAACGCACCGACGGCGAAACCTTCGTCTTCGAAAAGGGCATCTACACGGCCTGCGAGCCCTGCAAGGACAACCCGGAGCGGCCGCCGCTCTGGCAGGTCCGCGCTGCGCGGATCATCCACAAGAAGTCCGAGCAGACCATCTATTACGAGGATGCCCGGGTCGAATTCGCCGGCATTCCGATGGCCTATATCCCCTATATGTCGGGCCCGGATTCGACGGTGAAGCGCAAGTCCGGCTTCCTGTCGCCGAAATTCATCAACACCTCGGCGCTCGGCTATGGCGTCGGCCTGCCCTATTTCCTCAATCTGGCACCGAATTACGACCTGACGTTCACGCCGACCTATTTCAGCCGCCAGGGCTTCCTGGGGCAGACGGAATGGCGGCATCGCCTGATGAACGGGTCCTATACGATCCGGGCCTCGGGCATCTTCCAACAGGACAAGAACGCCTTCCTGCCGAGCCCGCTCGGCCCGCGCGACAAGGAGTTCCGCGGCTCGGTGGAGACGAACGGCAAGTTCTTCATCAACCCGCGCTGGACGGTGGGCTGGAACGCCTCGATGTCGACGGATCGCTGGTTCTACAAGAACTACCGCATTCGCAACGAGAGCCTCAGCACCACCACCTATCTGCAGGAAGCGATCTCGACCGCCTATCTGAACGGCCAGAGCGAGAGCGCCTGGTTCGACCTGCGCGGCTACTACTTCCAGCCGTTGAACTACCAGGACTGGCAGAAGCAGCAGCCCGTCGTGCTGCCGGTGCTGGACTACGACAAGCGCGTCCACAAGCCGTCCTTCCTGGGTGGCGAGCTCTCGTTCACCGCCAACGTCACGAGCCTGACGCGCGATACAGCTGCCTTCACGCAGCTGCCGCAGCAGAAGAATTACCTGATCACGACGCCGAGCTATTCGCTCTATGACGGCTGCGCCGTTTACGACAAGAATCACTGCCTGGTGCGCGGGCTGGCCGGCAATGTCTCCCGGGCCACGGCACAGGTTGCCTGGCGGCGCAACTTCATCGACCCGCTCGGCCAGATGTGGACGCCCTACGCCTCGGTGCGGGCCGATATCTTCTCGGTCAACCCCGACACCACCGGGCTGATCAACGCGCGCGTCGCGACCATCGCCGACACCTCGGACGAGGTCTTCGGCCGGGTCATGCCGGCGATCGGGCTGATGTACCGCTACCCGTTCGTCGCCAAGACCGGCTGGGGCACCCATATCATCGAGCCGGTCGCCCAGGTGGTTGCCCGCCCGAACGAGACGAACAGCCTGCGCGTCGCCAACGAGGATGCGCAGAGCCTCGTCTTCGACGCCAACAACCTGTTCGAATGGAGCGGCAAGTTCTCCGGCTTCGACCGCGTCGAAGGCGGGACGCGCGCGAATGTCGGCGCGCTCTATACCGGCCGTTTCGGCAAGGAGGCGTTCGCCAACCTGCTCATCGGCCAGTCCTTCCAGCTCGGCGGACGCAATTCCTTCGCCAGCGGCGACATGCTCAATACCGGCCTGAATTCCGGCCTCGAAACCCGCAACTCCGACTATGTCGCCCGCGCCCAGCTCTCGCCGTTCAAGGGCTTCTTCCTGACCGGCGCGACCCGCCTCAACGCGACGACCTTCGAGGCCCAGCGGATCGACGCCGCCGCGACCTATGCCAACAGCATCATCACCGCCTCGGTCGGTTATGGCCGCTACGAGCCGCAGCCCGATCTCGGCATCTCGCGGCGCCGCGAGGGTCTGTCGCTCAACGGCTCGCTGCGCGTGGCCGAGAACTGGCGCCTGCGCGCCGGCGTGCTGTTCGACCTCGACAAGTACAAGTACGACCGCGAACGCTACCGGGATGCCTACGCATCCTATCTGGCGGCTCCGGCCGTGGCCGCGGTGCCGATCTACCCGAATACGGGTCCGTTCCAGACCGCGTCGACTTCGTTCGGCCTCAACTATACCGACGAGTGCACGGTCTTCGACATCAGCTATTCGCAGAGCTATGCTGATCGCCAGGCCGGATCGACGAAAGACACGCGTACAGTCATGTTCCGCCTCGAACTGCGCACGCTTGGCGAGATCAGCTATTCGCAGAACCTCAGCTCGAGCTCGTCGAGCGACGGTGTCAGCTCGAACTAGTCGCAGCGCCGGCCCGGATCAGCGGGTCGGCCCTCCCTTCAGGCCGCGGAGTTCGTCTTGCCGGCAACGCCGCTCGCATTGACACAAGGAGATCCGGCCGGGATCGGGCCGGAGCTGACACTGCGTGCCTGGCTTGAACGTCACGAGCGCGCGCTTCCTGCTTTCGCCTGCATCGCCGACCCCGACCATCTCGCCGCTGTCGCCGGCCGGCTCGGCTGGAGCGTGCCGCTCGGCGTCTGCGACTGGGGCGATGCCGGCGCCGCCTTTGCCGAGATGCTGCCCGTCATCCCGCTCGCTTCCGGGGCAGGCAGGGCCATTCCGGGCAAGCCCGATCCGGCGACGGCCGGCGGCACGATCGGCTCGATCGACCGGGCGGTCGCGGCCGTCCGGGCCGGCGAGGCCGCCGCCGTCGTGACCAATCCGATCGCAAAATCAGTGCTTTACCAAGCCGGCTTCAAGCATCCCGGCCATACCGAATACCTCGCGCATCTCGCGGCTCAGGGTGGCATCGCGCCGCGCCCGGTGATGATGCTCTGGTGCGAGGAGCTCGCCGTCGTTCCGGTGACGATCCACGAACCCTTACGCCGGGTGCCCGAGCTGCTGACCACGGCGCTCATCGTCGAAACCGGCCGGATCGTCGCGGCGGAGTTGCGCAGCCGCTTCGGTGTCGCCCGGCCGCGATTGGCGATCAGCGGGCTCAATCCGCATGCCGGCGAGAACGGCACGATGGGTCACGAGGACGAGGCGATCGTCGCGCCGGCCATCGCCCAGCTGCAGGCCGAAGGTATCGACGCTCGCGGCCCTTACCCCGCCGACACGATGTTTCATGCGCGGGCGCGCGCCGGCTACGATGCGGCGCTGGCGATGTATCACGACCAGGCCCTGATCCCGATCAAGACGATCGCCTTCGACGAGGGCGTCAATGTCACGCTGGGCCTGCCTTTCATCCGGACCTCGCCGGACCATGGCACGGCCTTCGACATCGCAGGCCAGGGCATCGCGCGACCGGACAGCCTCTGCGCCGCGCTGAAACTCGCCGCCCGGATGGCCGAACGCAATCTCGCGGACACCGCTTCATGAGTCAGATCGACGACCTGCCGCCTCTGCGCGACGTGGTGGAGCGCCATGGGCTGATGGCGCAGAAGGCGCTCGGCCAGAATTTCCTGTTCGACCTCAACCTGACGAGCCGCATCGCCCGTTCGGCCGGGCCACTCGAAGGCCAGACGGTGGTCGAGATCGGTCCCGGCCCCGGCGGGCTGACACGGGCGCTGCTGGCCAATGGCGCGGGCCGCGTCATCGCGATCGAACGCGACCGACGCTGTCTGCCGGCGCTTGCCGAGATCGCGGCGTATTATCCGGGGCGGCTGGAGGTCATCGACGGCGATGCGCTGGCGGTCGACCTGACGCCCCATCTCGGCGGCGGGCGGGCGCGGATCGTCGCCAACCTGCCCTATAATATCGGCACGCCGCTGCTGGTCGGCTGGCTCAGCCTCGAGCCCTGGCCGTCCTGGTGGGATTCGCTGACCCTGATGTTCCAGCGCGAGGTCGCCGAGCGCATCGTCGCGACGCCGGACGAGCGGGCCGATTACGGCCGGCTCGCGGTGCTGTCGAACTGGCGCTGCGAGACGAAGATCCTGTTCGACGTACCACGCAGTGCCTTCGTGCCGCCGCCGAAGATCACCTCGTCGATTGTCCAGCTCATACCACGCGCGCAGCCGGAGCCTTGCGACCGGCGCCTGCTGGAGCGGGTGACGCTCGCCGCCTTCGGACAGCGGCGCAAGATGCTGCGGCAGAGCCTGAAGGCCGTGCTGCCGGACCCGACGCCGATCATCGAAGCCGCGGGCCTCGCTGAGACGGCGCGAGCCGAGGAGATCCCGGTCTCGGGATTCGTCAGGCTGGCGAACGCGCTGGCCGCGCAGCGCTAGGTACATCCTCGTCATTCCGGGGCTTCGCTTAGCGAAGAACCCGGAACCCACGACTGGGCGAGTGTTGGCGATCATGCGGCTGAAAGGGCTCACCCAGTCGTGGGTTCCGGGTTCGGCCTCCGGCCGCCCCGGAATGACAGGGGTTGTGGCGCCCGCTGATCAGGGCAGTTGTTCGGTCAGGAGCTGGTCGACGAAATCGGTGAGGCCGACGGCGCGGCTGCGCTTCAGGCGCTCGGCCGTCAGGATCGCCTTGATCTGCTCATAGGCCGTTTGAAGATCGTGGTTGACGATGACGTAGTCGTACTGGCTCCAGCGCGCGATCTCGTCGCGAGCATTGGCGAGGCGCTTGACGATGACCTCTTCGGCATCCTCGGCGCGGCGGATCAGGCGCGAGCGCAGCTCGGCCATCGAGGGCGGCAGGATGAAGATGGTGACGACGTCGGCCCGCGCCTTCTTCACGATCTGCTGGGTGCCCTGCCAGTCGATGTCGAACAGCACGTCGCGCCCCGCCGCCAGCGAAGCCTCGACCTCCTTCCGCGGCGTGCCGTAGCCGTTGCCATGGACCTCGGCCCACTCCAGCAGGTCGTTGTGCTGGCGCATGGTGTCGAAGGCCGTGCGATCGATGAAGCGATAATGCACGCCCTCGATCTCGGAAGGGCGCTTGGCGCGGGTCGTCACCGAGATCGAGAGGTCGAGATTGTTCTCGCTCTTGAGATTGCGGGTGAGCGTCGTCTTGCCGGCGCCCGAGGGCGAGGACAGGATCAGCATGAGGCCGCGGCGGGCCGGATGAAGGGTATCGGCCATCGGGCTCACTCTACGTTCTGAACCTGCTCGCGCATCTGGTCGACGACCGTGCGCAGCTCGAGCCCGATGCGCGACAGGCCGGGATCGTTGGCCTTGGCGCAAAGCGTCGAGGCCTCACGGCCGAATTCCTGCGCCAGGAAATCGAGCTTGCGGCCGATCGGGCCGCCCTTGGACAGGAGCTCGCGCAGAGCCACGACATGAGCCTGCAGGCGGTCGATCTCCTCGCGGATATCGGCGCGCACCGCGATCAGCGCGGCCTCCTGGTGAAGGCGCTGGGGGTCGAAGCCGTTATTGGCTCCCAGAAGCGTCTCGACCTGCGCCGCGATCCGGGCGCGGATCGCCTCGCTGCTGCGGGCGGGGTGATGCTCCGCTTCGCCGGCGAGCCGGGCGATGGTTTCGAGATGGCCAAGGACAATCGTTTCAAGCGCGCGTCCTTCGGCGGCCCGCGCGTCCTTCAAGGCGTCGGTAACGGCCTCGAGGCCGGCCAGAGCCGGCGCCTCGACCGCGCCCAGCGCATCCTGCGCCTCGTCGGCATAATCGACGACGCCGCGGATGCCGAGCAGTCCGTCATAGGATGGCGGGTTGATGCCGGCGGCGGGCGGCAGCCGCTCCACGGCCTCAAGCAGCGCAGCGAGAACCGCCTCGTTGACGCGCGGGCGCGGCGGGCCGGCATCGCTGGTGACGGCGAGATTGACGTGAAGCGTGCCGCGCGAAAAGGCGCTGCCCAGCCGCTTGCGGGCCGCCTCGGCGAGGACCTCGAAACCGGGTGGGACACGGACGCGCAGATCGAGGCCACGCCCGTTGACGCTGCGAATTTCCCAGGCCCAGCCATGAACCCCGGCCGTTCCTGCCGCACGGGCAAACCCCGTCATGCTTTCGATGGCCATTGCCCCTGCCGCCTTCGTGTAAGATCGGGCGGGACCGTAGTGGCGCGCATCCGCGACAGCAAGCGGCCCGCTGCCGGAAAATGGGGATTGAGAGCCTTCCGGCCGGCAGATCAGGGCTTGAGCTGCGGAACCTGCTTCGGCGAGTTCAAGTCGAAGCTCTTGTTGAGCAGCGGGTCCCGTGTCGTGCCTTCCGAAGCGTCGAAGGCGCGGGCGCGCGTGCCCGCCACCGTTCCGACCGGCTGGGCGACCGGAACGCCAGCGGAGCCGGCATTGTCGGCCGCAGGCTGCGTCGTGGCGGGCGCCTCGGTGCGATTGTCGGGGCCGGCCGGGGGCTCGACCTTGTCGACGCTGTCCGCGGGCGGCTTGCCGCCCTGCTGCTGCGAGCGCGTCGTCTCGATCTGGCGCCAACGCCCGACATTGCGGTTGTGCTGCTCCAGGGTCTCGGCGAAGGCGTGGCCGCCGCTGCCATCGGCGACGAAGTAGAGGTCCTTGGTCCGCGAATGATTGACCACCGCCTCCATGGCGGCACGGCCGGGATTGGCGATAGGACCCGGCGGCAGGCCGTTGATGACATAGGTGTTGTAGGGCGTCGCCTGGGTGATCTCGCTGCGCATGATCGGCCGGCCGAGCGTACCCTTGCCGCCGACGAGGCCGTAGACGATCGTCGGGTCGGATTGCAGCCGCATCTTCTGGTTCAGGCGGTTGATGAAGACGCCGGCGACACGCGGGCGCTCGTCGGCGCGGCCGGTCTCCTTCTCGACGATCGAGGCGAGGATGACCAGTTCGTCGGTCGTCTTGATCGGCAGGCCGGCGGGAATGCGGATATTCCTGAGAACCGCGACCTGGCTGCGCGCCATCACGTCGAGGATGCCCTTCCGGGAGAAGCCGCGCGGAAAGCGATAGGTGTCGGGCAGGATCGAGCCTTCCTTGGGCACTTCCGCGATATCGCCGGTCAGAAGCTCGTTGTTCCGCAGCCGCTCGACGATCTGCTCGCTCGTCAGCCCCTCGGGGATGGTGATCGAATACTCGACCGACTTGCCGCTGGAAATGACACCGAGGATCTCCTGCGGGCTGACGCGCGCCTTGAACAGGTACTCGCCCGCCTTCAGCTTGTGCCAGTCGCCGCTGACGATGGCCGCGATGCGGAAGCTCAGCGGATGCTCGATCAGGCCTTCGCGCTGCAGCAGCTCCGTGATCTCGGTGAGCCCGCTTTCCTTGGGGATGATGAGGGTGCGGTCGCTGGCGAGCGGCCCCGGCGCCTTGCTCTGGTTCGAAACGATCGCGATGCCGGCACCGACCACGCCGGCGCCGACGAGCGCGACCGTGAACAGACCACTCAGCATAGACAGGAAAGGGCTGCGCCGACGGCGACGGACCTTCGGCGGCGGCGCCGGCGGCGCTACGGGCTTGAGGGCCTCGCTCGGACTCTTCGGGGCGACGCGGGGCGTATCATTCACGATCAAGACGCTCGCAGCACTGGGTAGATGATCTCGGCACGGTGCAACCTGACCGCGCCTGCCGGAGTGGGCAGGCGACCGCACCGAAGCCGGACGGTCGCATTAGAGCCGGTTTCCTCGCGGCTGTGAACGCGGAATCACGCATTCGGCCGCATCGGCTACAGACTCTACCCAAGAATATGGCGAAACCGCGCTATCTCGCAGCGGCTCACTGTTCGGGTCGATAGCGCCGCATCACCAGCGAGGCATTGGTCCCGCCGAAGCCGAAGGAATTCGACAGCGCGTAGTCGATCTCGCGCTTGCGGGCGACATGCGGCACCAGGTCGATCTCGGTCTCGACGGACGGATTGTCGAGATTGATCGTCGGCGGCGCAACCTGGTCGCGGATGGCGAGCACAGTGAAGATCGCCTCGATCGCACCGGCAGCCCCCAGCAGATGGCCGGTCGCAGACTTGGTCGAGGACATGGACGGGCGCTTGGGCGCATTGGCCAGCAGGCGCTCGACGGCGCGCAGCTCGATCTCGTCACCGAGCGGCGTCGAGGTGCCATGGGCGTTGATGTAGTCGAGATCGCCAGCCGTGATGCCGGCGCGATCCAGCGCGGCCTGCATGCAGCGATAGGCGCCATCGCCATCCTCGGAGGGCGAGGTGATGTGATAGGCATCGCCCGACATGCCGTAGCCGACGATCTCGGCATAGATGCGCGCGCCGCGAGCCAGAGCGTGATCGAGCTCCTCGAGCACGAGCACGCCAGCGCCCTCACCCATCACGAAGCCGTCGCGGTCCCTGTCATAGGGGCGCGAGGCCTTCTCGGGCGTATCGTTGAAACCGGTCGAGAGCGCGCGGCAGGCACAGAAGCCGGCAATGCCGATCCGGTTGATCGCCGATTCGGCGCCGCCCGCGACCATGACCTCGGCATCGCCCAGCGCGATCATGCGGGCAGCGTCGCCAACCGCATGCGCACCGGTCGAGCAGGCGGTCACGACGGCATGGTTCGGACCTTTCAGCCCGTGCTCGATCGAGACGTAGCCCGCCGCCAGATTGCTCAGGCGGCCGGGGATGAAGAAGGGCGAGAGGCGGCGCGGGCCGCGCTCCTTGAGCAGGAGCGAGGCTTCGTAGATGCCGCCGAGCCCGCCGATGCCGGAGCCGATGGCGACGCCGGTGCGGATCTGATCCTCGTAGCTTTCAGGCTTCCAGCCGGCGTCCTGCAACGCCTGCGTGGCCGCCGCCATGGCGAAGACGATGAAGTCATCGACCTTGCGCTGCTCCTTCGGCTCCATCCACTGGTCGGGATTGAAGGTCCCGTCGCTGCCGTCACCCCGCGGGATGTTGCAGGCGATCCGCGCCGGCAGGTCGCTGGCGTCGAAACTGGTGATGGGGCCAGCGCCACTGGCGCCGGCCAGAAGGCGCGACCAGGTCGGCTCGACGCCGCATGCAAGCGGCGTCACCATACCGAGCCCGGTCACGACGACGCGCCGCATCGGATAACTGCGAGAAGCCATGGCTCTTTCTGCGTGGACCGACCCTGAGGGCCGATCAGGCGCTCTTGGCGGAGAGGAACTTCACGGCGTCGCCGACGGTCACGATCGTCTCGGCCGCATCGTCCGGGATCTCGACGCCGAACTCTTCCTCGAAGGCCATCACGAGCTCGACGGTGTCGAGGCTGTCCGCGCCCAGGTCCTCGATGAAGTTGGCGCCGTCGACGACCTTGTCGGCCTCGACGCCGAGGTGCTCGACCACGATCTTCTTCACGCGCTCGGCAACATCGCTCATGGGTCTTTTCCTTAGACTTAGAAACTGAAAACGCATCGCAGGGATGCGACGCGGTGGAGGGATCTCATTCCGAGCCGCCGCGCCACCTGACGATGTCCGCGATCCGGAAAGCTCGAAGCCTGCACAAACGCAACAACCGAGGTTTCGTCAAGTCCCCTCGGATCGCCCAGCGGCAGCGCGACGGCGCTAGTTAACACACCCTTTACGGGCTGGCGAGTGCGCCGCAGACTTATCAAAACCGATCTAGAATGAGCGCTAACGCCCCTAGATCATTGCCATTCCGCCGTTGACGTGGAGCGTCTGCCCGGTCACGTAACCGGCCTCCGTGCTGGCGAGGAAGGCCACGGCCGCGGCCACATCGGCGCCCTCGCCAAGGCGGCCCATCGGCACGCCGGCGAGAATGCCCTCGCGCTGCTTGTCGTTGAGGGCCTGCGTCATCGGCGACTCGATGAAGCCCGGAGCGACCACGTTGACGGTGATGTTGCGGCTGGCGACCTCGGCGGCAAGAGCCTTGGACATGCCGATCAGGCCCGCCTTGGCGGCAGCGTAGTTGCCCTGGCCGGGGTTGCCGGTCGTGCCGACGACGGAGCCGATCGAGACGATTCGGCCATAGCGCCGACGCATCATCGACTTCACGGCGGCGCGAGACAGGCGGAACGCCGCCGTCAGATTGACCGCGAGCACGCTGTCCCAGTCCTCGTCCTTGAGGCGCATGAACAGGTTGTCGCGGGTGATGCCGGCATTGTTGACGAGGATATCGAGCCCGCCGAGCTTCTCCTCGGCGGTCGGCACCAGGGCCTCTACCGAATCCTTGTCGGAGAGGTTGCAGGGCGCGATCACGACGCGCTCGCCGAGCTCGACCGCCAGGGCTTCCAGCGCTTCGGCGCGCGTCCCCGAGATCGCGACGCTGGCGCCCTGCGCATGAAGCGTCCGGGCGATGGCTCCGCCGAGACCACCGGTCGCGCCGGTGACCAGGGCCTTGCGGCCGGTCAGATCAAACATGTTCGCTCCCCTTGTTCGGCATCCTGCCGCTGCAGCCCGTCCTGGGTTTCTGCACTCCGCATCAGACCGAAAGTGGGAACCACTTCTCGGTTTGATGCGACGATATCAAGCCTTGCGGGCCTTCCAGGCCGCGATGTCCTCAGCCGTGCCGATCGAGACCGGCGCGGCGCCCGCGACGATACGCTTGACCAGCCCGGCCAGCACCTTGCCGCTGCCGGCCTCGACGAAATCGGCGACCCCGGCAACCGCCATCGCCTGCACGCATTCGCGCCAGCGCACCGTGCCGGTGACCTGCGCGACAAGCGAGGCCCGGATCGCATCGGGGTCGCTCAGCGGCGCGGCGCCGACATTGGCGACGACCGGAACGACCGGCGCCTGCATCGTAACCTTGGCCAAGGCGTCGCGCATGGCGTCGGCGGCGGGCTGCATCAGGGCGCAATGGAAGGGCGCGGAAACCGGCAGCAGCATGGCGCGCTTCACGCCGCGCTCGCCGGCCAGCGCGATGGCGCGGTCGATCGCGGCCTTCGCACCGGAAAGCACGACCTGGCCGCCGCCATTGTCATTGGCCGCTTCACAAACTTCGCCCTGGGCCGCGGCGGCCGCGATCTCGCGAGCGAGATCGAGCTCGGCGCCGAGCAGCGCCGCCATGGCACCCTGCCCAGCCGGAACGGCCTTCTGCATGGCGTCGCCACGAATGCGCAGCAGGCGGGCGGCATCACCGATCGTGAAGGTGCCGGCGGCGGCCAGCGCCGAGTACTCACCGAGCGAATGGCCAGCGACGAAGGCAGCATCGCGCTTCAGATCGAGCCCGGCTTCGCCCTCGAGCACGCGCACGACCGCGAGGCTGACCGCCATCAGGGCCGGCTGGGCATTGGCCGTCAGGGTCAGTTCCTCGGAGGGACCTTCCCACATCACGGCGGAGAGCTTCTGCGACAGGGCCGCATCGACCTCGTCGAAAACCGCCTTCGCGACGGCGAAGTTGTCGGTCAGGCTCTTGCCCATGCCGACGGCCTGCGAACCCTGGCCCGGGAAGATGAAGGCTGTGGTCATGCGCGGAACGCCTCGTTCTTCACTACTTATGTATTATGACGGGGCTGTCACATCGGTTTAGCAGCCAAGTCAAGCACAAGGCCCATCTTTTCCGTCGGATGGGCGGTCTTCCACACCAGATTCCGGTTGCCATGACGCATCGGACCCTGTAACCACCGCCATCTGCTTGTTCGGCCGGAGGCTGAACGGATGGCGCATGTCCGCAAGGATCGGCGCAGGCTCGTTTCCCGAACCGTCATCCCGTGTCTCCGCCTTCGATGAAATCCTGTCGGGCCTTATCCAGGGCTCGGAGGGCTCCGCGCCGGGCGAAGCAGGGTGAAACAAGGAAGGCCACATATGGCATTGTACGAGCATGTGCTGCTCGCGCGGCAGGATGTAAGCGCGCAGCAGGTCGAAGCTCTTGTCGAGCTTTTCAAGGGCGTGATCGAAGCGAATGGCGGCGCCATCCGCAAGGTCGAGTACTGGGGCGTCAAGTCCCTCGGCTACCGCATCCGCAAGAACCGCAAGGCGCATTACACGCTGCTGAACATCGAGGCTCCCTCCGCCGCCGTGCTGGAGATGGAGCGCCAGATGCGCATCAACGAAGACGTCCTGCGCTTCATGACCGTCAAGGTCGAGGAGCTCGAGGAAGGTCCGTCGGCCATGCTGCAGAAGCGTGACCGCGAAGACCGTCCGGAGCGTGGCGGCGACCGTTTCGATCGCGGCCCGCGCCGTGACCGTCCGCGTCGTGACGACGAAGCGACCGAAACCACCGAAGCGGAGGCCTGAGAATGTCGACTGCATCCGCTGGCGCCCGTCGCCCCTTCTTCCGCCGCCGCAAGTCCTGCCCCTTCTCGGGCGAAGGCGCCCCGAAGATCGACTACAAGGACGTGCGTCTGCTCTCGCGCTACATCTCCGAGCGCGGCAAGATCGTTCCGTCCCGCATCACGGCGGTCTCCGCCAAGAAGCAGCGCGAGCTCGCCCAGGCGATCAAGCGCGCCCGCTTCCTCGGCCTGCTGCCCTACGTCATCCGCTGAGCCGTTCACCGGTTCCGGATACCGATAAATCCCGGAGGCGCCTCACGCGCCTCCGGTTCTCGCTTTCAAGATCAACCAGTCGCCCGTCGGTGAAACTCCCTCGGGTTCGTTGAGGCCAGAAGCCTCTCACCCTGCCGAGCCGCAAGGCTTGCGAGCAGCGGGACAGCAGGACGGACTTATGATTCCGATTGTCGGCATCGGCGCGGGCCTCGTTTCGGCCCTGCTCTTCTCAGTGGTGATCACCGGATCGCCGCTGGCTGCCGTGCTGTATTCGGCCGCTCCCCTCCCGATCTTCATCGCATCGCTGGGCTGGAACCACCGCTCCGGGCTGTTCGCCACGGCTGCGGGCGCGCTCGCTGTCGCGATTGCGCTCGCCCCCACCGGCGGCATCGCCTTTGCCCTGATCATCGGCCTGCCGGCCTGGTGGATCGCCTATCTCGCACTTCTTGCCCGCGGCGACACCGATGGCCGGGTCGAATGGTATCCGCTCGGCAACCTGCTGCTCTGGATCGCGGCCACCGCCGCGCTCGCCACCGTCGGCAGCGCGCTGGTGATGACCACCGATTACGAGACCTATCGCTCGGTGATCGCCCGCATGATCGAGAACCTGCTGAACGAGATGGTGCGCGGTAAGCTGATCGCGCTGCCCGGTGACGTGCAGGTCAAGGAACTCGCGCAGAGCCTGGCCCCGGCCGTTCCGCTCGGCATCGGCGCCTCCTTCGTCACCACCATCACCGCCAATCTCTGGCTCGCAGCCCGCACCGTGAAGATGTCAGACCGTCTGCCGCGGCCCTGGCCCTTCATCCCGTCGACGACGCTGCCGCGTCAGGCGCTTCTGCTGCTGATCGCCACGGGTTTCGTCGCGACGACCGGCGGCTTCATCGGCGTCGCCGCCATGGCCATGGCCGGCGCGCTGCTCGCCGCCTTCATGTTCAGCGGGCTCGCCACGCTGCACGACATCTCGCGCGGCCGTCCCTGGCGGCTGCCGATGCTGATCTCGATCTATGTCGCCCTCGTCGTGATGCAGGCCGTTCTGACGCCGCTGCTCGCGATCGCGGGCGTCATCGACACGCTGCTCGGCCTACGCAAGCGGGCCGCGCTGCCGCCTCCGCCTAACCATTCCTGAAACCCACGTCTGAAGACAAAAACAAGGAGAAGACCCATGGAAGTGATCCTGCTCGAACGCGTCGCCAAGCTCGGCCAGATGGGCGACATCGTGAAGGTTCGCGACGGCTTCGGCCGCAACTACCTGCTCGCCCGCGGCAAGGCGCTGCGCGCCACCGAGGACAACAAGAAGCGCTTCGAGAGCCAGAAGCTCGAGCTCGAGACCCGCAACCTCGAGCTGAAGTCCGAGGCCGACGCCGTCGCCGAGCGCCTGGACGGCCAGAGCGTCACCATCCTGCGCCAGTCGGGCGAGTCCGGCGTGCTCTACGGCTCGGTCTCGACCCGCGACATCGCCGAAGCCCTGACCAAGGACGGCTTCAACGTCTCGCGCGGCCAGGTGACGCTGAACACCCCGATCAAGACGCTCGGCCTGCACACCGTCCCGGTCGTGCTGCATCCGGAAGTCTCGGTCACGATCACCGTCAACATCGCCCGCTCGGCCGAAGAGGCTCAGCGCCAGGCTGCCGGCGAGAACGTCACGGCCCAGGAGAAGTTCGATCTCGACGATCTCGGCCTCGAGGTCGGCGCGGCGCTGGCCGAGGCCGGCGACGTCGAGCTCTGAGCCTTATCGCTCCCGAATCGAGTCAAGGGCGCCGTGGCAACACGGCGCCTTTTTCATTTCGGAGGCTGTGCAAAGTGGTGGATGGAACCGAAGCCTGCTGGCGCCGATTGTCAGAATGTTAAGGTAATTTTTCTGCCCGACTCAGCCATGCCGGAGCGCAAGCTTCCGCGGCTGATTGTCGGCTTGAATTATCAGTCAGCATTGATTTATCGGGACGGCCATGGCCACCGCTACAGCTCTCGTCGCCCGCCTCGACAACCGCGAGGCGGAATTCCGCGTCCAGCCTCACAATATCGAGGCCGAGCAGGCGCTGCTGGGCGCGATCCTGGTCAATAACGACGCATTCTATCGCGTCTCCGACTTCCTGCAGCCGGACCATTTCTTCGAGCCGATCCATCAGCGCATCTACGAGCTGGCGTCGAGCATGATCCGCGCCGGCAAGATCGCGACGCCGATCACGCTCAAGACCTTCGTCAACGACCTCGATCTCGGCGAGATCACGCCGAGCCAGTATCTCGCCCGCCTCGCGGCCGAGGCGACGACCGTCATCAACGCCGCCGATTACGGCCGCACGATCTACGACCTCGCCGTGCGCCGGCAATTGATCGGCGTCGGCGAGGACCTCGTCAACGTCGCCTATGACGCGCCCGTCGAGATGGCGCCGCGCGAGCAGATCGAGGATGCCGAGCGCAAGCTCTACGAGCTTGCCGAAAAGGGCCGTTACGAGGGCGGCTTCCAGAAATTCGACGGGGCGCTGCGCCTCGCGATCGACATGGCGGCCAGCGCCTACCAGCGCGCCGGCGGTCTCTCCGGCATCTCAACCGGCCTGCGCGACGTCGACCAGCGCATGGGCGGCCTGCAGCGCTCGGACCTGCTGGTGCTCGCCGGACGCCCCGCCATGGGCAAGACTTCGCTCGCCACCAACATCGCCTTCAACATCGCCAAGGCGTGGCGCGGCGAGCGGCAGGAGGACGGCTCGATCAAGTCGGTCGACGGCGGCATCGTCGGCTTCTTCTCGCTCGAAATGTCGGCCGACCAGCTCGCGACCCGTATCGTCGCCGAGCAGTCGAGCATCTCCTCCTACAAGATCAGGCAAGGCCGCATCACCGAGGGCGATTTCGCTCGCCTTACCGATGTCGCCGCCCAGATCGAGAAGCTGCCGCTCTATATCGACCAGACCGGCGGTATCTCGATCGCGCAGCTGATGGCCCGCGCCCGGCGCCTGAAGCGCCAGAAGGGGCTCGACGTCCTGTTCATCGACTACCTGCAGCTCCTCTCCGGCTCGTCCAAGAACAGCCAGAACCGCGTGCAGGAGCTGACCGAGATCACGACCAGCCTGAAGGCGCTGGCGAAGGAGCTCAACGTCCCGATCATCGCGCTCTCGCAGCTCTCGCGTCAGGTCGAGAATCGCGACGACAAGCGCCCGCAACTCTCCGACCTACGCGAATCCGGCTCGATCGAGCAGGACGCCGACGTGGTGATGTTCGTCTACCGCGAGGAGTATTACCTCAAGGGCAAGGAGCCGCGCCCCGGCACCGAAGAGCACAACAAGTGGCAGCTCGAGATGGAAGCCATGCACGGCGTCGCCGAACTGATCATCGGCAAGCAGCGTCACGGCCCGACCGGCGCGGTGGCCTTGCAGTTCGACGCGGATGTGACACGCTTCTCGGATCGCGCCGATGAGATGCGCCTGCCGGACCGTGAATGATGCCTGCCGACCTGCCTGATTCCGCCGCCTTCGGCGCGACCCTCACCATCGATCTCGACGCGCTGGTCTCGAACTGGCGCCTGCTCGGACAACGTGCCGGCACAGAGGCCGGAGCCGTGGTCAAGGCGGATGCCTACGGCATCGGCATCGAGCCGGCCGTGACGGCGCTGGCCAAGGCCGGCTGCAAGAGCTTCTTCGTCGCCCACATCTCTGAAGCCATCCGCGCCCGCAAGGTCGCGCCGGACGCCACGATCTATGTGCTGAACGGCCTGCTGCCCGGCGCCGCCGAGACCTTCGCCGCGCATGGGCTGTCGCCGGTGCTGGGCTCGCATGAGGAATTGCTGGAATGGGCCTCGTTCCGGCAGACCGGCGCGCAGGTCCGGCCGGCGGCGCTGCATGTCGACACCGCGATGAACCGGCTCGGCCTCTGGCCGGGCGAAGGCCTCAACCTCGCCCGCGAGCGCTCGGGCGTGATCGCGGCGGCGGGAATCGGACTGCTGATGAGCCATTTCGCCTCGTCGGAGGACGAGACCGATCCGGCCAATGCCCGCCAGATCGCCGCCTTCGCCGAGATCGCCGCGGCGCTGCCGGATGTGCCGGCCTCGCTCAAGAACTCGTCGGGCCATTTCCTCAAGGACTGCCCGTCCTACCAGCTCACGCGACCGGGCTATGCGCTCTATGGCGGCAATCCGACGCCCGGGCAGCCGAACCCGATGAAGCCGGTCGTGGGACTGGAGGCGACGATCATCCAGACCCGCGAGGTCGAGGACGGCACGCAAGTCGGCTATAACGGGCGCTGGACGGCCAAGGGCAGGCGCAAGCTCGCCACGATCTGCCTCGGCTATGCCGACGGCTACCCGCGCAACGGCAGCTGGACCGACACATCGACCGGCGGATCGGTGCTGATCGACGGTGTCTCCTGCCCCTTCGTCGGCTCGGTCTCGATGGACCTGATCATCATCGATGTGACCGAGGCGCCGGCTGACGCGGCCAGGCGCGGCGCGAGCGTGACCCTGATCGGCGGCCCGCTCGACCTGGAGACGGTCGGCGGCGGCGCCAAGACGATCGGCTACGAGATACTGACCAGCCTCGGCCGTCGCTATCACCGGCGTTATGTGGGGCTGTAGAAGGTGGGGCATTCCCTTGTCATTCCGGGGCTTCGCACCAGCGAAGAACCCGGAACCCACGACCGGGCGAGCGGTTGCCACCGCCTTCGGAATAAGTCGCGGCCCGTCGTGGATTCCGGGTTCGCGGCTGTGCCGCGCCCCGGAATGACAATCTAGCGATGGCCAAGCGCGGTCCGACCTATCACTGCCAGTCCTGCGGCGCGGTCTATCACCGCTGGCAGGGCAAGTGCGACGCCTGCGGGACATGGTCCTCGCTGGTCGAGGATGCGCAGGCGGCACCCGTTCCCGGCGGCGGCCGCCCCTCCTCAGGCGGCCGGGCGCGTGGCCGCGTCTTCGTGCTGGAGACGCTGAAGGGCGAGACGCAGGATGCGCCACGCATCGTCTCCGGCATCGGGGAACTGGACCGCGTCACCGGCGGCGGCTTCGTGCCGGGCTCGGTGCTGTTGATCGGCGGCGACCCCGGCATCGGCAAGTCGACATTGCTGATGCAGGCCTGCGCCGCGCTGGCGATGGGCGGGCGGCGCGTCGTCTATGTCTCGGGCGAGGAATCGACCGGGCAGGTCAGGCTCCGGGCCGAGCGCATGGGATTGGCCGAGGCGCCGGTCGATCTCGCGGCCGAGACCAATGTCGAGGACATCGTCGCGACCCTCAATCAGGGCGAGCGCCCTGCCCTGGTGGTGATCGATTCGATCCAGACGATGTGGTCCGGCGAGGTCGAGAGTGCGCCGGGCACGGTGACGCAGGTGCGCGGCTCGGCACAGGCGCTGATCCGCTATGCCAAGACGTCAGGCGTCTGCCTGATCCTCGTCGGCCACGTCACCAAGGACGGCCAGATCGCCGGACCACGCGTGGTCGAGCACATGGTCGACGCCGTGCTCTCCTTCGAAGGCGAAGGCGCGCATTCCTTCCGCATCCTGCGCGGCCAGAAGAACCGCTTCGGCGCGACCGACGAGATCGGCGTCTTCGAGATGACCGGCAAGGGCCTGTCGGAAGTCACCAACCCCTCGGCACTGTTCCTCGCCGGCCGCGACCAGCCGGCGCCGGGCGCGGCCGTCTTCGCGGGCATGGAGGGCACGCGGCCGGTTCTGGTCGAGATCCAGGCGCTGGTCGCCCCGACCGCGCTCGGCACGCCGCGGCGCGCCGTCGTCGGCTGGGAGAACAGCCGGCTCGCCATGGTGCTGGCGGTGCTCGAGACGCATGGAGGCCTCAGGCTCGGCCAGCACGACGTCTATCTCAACGTCGCGGGTGGCCTGCGCGTCAACGAGCCGGCGGCCGATGTCGCAGTCGCTGCCGCGCTGGTCTCGTCGCTGAGCGGGGCGACTTTGCCGCAGGAGGCGGTCTATTTCGGCGAGATCGCGCTTTCGGGCGCGATTCGGCCGGTCGCGGTCGCAGCGGCGCGCCTCAGGGAAGCGGCCAAGCTCGGCTTCGAGGCCGCGCTGATGCCGAGCGGCGGCGCCGATCACGGCGACGGCAACGGCCTGAACCTGCGCCGTTTCGGCCATGTCACGGAACTCGTTGCCGATATTGCCGCGCGCGCACCTCGCAGAGATGTGAAATGACTTTGCCGGAAGGGTGACTGAAAGCCCGGGAACGCGTATAGCAAAGCCGAAACGGCCGCCCTGCCTCCGGCCGGTCGGTACCTGACCATAGCAAAGCGGCCCTCCCCATGCCTGTCACCATTCTCGATCTCGTCGTCATCGGCGTGGTTCTGATCTCGGCTTTGCTCGCGGCCGTGCGCGGCTTCACGCGCGAAGTGCTGGCGATCGCCTCCTGGGTCGCAGCGGCGGCCGTGGCCTGGGTGTTCCATCCCCAGCTCGTGCCCTTCGTGAAGCAGTACATCCCGGCGAGCTCGGCGCAGGACACGATCGCGTTGGTCGCCGCGATCGCGGCCCTGTTCCTGGGCACGCTGATCGTCGTCTCGCTGATCACGGCCCGGATTTCCGATTTCGTGCTGGATTCGCGCATCGGCGCGCTGGACCGCACGCTCGGCTTCGTCTTCGGCGCGGCCCGCGGCCTGCTGCTGGCGGTGATCGGCTATGCCTTCTTCACCGGGCTGGTCGGGAGCGAGAAGCTGCCGAGCTGGGCCAAGGACGCCAAGGCCAAGCCTGTGCTGGAAGAGACCGGCCAGTCGCTGATCGCCATGCTGCCGCAAGACATGAAGGCCGATTTCTTCAAGAACCTGCTGAAGAAGCCCGGCGCCGAGACCGCGCCGGAGGCCCCGGCGGAGGAACCGCGCAGCCCCGCGACGCCGGCGCCGGTTGCACCTGCCCCAGCCCGTCCCTAATTAGCGCGTAGAACATCAGCACAAGCCCTCTGCGTGGAGCGCGACATGATCTCGCAAACCGAGCGTGATACCGCCTTCGACCCCAATGCCGACCGGCTGCGGGAGGAATGCGGCGTCTTCGGCATCTATGGCCATGCCGATGCCGCGGCGCTGACCGCGCTCGGCCTGCATGCGCTGCAGCATCGCGGCCAGGAGGCGGCGGGCATCGTCTCCTTCGACGGCAAGCGCTTCCATTCGGAGCGCCGGCTGGGCCTCGTCGGCGACGCCTTCTCGGAAGCGAGCGTCATCGACAAGCTCAAGGGCAAGCAGGCCATCGGCCATGTCCGCTACTCGACGACGGGCGAGACGATCCTGCGCAACGTCCAGCCGCTCTTCGCCGAGCTGCATGGCGGCGGCTTCGCCGTCGCGCATAACGGCAACCTGACCAACGGGCTGACGCTGCGTCGCAACCTCGTCCGCGACGGCGCGATCTATCAGTCGACCTCCGACACCGAGGTTCTGCTGCATCTCGTCGCGCGCAGCCGCAAGCAGCAATTCGTCGATCGCTTCATCGAGGCGATCCGCCAGATCGAGGGCGCCTATGCCTTCGTCGGCATCACCAACAAGAAGCTGATCGGCGCCCGCGATCCGCTCGGCATCCGCCCGCTGGTGCTCGGCGAGCTCGACGGCTGCCCGATCCTGACCTCGGAAACCTGTGCGCTCGACATCATCGGCGCGAAGTTCGTCCGCGAGATCGAGAACGGCGAGGTCGTGATCATCTCCGAGTCCGGGATCGAGAGCCACAAGCCCTTCCCGCCGGCAGCGGAGCGGCCCTGCATCTTCGAATACATCTACTTCGCCCGCCCCGATTCCATCGTGAAGGGCCGCAGCATCTATGAGCGCCGCAAGGCGATGGGCGCGGTGCTGGCGCAGGAAGCGCCGACCGAAGCCGACGTCGTCGTGCCCGTGCCGGATTCCGGCGTCCCGGCGGCGCTGGGCTACGCCCAAGCCAGCGGCATCCCGTTCGAACTCGGCATCATCCGCAACCACTATGTCGGCCGCACCTTCATCGAGCCGACGCAGAAGGTCCGCGAGCTCGGCGTCAAGCTGAAGCATTCGGCCAACCGCTCGGTGGTCGAGGGCAAGCGCATCATCCTGGTCGACGATTCGATCGTGCGCGGCACGACCTCGTTCAAGATCGTGAAGATGATGCGCGAGGCCGGCGCCAAGGAGGTGCATTTCCGCATCTCCTCACCGCCGATCACCCATCCCGACTATTACGGCATCGACACGCCCGACCGGGAAAAGCTGCTCGCCGCGACCCACTCGCTGGAGGAGATGCGCCAGTTCGTCGGCGCGGATTCGCTGGCCTTCATCTCCGTCGACGGGCTCTACCGGGCGATGGGCCACGAGCGCCGCGACCCGCAGCGCCCGCAATTCACCGACCACTGCTTCACCGGCGACTATCCGACCTCGCTGACCGACATGGTCGGCGAGAGCGCCAAGCAGCAGATCTCGCTGCTGGCCGAAGCCGGCTGATCTTTTCACGAGCGGGCTGTCATCCCGGGCAAGCGAAGCGCAGGCCCGGGATCCATGCCTGAACCTTCATTGGCAGCGCTCCGGAATGGATCCCGGATCGGCGCTGCTTCGCAGCTTGTCCGGGATGACGAGCGCTTGATGAGACCGGGGCTGCGTCCGTCATGACCAAACCACTGCAGGGGCGCGTCGCGCTCGTCACCGGCGCCTCGCGCGGCATCGGCCGTTCCGCCGCCCTCGCCTTTGCCGAAGCGGGCGCGCATGTCATCGCGCTCGCCCGCACGGCTGGCGCGCTGGAGGAACTCGACGACGAGATCGTCGCGATCGGCGGCAGTGCCACGCTGGTACCGCTCGACCTCAGCGACGCCGGCGGGCTGGAGAAGCTCGGCCACGCCGTTACGGAACGCTGGGGCAAGCTCGACATCCTGCTCGCCAATGCCGGTATCCTCGGCTCGCTGAGCCCGCTCGACCATGTCACCGAGAAGGACTGGGCCAGGGTCCTCGAGATCAACGTCACAGCCAACTGGCGCCTGCTCAAGGCGCTCGACCCGGCGCTGCGCGCTTCGGATGCCGGCCGCGTCCTACTGATGACCTCGGGCGCTGCCCACAAGTGCACGGCCTATTGGGGGCCCTATTCGGTTTCAAAGGCTGCCGTGGAGGCCCTGGGGCGCACCTATGCGGCCGAGACGGCGACGACCCCGGTCAAGCTCATGCTGGTCAATCCCGGCCCCCTGCGCACCCGGATGCGGGCCGAGGCGATGCCGGGCGAAGACCCGCAGACGCTGAAGACGCCGGAGGAGCTGGCACCGCATCTGGTCAGGCTGGCCGCGCCGGATTGGTCCGAGAGCGGTAAGATCTTCGACTTCCCGCAGGGCAAGGTGCTGACCCCGCAGATGCCGGCCTGAACAGGCTCAGCCGCGCGCCAGCGAGGCCCGCACCAGCGTGATCAGATCGGGAATGGTGAGGTTCGGCAGGGCCGCCATCTCATCCAGGCCGAACCAGCGGATCTCATCGTGTTCGTCGACGAGATTGACCGCCGACCCGCCCTCCCAGGCGCTGACGACATAGATGTGGTGGAGCGCGGCGCCGTAGCGCTCGGGAAAGCGCTCGGCTTCCGAGAGCACCAATTCATAGCGCGTCGGCGTCAGGCCGACCTCTTCGTGGCATTCCCGCAGCAGGGCCTGTTCCAGCGCCTCGCCGGGCTCGACCCTGCCGCCGATCGCATCCCAATGGCCGGGCCAGGCCTGCTTCCAGACAGCGCGCAGGCCGAGCAGGACCTTCCGGTCGGCATCGACGAAGAGCGCGCTGACGGTTTCGATCATGCGCGCGCCTGCGATCGCTATTCGGCCCTGAGCCAGCGCAGCAGGCCGGCCTGATCGCCGCTCTCGACGGCAGCCGCGACGCGCCGCCCGACGGACGCGCCGAATTTGTAGCCATGGCCGGAGCAGGCCGAGACCGCCGTCACGCGGCCGATCTGCCGCGACAGGAACTTGCGGTCCGCCGTGAAGGTGTAAGCGCAGGTCACGACGCGCTCGACCCGGTACTCGGCGATGCGCGCGAAGGGCGGCGAGAAATAGTCGCGGATCTGCTCGCCCTCGCCCGCTCGCGGCTCGCGCTCCTCGTCGGGCTGGCGCGGGCGCTTGTGCACGCCGGCGCCGACCTTGAGGCCAGTGCCATCAACCGGCGGCAGGACATAGCCGTCGACCGTGCCGCCGACATCGACGATGACAGGCGCCGCCTCCCAGGCCGCCCTCAGGTCATCAGGCGGGGCGAGATAGGCGACGGCGGTGCGATAGGTCGTCAGCACGTCCGCGAGCTCCGGCAGGAGCTTCAGCACCCAGGCGCCGGAGCTGACGACGATGCGGTCGAAGCTCGCCGCCTCGCCATTCGCGAGACCGATGCGGCCGCTCTCGGGATCGATCGAGATCACCGTCGCGCCCTCGCGCAGGGTGACGCCGCGCTCGCGCAGCAGGCGCACCATGTCGGCGGCGATGCGGGCCGGGAAGAGCGCGCCACCCTCGGGGCTGAGATAGGCGTAGCGGATCGTCGCCGGATCGATGAAGGGACAGCGCCGGGCCGTCTCGGCGGCGTCGTAGAGCTCGTAGGGCGAGGCCATGCGGTCGAGGCCCTCGCGGTACTCCTCGCCTTCGTCGCCCTCGGTCTGGGAGATGCCGAGCACGCCGCAGGGCGCGTAATGCTGCCTGCCCAGATCGACCCAGAGTTCGTCCCAGGCCTCGAAGGCCTCGGTGATCGTGCGGGCATAGCCGTCGGCGCCGCCATAGGCGCGGCGGATGATCCGGTGCTGGTCGCCGGAGGCCGCATAGGGATTGGGGATCTGCGGCGACTGCTCGTAGAGCGTCACCTCATGCCCGCGCCTGTTCAGCGACCAGGCAGTGGAAAGCCCGGCGATACCGGCGCCGACGACCGCGATCCTCATCAGCCCTTGCGCTCCTTGTCATAGGGATTCTCGCCGCCGCGGCGATGCAGGCGGATCGGCGTGCCCGGAAGCTCGAACGCCTCCCGCAGGTTGTTGACGAGATAGCGGGTGTAGGACACCGGCAGATGGTCGAGCTGGTTTCCGAACAGCGCGAAGGTCGGCGGCCGGGCCTTGGCCTGCGTCATGTAGCGGATCTTGATGCGCCGGCCGGCCACGGCCGGGGGCGGATGCGCCGAGAGCACGCCTTCGAGCCAGCGATTGATCCGCGCGGTCGAGACGCGGCGGTTCCACACGCCGTAAGCCGAGAACACGCCCTGCATCAGCTTGTCGATGCCCTCGCCGGCGAGGCCGGAGAGCGGGATGATCGGCACGCCGCGCACCTGCGCCAGCAGATGGTTGGCCTTCTCCTTGAGCTCGGCCAGCAGGCCCTGCTTGTCGGCGACGAGGTCCCATTTGTTGAGGCCGATGACGACCGCCCGGCCTTCGCGCTCGGTCAGGTCGACCAGCGTCAGGTCCTGCTTCTCGAAGGGGATGGTGGCATCGAGCAGCACGACCACGACCTCGGCGAAGCGGATCGCGCGCAGCGAATCCGCGACGGAGAGCTTCTCCAGCTTCTCCTCGATGCGGGCGCGCTTGCGCATGCCGGCGGTGTCGAAGAGCTTGACCTTGCGGCCGCGCCATTCCCAGTCGACCGAGATCGTGTCGCGGGTGATGCCGGCCTCGGGGCCGGTCAGCATCCGCTCCTCGCCGATCATGCGGTTGACCAGCGTCGACTTGCCGGCGTTCGGGCGGCCGATGATGGTAACCCGCAGCGGGCGATCGGGATCGATATCCTCTTCGCCATCCGAATCGGCGGCGGGAACGTCGGCCCAAGCCGTCTCGTCCTCGTCGTCCTCGGGCTCGTCGGGGATGTAAGGCGCGAGCGCCTCCAGCAGGTCCGAGGTGCCCTCGCCATGCTCGGCCGAGAACGGCACGGGATCGCCGAGGCCGAGCCCGTAAGACTCGATAATGCCCTCGGTGCCCTTCTTGCCCTCGGCCTTGTTGGCGAGCAGGATCACCGGCTTGCCGGAGCGGCGCACCAGATCGGCGAAAGGCTGGTCCATCGGCGTGATGCCGAGGCGCGCGTCGATCATGAAGAGCACGACATCGGCCTGCGCGATCGCGGTCTCGGTCTGGGCGCGCATGCGGCCGGCGAGCGAATCCTTGTCGGCCTCCTCGAGACCGGCGGTATCGATCACCTTGAAGCGGAGATGGCCGAGGGTGGCGTCACCCTCGCGGCGGTCGCGCGTCACGCCCGGCCGGTCGTCGACCAGGGCGAGCTTCTTGCCGACCAGCCGGTTGAACAGCGTCGACTTGCCGACATTGGGGCGCCCGATCAGGGCGACGATGGCTGTCATCAGATTTCACACATTTTCGCCGTCGTCCCGGCCCACCGAAGTGGGAAACCGGGGCGGCGGCGCCGTTGGAGCAAGGCTCCGGTTCAGTTCTTCACCGTGACGGGGCCGCCACGGACCAAAGCGAGATAAAGCTCGACGCGCTGGCGCAGGGCCGCCGGCGCCTGCGGATCGGTGATCGCGGCATCGAACCAGCGCCCGGCATCCTCGAAGAGATTGGCCTTGAGCGCGGCGATTCCGAGGAATTCGCGGGCGGTATGGCGCCAGACGCCCTGCGCGGAAGCCAGCGGTTCCAGCGCGGTCTTGACCTCCGCATAGGGAGAAAGATCGACGCGCAGGATGCCGGCGCGCAGCTTGGCGAGATCGCGAGAGGTCTGGTCGAGCGAGGCGTCGGCGGCGAGCGCATCGAAGGCGGCGGCGCCGGCAGCAGCATCGCGCTTGGCCGTTTCCGCGGCGAGGCGGAAGCGGGCGATCAGGCGATAGCCGGCGGGCGCCGTGGTCGACAATTCCTTCAGGATGGTCTCGGCCTGGGTGGCGTCGCCATCGCGCGAGGATTTCAGCGCGGCTTCGAGGCGTGCGCCGACGGCCTGCGACGCCTGATTCTCGCGATGCAGCCAGTACTGCCAGCCGGCGACGGCCAGCACCGCCAGCACGGCGAGGCTGGTGACGACCCAGCCATATTTCTTCCAGAGTTCCGCTGCCTTGTCGCGGCGGACTTCCTCATCGATCTCGCGAAAAATATCGGCCATTTGACTGTCTTGATCCCTGTTGGGAGCCCGGTAGCATTTTCGGGCGGGGAATGCGAGCCGGTTCAGCGCATGGGGCAAGGCCATGATGGACGATGGCTCTCCGACCGTGGCAAAATCGGCCCGGCCCTTGCTGCGCCCGATCCGGACGGCCCTTTCAGCTTTCGGCCGTGGAGAATTCCATGAACCAGACGACAACCAGACGGGCCGGCCTCGCCGCCCTCACCCTCGCCGCCTTCGCCTGCGGCTCGCTGGCGACGCCCGCCGCCGCACAGACCCAGCCGATCAAGGTCAAGGTCTTCATCGCCGCGATGTTCGAGATCGGCGAGAATACCGGAGACCGCGCCGGTGAGTTCCAGCACTGGTACGAGCGCTACTGGAAGGCGAGCCAGCCGCACGAGGTCAAGGGCGCGCTGAGGCCGGTCCATTGCAATGGCGACGGCGTCTGCGGCGCCGTGCTCGGCATGGGCAAGGTCAATTCATCATCCTCGATGCAGGCGATCCTGCTCGACCCCGCCTACGACTTCTCGCAGGCCTATTTCGTACTCAGCGGCGTCGCCGGCACGCCGCCCTCGCGCGGCACGATCGGCGACGTCTCCTGGGGGAGCTGGCTGGTCGACTACGATCTCGGCCATCGCTGGGCGCCGGAGGAAGGCAAGCCGGGCGAGCCGGTGTTCATGCCGCGCAAGGGCTATGAGGCCTATCGCGTCTTCCAGCTCAACCCGGTGCTGGTGAAATGGGCGGTGAGGCTCGGCTCGCGCGCGAACCTGCAGGATTCGGATTCCGCGAAGCAGTACCGCATGCGCTATCCCGACAAGCAGGCGCAAGCCGCTCCCTCCGTCCAGGTCGGCACGCATATGACCGGCGATACCTTCTTCCACGGGCCGGGCCTGTCGAAGGAGGCGCAATACATGGCCAAGCTCTACGGCGCCGACGATTACGTGATCACCGAGATGGAGGCCGCCGCGATCACGCTGGTGATCAAGCGGCAATTCGGCACCGACCGAATCATGAGCCTGCGTGGCGCGGTCAATTTCGACCAGGGCAACCCGAACGAGACGACGCTGCAGCACCTCGACCCGGCGCCTGGCCAGACGGCCGGCGGCTTCGCCGAGACCGTCGCCAATATCGAGGCGGTCGGTTCGAGGGTGGTCGACCACATCGTCGCGGACTGGCCGGTCTGGCAGAAGGGCGTGCCGGCGCTGCCGATGAAGTGAGGGCTGATTTCCACGCCCTTTGTCATTCCGGGGCTTCGCGAAGCGAAGAACCCGGAACCCACGACCGGGCGAGCCCTTGCCCGATCGGATTGTCTAGCATCTCACCCAGTCGTGGGTTCCGGGTTCGCGCCTGCGGCGCGCCCCGGAATGACAGAGGTGGTTCGCTCTACGATCACCCTGCCCGGAAGAGCAGGCTGCCGTCGCCGTAGGAATAGAAGCGGTAATTCGCTGCGATCGCATGGGCATAGGCGCGTTTCATCACGTCGAGCCCGCAGAAGGCGGAGACGAGCATGAACAGCGTCGAGCGCGGCAGATGGAAGTTCGTCATCAGGAGATCGACCGCCCGGAAGCGATAACCCGGCGTGATAAAGATCGCAGTGTCGCCGGAGAAGGGCCGGATCGTGCCGTCCTCGGCCGCCGCGCTCTCGATCAGGCGCAGCGAGGTCGTGCCGACGCAGACGATGCGCCCGCCCTTCGCCTTCACGGCGTTCAGCGCCGCAGCCGTCTCGGGCGAGACCGTGCCCCATTCGGCATGCATGCGGTGCTCGTCGGTATCATCGGCCTTCACCGGCAGGAAGGTGCCGGCGCCGACATGGAGCGTGACGAAATGCCGGCTGACGCCGCGTGCGTCCAATGCCGCCAGCAGCTCCGGCGTGAAATGCAGCCCCGCAGTCGGCGCGGCCACGGCGCCGTCCTTCCGGGCGAAATTGGTCTGGTAATCGGTGGTATCGGCGCTGTCGGTGGGGCGCTTGCCGGCGATATAGGGCGGAAGCGGGAGTTCGCCGAGCCGCTCGATCGCCTCATCGAGATAGGCGCCGGTCAGGCTGAACTGCAATTCGACCTCACCGCCCTCGCCCTTGGCGATGACCTCGGCATGCAGGCGCCCGAGCTCGCAGGCATTGCTGGCAGCCTCCGAATCGAAGACCACGCGCTCGCCGACAGCGAGCTTCTTGGCCGGCCGGGCGAAGGCGAGCCAGCGATCCTCGCTCTCGCGCTTGTGCAGCATGATCTCGACCCGGGCCGAATCCTCACCGCGATAACGCCGCCCGCGCAGCCGGGATGGGATGACGCGGGTGTCGTTGAGGACGAGCGCATCGCCGGGCTGAAGCAGCGAGAGGAGATCGCGGATGCCACGATCCTCCAGCGGCTGCGGTGCGTTAGGGCGCACCACGAGCAATCGCGCTGCATCGCGTGGGCTTGCCGGCCGCAGCGCGATACGCTCCTCGGGCAGGTCGAAATCGAAGAGATCGACGTTCATCCGGCAGAACTCGTTCTTGGCCCTATCCCCGCGCGGTCATCCCGGCCGGAGCGAAGCGAAGAGCCGGGATCCATGCCTGAACCTCGTCGGGAGACGCTCTGGCATGGATCCCGGGTCAAGCCCGGGATGACGCACGTTATTCTCGGGCGGAACCTCGAGAATCTCTGGCAGGAGATGCTCGGGTCAAGCCCGAGCATGACGGTGGGAAGACCTTAGTCCTCAGGCCGCGTCGGCCATCACCTTCATCGAAACGATCGAATCGGGATCACGCACCGGCTCGCCGCGCTTGATGGTGTCGACATTCTCCATGCCTTCGACGACCTGGCCCCAGACGGTGTACTGCTTGTCGAGGAAGCGGGCATCGTCGAACACGATGAAGAACTGGCTGTTGGCCGAGTTCGGGTTCTGGGCGCGGGCCATCGAGCAGATGCCGCGGACATGCGGCTCGGCGTTGAACTCCTGCTTCAGGTCCGGATAGCTCGAACCGCCGGTGCCGGTGCCGTGCGGGCAGCCGACCTGGGCCATGAAGCCGTCGATGACGCGGTGGAAGACGATGCCGTCATAGAAGCCCTCGCGGGCGAGCAGCTTGATGCGCTCGACATGGCCGGGCGCGAGATCGGGACGCAGCTTGATCACCACCTTGCCCTTGGTGGTTTCCATGACGAGGGTGTTCTCGGGATCGAGGGACATCAGGTTTGCCTTTCATTGAGCCGCGTGCGGCCGTGGAAGCGGATGGTGAAGGGTCGCCCCGCGATACTCGCTCCGAGGCCCGCCGACAACCTCATCGGCGTGCAGGAGCGGATCGCGGCAACCGCAGAATCGCTGAAGCGCCGCTGGAATTCGGCATCGCCGCGCTTCGTCTCCCAGGTGACGCGCGGCTGGCCGAAGAGACTGCCGTCGCGCCGGAGGCTGAAGCGGAGCGAAACCATCGCGCCCGTCAGATCGCCTGGAAGCGGCGGCGGGTCCCAGCAGCGGCGGATCGCCGGGGCGATCTCGTCGAGCCGATCGACGGTTTCAATGCTCTCTGGCGGATTGTCAGGCGTGACCGAACCGATCAGGCCGATCTCGCCGCCACCGCGCAGCACGCGCGGGGTGCCGAGCCGGCGCTGGTCGAGGCCGGGGATGTCGTCGCCGCTGAACGGCCCGCCGACACCGGGATTGTAGCGCTGGCCGCTCTGCGGCGGCAGGATCGGGTTCTGCGAGCCCGAAGGCGGGGGCAGAACCGGATTCTGCGAGCCGGAGGGCGGCGGCAGGCCGAGATCGCGCGTGTCCTGCGCGAGCGCTCCGCCGACACCGAGCGCCAGGGCGATCCCGATCAGGGCCGTCCGAACCATCGCCGCACCCTCCCCAGCTCGCCCTGTCCGCTCTATCCTGGTTTACTTGGCGTCGGCCTGCATGCGCATGCGGACGATCTTGTCGGGGCCGCTGACCTGGCCATTATTGGCGCTGGCGCCCTTCTTGATCTTGCGGACGGCGTCCATGCCGGAAACCACTTCGCCGAAGAGCGTGTACTGGCCGGTCAGCGAGCCGCAGCCCTCGTAGCAGATGAAGAACTGCGAATTCGCCGAATCCGGCGACTGCGAACGGGCCATGCCGAGCGAGCCGACCTTGTAGGGCGTGGGCGTAAATTCGGCGGGCAGGTTCGGCAGGTCGGACTTGCCGGTGCCGGTGCCGGTCGGATCGCCGGTCTGGGCCATGAAGCCGTCGATGACGCGGTGGAAGACGATGCCGTCATAGAAGCCGCGCTTCACCAGCGTCTTGATCTGCGCGACATGCTTCGGCGCGAGGTCCGGCCGCAGGCGGATCGTCACCGGGCCGTCCTTGGTCTCGAGGATGACGGTGTTCTCGGGATCGGGCTTCGGCGTCTGAGCCTGGGCGAAACCGAGCGAGGCGACGACGGCAAGGGCGGCGAGCGAGCTGCGCAGCATGAAAATCTCCATGGCCGCCGGCGAGCCCGGCGGATGCCGGTCGATAGCCCTATCCTTTGGCCGGAACAAGGCATCGCGTCGATCAGCCGCCTGCCCTTGCTGCACTGCACAAGTGCAAGGAAGACTAATCTTGCAAAAATTCCAGGCTGAAGCTGCCTAAACTGATGACAGCGCCGTCACAATCGGCTAATCCTTCCGGCGCTGGGAGCGCTTTGCCAGTCGAAGCGCTGCGGACCAGGTCTCGGGAGGAGCAAACGCCCGCTTTGCAAAACGAGTCGCACGCTCTTTGAGACGTGTGCCGGTGCAGCGGTAAAAGCGGACTACCAAAGGCAAGGCATCGGCCTTGCCTTTTTTCTTGGGCGGTACCTTGAGCGGACGTGCCAATTTTCAGATGTCGTAGGTCACCCAGACATACCAGACGCCGGCGAAGATCACCGCCGCGATCAGCGAGGTGATGACGGCCTTCCTCAGCAAGCCCGGCAGCACGGGCGCGCCGGGCTCGGTGCCGGCCACGACATCGCCCGCCTCATGCTGGCTGCGGATGCCGAAGGGCAGCACCGCGAAAAGCGTGATCCACCAGATCACGAAATAGAGGGCGAGGCCGCCGACGATGTTCATGCCGCCTTCCCCGCGAGCGCGATGCAGGAGAAGGCGACCTTCGCCTCGGTCGGTACACCGAAGCGTGCGGTATGGCGGGCCGGCAAGCCGCCCGGGAAGTGCTTCACGTATTCGGCGTTGCAGGCGACGTAGTCGGCCGGGTCGGTGATCAGCATTGTCATCTGCACGACGCGGTCGAGGGAGCTCCCGGCCTCGGCCAGGATCTCGGCGACACGGCCGAGCGCGTTGCGGACCTCCTCGGCCGGGGTCTGGCCACGGTGGATGCCGCGCGCCGGGTCATGCGGCGCCGAGTGCCCGGAGACGAAAACGAGACCACCCGCGACGGTCGCGGCGCTGAAGGGGCGCGGCGAGCCGGCTTCTGGCTGGCCGAGAAAAGCAATGTCGGTCATCGTCGTCAGGCCTGTTCGAGTTCAACCAGCGTGCCCAGGAAATCCTTGGGGTGCAGGAACAGCACCGGCTTGCCATGGGCGCCGATGCGCGGCTCGCCCGAGCCGAGCACGCGCGCACCTTGCGCCTTGAGCCGGTCGCGTGCCGCGAGGATATCGTCGACCTCGTAGCAGATATGGTGGATGCCGCCATCGGCATTGCGCTCGAGGAACTTGGCGATCGGCGAGTCCGTACCGAGCGGCTCCAGCAATTCGATCTTGGTGTTGGGCAATTCGACGAAGACGACGGTGACGCCGTGCTCCGGCTCGGGCTGCGGCTGCGAGACGCGCGCGCCGAGCGTGTCGCGATAGAGCGCCGTCGAGGCTTCCAAGTCCTTCACCGCAATGGCGACGTGGTTCAGGCGTCCGATCATGTCTCTCTTCCCGATCACATCCATTCAACTCAGAAACACGGCGTCATCCCGGACAAGTCGCGATAGCGGCGCCGATCCGGGATCCATGCCTGAACCGTTCCGGTATGGATCCCGGGTCTTCGCTTCGCTACGCCCGGGATGACGGCGCACAGTTCATACGGGCCGTACCCTAAACCTCAATCACCAGCGCATGCACCAGCGGCTTCTTGCCCCACTCCTCATTGACCGCACTGCGCACGCCGCGCTCCAGCGCGTTGCGCAGGGCCTCGGGATCACGGCGGCGGGCCTTCGGGATATTGTCGAGGAGGTCACCGACCGTATCGGCGACATATTCGTCGAAATCGATGCCGCCGAGCGTGCGCGGCGGCAGGCCGAGCACCGCGATCTCCGGCTCGCCGGCAATGCCGCCCTTGTCGTCGACGGCGACCGCGATCGAAACGATGCCGGCGAAGGACAGGCGGCGGCGCTCCTGAATGGTCTTCTCAAGAGCGTTCACCAGCACGGCACCGTCCTGATAGAGCCGGCCATGCCGGACCTCATCGACCTTGCGGGCGCCCTCTCCCGAGATCGCGACGACGTCGCCATTGCCGGCGCGCAGAACATGCTTCACGCCGAGGCTGCGGGCGAAGGTTTCGTGCTCGGCCAGATGCAGGTCCTCGCCATGAGCGGGGATCGCGATCTGCGGCTTCAGCCAACCATAGAGCCGGGCCATCTCCTCGCGGCGGGGGTGACCGGAGACATGGACCAGATGGGTCCGGTCCGTGATGATCTCGATCTTGTCGCGGGCGAGCGCGTTCAGGATGTTGCCGACCGACTTCTCGTTGCCGGGGATGGTGCGCGACGAAAAGATCACGCGGTCGCCGGGCGAGAGCGCGATCTCGGGATGGTCGTCCGAGGCGATGCGCGAGAGCGCGGCGCGCGGCTCGCCTTGGCTGCCGGTGACCAGCGCCACGACCTTGTCGCGCGGCAGATAGCCATAGGCATCGACCGCGCGGAAGCCGGGGATGCCGTCGAGATAGCCGCATTCGCGGGCGACATCGATGACGCGGTCCATGGCGCGGCCGACGACCACGACCTCGCGCTGATCGGCCATCGCCGCCTCGGCGACGGCGCGCAAGCGTGCCACGTTCGACGCGAAGGTGGTGACCGCGACGCGGCCCGGCGCCGAGTGGATCAGCTCCTTCAGCTTGGCCGCGACATCGGCCTCGCTCGGGCTGATGCCGTCGCGCATGACATTGGTCGAGTCGCAGACCAGCGCCAGAACGCCCTCCTCGCCAAGCTCGCGCAGGCGCTTCTCGTCGGTCGGCAGGCCGACCTGCGGCGTCGGATCGATCTTCCAGTCGCCGGTATGGACGACGAGGCCGGCCGGCGTGCGGATGGCGAGCGCGTTCGATTCCGGAATCGAATGCGCCACGGGCACGAACTCGATATCGAAGGGCCCCAGCGTGATCGCCCCGCCCTGCGGCACGACATTGATGTCGACACTCGGCGCGCCTGGCTCGGAAAGGCGGCGCGTCGCGAGCAGGCCGGCGGCGAAGCGCGTGCAGTAGACCGGAGCGCGCAATGAGGGCCAGAGCGCGGCGAGCGCACCGATATGATCCTCATGGGCGTGGGTGATGATGATGCCGAGAAGGTTCGCCCGTTCCTCGATGATGTAGCGCAGATCGGGCAGGACGATATCGACGCCCGGCGCCTCCGGCCCGGCGAATGACAGGCCGCAATCGACCAGAATCCACTTTCGTCGGCCCTCGGGCCCGAAGCCATAGAGAGCGGCGTTCATGCCGATCTCGCCGAGGCCGCCGAGGGGAACGAAGACGAGCTGGTCGGAGGAGCGGGTCACTGGCAATCCTGATTCTGGCAATGGCTTGATCTATGCCGCGTGATGGCAACGAGCCCTAGCACGCCAGCGAGATGGCCTCCAGATCGACGGAGGCCGGGCAATAGGCTCGGTCAGCCCGGAGGTCCGAAGAAGAGGTCGCCCGCATCGATCACGCGGCGGCCGGATTCTGTTTCGAGTTCGAGGCGCCCGGTCGGGTCAAGACCGATGAAGACGCCGCTGAGCGGCCCCTCGGGCAGGCGGATGGTGATGGTCTCGCCGAGGAAGGCGGCGCGCTCCAGCCAGGCGGCGCGGGTCGGCCCAAAGCCGCCGGGTTGCGACCAGATGGCGAAGCGCTGGGCGAAGGCGTCGCTGAGGCCCGTCAGCATGGCTTCGACATTGGCCTGCGGCGCCACGGCCTTGAGAAAGGTCGCAGGGTACGGCGTGTCCGTGGGGCAGGAGGCGATATTGACGCCGCAGCCGACGATGACATTGAAGCGCCCTGCCCGGCTCTCGCCCTCCAGCAGCAGGCCGGAGGTCTTGGCCCGATCGAGCAAGAGGTCGTTCGGCCATTTCAGCCGGAGGCCGGAGGCGGCCGGGCCGAGCAGTTTCGCCGCGGCATCGTGCAGGGCGAGGCCCACGACGAAGCCGAGCTGCGGCGCCAAGGCCGGCTCACACGGGTCGGTCAGGAGCAAGCTGGCGTAGAGATTGCCGGGCGGCGAGCCCCATTGCCGGCCATGCCGGCCGCGGCCGGCGTTCTGGCTGCGGGCGACGATCCAGAGTTTGCCCGGCTCGCCCTGATCGAGCGCGCGACGGGCCTCCTCCATGGTGGAGCCGACCTCGTCGCGGACGATCAACCGATAGCCCGCGGCGCGGGCCGCCTCACCGAGCATGGAAATCGGCCCACGTCGTCATGCTCGCCCTTGTGGCGAGCATCCACGTCTTGAACACAGCCTTCGACCAGAGAAGACGTGGATGGTCGGGACAAGCCCGACCATGACGGGGAAGCATCAAAACAGCGACTTCGCCGCAGCGGCCGCCGTGTCGAACAGCGGCGCCGGAACCAGCGAGAGCACCAGCACGAAGAGCGCCGAGACCAGCAGCACGGTGCGCACGCCGAGATCCGACTTCTCGAAAGCCGGCTTCGGCTCGTCGAAATACATCACCTTGACGAGGCGCAGGTAGTAATAGGCGCCGACGACGCTGGTCAGCACGCCGATCACGGCGAGCACGTAGAGCTTGGCGTTGATCGCGGCGAGGAAGACGTACCACTTCGCCCAGAAGCCGGCGAGCGGCGGGATGCCGGCGAGCGAGAACATCATCATCGCCATCGCGAAGGCCATCCAGCCGTTGGTGCGGGACAGGCCGGCGAGTTCCGAAATGTCCTCGACCAGCTTGCCGTCGCGGCGCATCATCAGCACGCAGGCAAAGGCGGCGAGCGTCGTGGCGAGATAGATCGCCATGTAGGTCATCACGCCCTGCACGCCCTCGGCCGTGCCGGCCGCGAGGCCGACCAGCGCATAACCCATATTGGCGATCGAGGAGTAGGCGAGCAGGCGCTTGATGTTGCGCTGGCCGATCGCTGCGAAGGCGCCGAGGCCCATCGAGGCGATCGAGATGAAGACGATGATCTGGCGCCAGTCATGAATCGCGCCGGGGAAGGCGCCGATGAAGACGCGGATCACCATCGCCATGGCGGCCATCTTCGGCGCCGAGGCGAAGAAGGCGGCGACCGGGGTCGGCGCGCCCTCGTAGACGTCCGGCGTCCACATGTGGAACGGCACCGCCGAGATCTTGAAGGCGACGCCCGCCGCGATGAAGACGATGCCGAAAATCAGGCCGATGCCGGCATGGCCGCCGGCCGTCGCGGCCGCGATGCCCGGGAAGGTGACGGTGCCGGTGAAACCATAGACCAGCGAGCCGCCATAGAGCAGCATGCCCGACGAGAGCGCGCCGAGCACGAAGTACTTCAGGCCGGCCTCGGTCGACTTGGCGTTGTCGCGGTCGAAGGCTGCGACGACATAGAGCGCCAGCGACTGCAACTCGAGGCCGACATAGAGGCTGATGAGATCGTTGGCCGAGATCATCATCATCATGCCGATCGTCGCGAGCACGACGAGGATCGGGAACTCGAAACGCATCGTGCCCTGGCGCCGTAGCGTATCGGCCGAGAGCAGGATGGAGGCGCCCGCGCCGAGCAAGGTCAGCACCTTCATGAAGCGAGCGAAGCCGTCGACGATGAAGCCATCGTTGAAGGTCAGCATCTTGCCCGTGCCGGACACGACCATGACCAGCGCGACCGCGAGCAATGCCAGCGCCAGCCCTTCGAGCAGGCGCGTCGAGCGCTCCCCCTGGATCGCGCCGACCAGCACCATCGCGATGGCGCCGAGGGCGAGGATGATTTCCGGCAGGGCCGGGCCGAGAGCGGGCAGAGCCATGACGAGACCTTACTGCGCGGCTGCCAGCGCCGTCTTCGCAACGGCGAGGGCTGCCTGATAGTTCTTGATGAGCGCTTCGGTCGGCGCCGCGAAGGCGTCGAGGATCGTGTGCGGCTGGATGCCGTACCAGATCGTCAGCAGGACGAGCGGGACCAGCGTCACGTATTCGCGCGCGCTCAGGTCCTTGATGTCCTTCAGCTCAGGCTTCACCAGTTCGCCGAAGACGACGCGGCGATAGAGCCAGAGCGCATAGGCAGCCGAGAGGATGACGCCTGAGGTCGCGAAGAACGCCACCCAGGGATTGGCGCGGAAAGCGCCGAGCAGCGTCAGGAACTCGCCGACGAAGCCGGCCGTGCCGGGCAGGCCGACATTGGCCATGGTGAAGACCATGAAGACGACGGCATAGGCCGGCATCCGGTTCACCAGGCCGCCATAGGCCGCGATCTCGCGGGTATGCATGCGATCGTAGATCACGCCGACGCAGAGGAAGAGCGCGCCGGAGACCAGCCCGTGGCTGACCATCTGGAACATCGCGCCCTGAATGCCCTGCGGCGTCAGGGTGAACAGCCCCATCGTGACGAAACCCATATGAGCCACCGACGAATAGGCGATCAGCTTCTTCATGTCCTCCTGCATCAGCGCCACCAGCGAGGTGTAGACGATGGCGACGACCGAGAGGGCGAAGACCAGCGGGGCGAACAGCGCCGAGGCTTCCGGGAACATCGGGATCGAGAAGCGGATGAAGCCGTAACCGCCCATCTTCAGCAGGATCGCGGCCAGCACGACGGAGCCGGCTGTCGGCGCCTCGACGTGCGCGTCGGGCAGCCAGGTATGGACCGGCCACATCGGCATCTTCACCGCGAAGGAGGCGAAGAAGGCGAGCCACAGCCAAGTCTGCATCTGCGACGGGAACTTATGCGCCAGCAGCGTCGGGATGTCGGTCGTGCCGGCGTTCCAGTACATCGCCATCACGGCGAGCAGCATCAGGACCGAGCCGAGCAGCGTGTAGAGGAAGAACTTGTAGGACGCATAGACGCGCCGCTTGCCGCCCCAGATGCCGATGATCAGGAACATCGGGATCAGGCCTGCCTCGAAGAACAGGTAGAACAGCACGAGGTCGAGCGCCGCGAAGACGCCGATCATCAGCGCTTCCAGCACCAGGAACGCGATCATGTATTCGCGCACCCGCTTCTCGACCGAAGTCCAGGAGGCGACGATGCAGAACGGCATCAGGAAGGCCGTCAGCACGATGAAGGGGAAAGAGAAGCCGTCGACGCCGAGCTTGAACTTGATGGCGTCCGAAACCCAGGCGTGGGTCTCGACCATCTGGAAGCCGGGATTGGCGATGTCGAAGCGGTTCCAGGCGACGCAGGCAAGCAGGAAGGTCAGGCCGGTCGTGAACAGCGCGATCCAGCGCGCATTTGAATCGACCGCCGCCTGATCGCCGCGCTGGACGAGAATCAGGACCGCGCCGACCAGCGGCAGGACGAGAAGACCGGTGAGGATACCGAAGCCGAAGAAGGACATCATCTCACCCGCGAGCCACGAGATACCAGGTCACGAGCCCAGCGACGCCGATCAGCATGGCGAAGGCATAGTGATAGAGATAGCCGGTCTGCAGCCGGACCACCCGGTTGGTGACGTCGACCACGCGGGCCGAGACGCCGTCCGGGCCGAAGCCGTCAATGACCAGACCGTCGCCCTTCTTCCAGAGGAAGCGGCCGAGCCATTTCGACGGACGCACGAACAGGAAGTCGTAGAGCTCGTCGAAATACCACTTGTTGAGCAGGAACTGGTAGAGCGCCGGGTTGGCGGCGGCCAGCTTGCCGGGCACGTCCGGGCGGCGGACATACATGTAGTAGGCGAGCACGAAGCCGATCACCATCGCCACGAAGGGCGACCAGACGACCCATTTCGGCACTTCGTGCATGGCGTGCAGGATGTGGTTGTCCTTGCCCATGAACAGGGCCGACTTCCAGAACGTCTCGAAGTCGTGGCCGATGAAGGCTTCCTTGAAGACGAAGCCGGCAGCGACCGCGCCGACCGAGAGCACGGCGAGCGGGATCAGCATCACCCACGGGCTCTCATGCGGCGTGTGGTCGTGACCATGGCCGTGATCGTCATGGCCATGCGCGGCGTGCGCGTGGTCGTCATGGCCGTGACCATGCGAGTCGTGCCCATGCCCCCAGCGCGGCTTGCCCTCGAAGGTCATGAAGTAGAGCCGCCAGGAGTAGAACGAGGTCATGCAGGCCGCGATGACCAGCAGCGGGAAGGCATAGCTCGTCGCAGCGGCGCTATGGGCGGCATAGGCGCTCTCGATGATCGCATCCTTCGAGAAATAGCCGGCGAGGAACGGGAAGCCGGTCAGCGCCAGCGTGCCGATCGTCATGGCGAGCGCGGTCAGCGGGATGTGCTTCCGGAGGCCACCCATGTGGCGCATGTCCTGCTCGTGATGCATCGCATGGATGACCGAGCCGGCGCCCAGGAAGAGCAGCGCCTTGAAGAAGGCGTGGGTGAAGAGGTGGAAGATGCCGGCGCCGTAATTGCCGACGCCGAGCGCGACGAACATGTAGCCGAGCTGCGAGCAGGTCGAATAGGCGATGACGCGCTTGATGTCGTTCTGCACGAGGCCGACCGTCGCCGCGAAGAAGGCGGTGGTGGCGCCGATGACGACGACGACCGTGAGCGCGACCGGTGCGTATTCGAAGACCGGGGACAGGCGCGCCAACATGAAGACGCCGGCGGTGACCATGGTAGCGGCATGGATGAGGGCCGAAACCGGGGTCGGGCCTTCCATCGCGTCCGGCAGCCAGGTGTGCAGCAGGAACTGCGCGGACTTGCCCATGGCGCCCATGAAGAGCAGCAGGCAGGTCAGGGTCAGGGCGTTCCAGTCATAGCCGAGGAAGCGGAAGCTCTGGTTCACCAGTTCGCCGGCGCGCGGGAAGATCGCGTCGAAGCCGACAGAGCCGAACAGCACGAAAACGAGGAAGATGCCGAGCGAGAAGCCGAAATCGCCGACGCGGTTGACGATGAAGGCCTTCATCGCGGCCGCATTGGCCGAGGGTTTCTGATACCAGAAGCCGATGAGGAGATAGGAGGCGAGACCGACGCCTTCCCAGCCGAAGAACATCTGGACGAGGTTGTCCGACGTCACCAGCATCAGCATCGCGAAGGTGAAGAGCGAGAGATAGGCGAAGAAGCGCGGACGGTGCGGGTCCTCGTGCATGTAGCCGATCGAATAGAGGTGCACGAGGCTGGAGACCGTGTTGACCACGACCAGCATCACCGCGGTCAACGTATCGACGCGGAAGGCCCAATCGACCTGCAGCTGTCCCGACGAGATCCAGCTCGCGACCTGCACGCGGGTCGTGCCGGAGCCGAAGCCGACCTGGATGAAAGCGACCCAGGACAGGAGGGCGGAGACGATCAGCAGCGAGGTCGTGACGATCTCGGAGCCGCGTGCGCCGATCAGCCGGCCGAACAGGCCGGCGATCAGGAAGCCGATGAGAGGGAGGAAGACGATCGCGTGATACATGGCAGTGAGGTCCAGGCGCGAGGGCGCGCTCAGCCTTTCATCATGTTGATGTCTTCCACCGCGATCGTGCCGCGGTTGCGGAAGTAGACGACGAGAATGGCGAGGCCGATCGCGGCCTCAGCCGCCGCCACCGTGAGCACGAGCAGCGCGAAGACCTGGCCGACGATGTCGTTCAGGAAGCTCGAGAAGGCGACGAAGTTCAGGTTGACCGAGAGCAGGATGAGCTCGACCGACATCAGGATAACGATGATGTTCTTGCGGTTGACGAAGATGCCGAGCACGCCGAGCGTGAACAGGATGGCACTGACCGCGAGATAATGGCCCAGTCCGATCGTCATCACGCCATCTCCTCGGGAACGCCGGCGCGCGAAGGCACCTGCTTGACCGCCATCGCCGCGTCCTTGGTGCGGGCGTTCTGGGTCGGGACATGCTGGCGCTTGATGCCGGGCCGCTCGCGCAGCGTCAGCACGATCGCGCCGATCATGGCGACGAGCAGCACGAGGCCGGCCGCCTGGAAGTAGTAGACATACTGGGTGTAGAGCACGCGGCCGAGCGCCTCGGTGTTCGAGATGCCCGCCGGGATCGCGGCGACCGGCGCCTTGACGATCTGCGGATCGATGACCCAGGCGCCGACGACCAGCAGGAGCTCGACGGCGAAGATGAAGCCGATCAGCGCGCCGATCGGCAGGTAGTTCAGGAAGCCCTGGCGGAACTCGGCGAAATCGACGTCGAGCATCATCACCACGAAGAGGAACAGCACCGCGACCGCGCCGACATAGACGACGACCAGCAGCATCGCGAGGAACTCGGCACCGAGCAGCATGAACAGCCCGGCCGCATTGACGAAGGCCAGGATGAGGTAGAGCACCGAGTGCACGGGATTGCGCGAGGTCACCACCATGAAGGCGGATGCCACGGTGATGCCTGCGAAGAGATAGAAGAAAGCCGCTGCGGCATTCATCTCGGTCAGCCCTTCCCGCCCCTTTTCGGCGCGGTCCTCGTTTGGTTCGTGCTCCGGGACTCAAAGGACCCCGAGCAATTTGGAGCGTCTATAATCAGGCCCGCCGGGCGGGACAACCGCACGGCGGGTCTGTGAACTCAATTGCACCCTGCAACGTCATCCCGGACAAGCGAAGCGCCGATCCGGGATTCATCGTAAAGCGCGGTTCCCTCCGATGGGTCCCAGATCGGCGCCGCTTCGCGGCTTGTCCGGGATGACGCCGGAGAGGTCAATCAACTACCGATAGGGCGCGTCCATCGCGATGTTGCGCGCGATCTCGCGTTCCCAGCGCGCGCCGTTCGCGAGCAGCTTGTCCTTGTCGTAGAACAGCTCCTCGCGGGTCTCGGTCGCGAACTCGAAATTCGGCCCCTCGACGATGGCATCGACCGGGCAGGCTTCCTGGCAGAAGCCGCAGTAGATGCACTTGGTCATGTCGATGTCGTAACGGGTGGTGCGGCGCGTGCCGTCGTTGCGGCGCGGGCCGGCCTCGATGGTGATGGCCTGCGCCGGGCAGATCGCCTCGCAGAGCTTGCAGGCGATGCAACGCTCCTCGCCGTTCGGATAGCGGCGCAAGGCATGCTCGCCACGGAAGCGCGGCGAGAGCTGGCCCTTCTCGAACGGGTAGTTCAGCGTCGCCTTCGGCTTGAAGAAATAGCGCATCGACAGGCCGATAGCCCCGACGAACTCCTTCAGCAGCAGGCCCCTTGCGGCTTGCGCGAGTGACATCGCCTTCGTCCTTTACATCCTCAGCCGAACACCGTCCGGCCGATCACGAAACCCAGAACCGGCATCAAGCCGATCGTCATCACAACCAGCACCGCCCGCAGGATGCGGATGCGGCGCTCGTAATCATCCTTCTCGGCCTGCGTCTCGGAGCGATCCGTGCGCCGGAGCGCCCCGATCACCACGGCCGACATCAGCCGGTATTCCAGCAGGCCGAGCCCGAAGCCGATCAGGGCACCGAGCGGGCCGGCCCAACTCATCCCGCCACCGGCCCCCAGCCGGTCAGCTGCAGCACCAGCGCCACGATCACCACGCAAGCGAGCGAGAGCGGCAGGAAGACCTTCCAGCCCAGGCGCATCAACTGGTCGTAGCGGTAGCGCGGCACGAAGGCCTTCACCAGCGCGAACATGAAGAACACGAAGCAGACCTTGAGCGCGAACCAGAACACGCCGGGCAGCCAGGTGAAGGGCGGCAGCGCGACCGGAGGCGCCCAGCCGCCGAGGAAGAGGATCGTGGTCAGCGAGCACATGGTCATGATCGCCACGTATTCGCCGAGCATGAACAGCAGGTACGGGGTCGAGGAATACTCGACCATGAAGCCCGCCACGAGCTCGGATTCCGCCTCGGCCAGATCGAAGGGCGGCCGGTTCGTCTCGGCCAGCGCCGAGATGAAGAAGACCACGAACATCGGGAAGAGCGGGATGAAGTACCAATTCAGGATCGAGAGCCACGGCACGCCGAGCGCGTGCGCCAGACCCCTGTTCTGCTGCGCCTCGACCACCGCCGAGAGGTTCAGCGAGCCGACGCAGAGCAGCACGGTGATGATGACGAAGCCGATCGAGACCTCGTAGGAGACCATCTGCGCCGCCGAGCGCAGCGCGCTCATGAACGGGTACTTCGAGTTCGAGGCCCAGCCGGCCATGATGATGCCGTAGACGCCGAGCGACGAGATCGCGAGGATGTAGAGCACGCCGACATTGATGTCGGCGATCGCCCAGCCTTCCGCCACCGGGATCACCGCCCAGGCGCCGAGCGCCAGCAGGCAGGAGATGAACGGCGCCAGCAGGAAGATGCCCTTGTTCGCGCCCGACGGGATGATCGGCTCCTTGAGCGCGAACTTGATCAGGTCCGCGAAGCTCTGGAACAGGCCCCAGGGTCCGACCACGTTCGGGCCGCGGCGAAGCTGCACCGCCGCCCAGACCTTGCGGTCGGCCAGCAGGATATAGGCGATGAAGACCAGGAGGCAGACCAGCAGCAGCAGGCTCTTGCCGAGGATGATCGCGATATCGAGGACGAGGTCCCAGTTCATGGCCGCTTACTCCGCCGCCTGCTGATGCCGGCCAGAGGCCAGCGCCGAGCATTCCGCCATGATGGCGGAGGCACGCGCGATCGGGTTGGTCTGATAGAAATCGGCGACGACGGGCGCGAAGCCCGCCTTGTCGGTCTTGCCGCCGAGGCCGGCGAGCTTGCCGATCTCCGAGGCGTCATTGGCCGGCAGGCCGTCGAGCGCCGCGAAATGCGGATGCACCTCATAGAGCGCCTTGCGCAGGCCGGACAGCGAGTCGAAGGGCAGCGTCTTGCCCAGCGTCGCGGAGAGCGCGCGCAGGATCGCCCAGTCCTCGCGGGCGTCGCCCGGCGGGAAGGTGGCGCGGTCGCCCATCTGCACACGGCCTTCCGTGTTCACATAGGTGCCGGACTTCTCGGTATAGGCCGCGCCCGGCAGGATGACATCGGCGCGGTGTGCGCCCTTGTCGCCATGCGTGCCCTGATAGACGACGAAGGCACCGTCCGGCACCTCGATCTCGTCAGCTCCAAGCAGGAAGAGCACATCGAGCGCGCCCGGCTTGACCATGGCAGCCGCATCGAGACCCCCCTCACCCGGCACGAAGCCGAGATCGAGCGCGCCGACGCGGGCAGCGGCGGTGTGGATCACGCCGAAGCCGTTCCAGCCCTCGGTGATCGCACCGAGCGCCTGCGCCGCCTTGGCGGCGAGCGAAAGCACGGCCTCGCCGTCGGCACGGGCGAGAGCGCCCTGCCCGACCAGCACCATCGGCTTGCCGCCAGCGGCTTGGGCCGATTTCACGACCTCGGCCAGCGTCTCAGGGCCGGCGCCGAGATAGTCATAGGTGTAGGTCAGGTCGGCCTTCTCGCCGATGACGGAAACCTTGAAGTCGCCGCGCAGCCAGCGCTTGCGGATGCGGGCGTTCAGGATCGGCGCCTCACGGCGCGGGTTCGAGCCGATGATCAGCAGCGAGGTCGCGTCCTCGATGCCGGCGATGCCGGCGTTGAGGACGTAGGACGCACGGCCGAACTTCGGATGCAGCTTAGTGCCATCCTGGCGGGCGTCGAGATTGGCGGAGCCGAGCGAGGCGATCAGGCTCTTCAGCGCGAACATGTCCTCGACCGCGGCGAGATCGCCGGCGATGGCGCCGATCTTCTCAGGCGACGTCGCCTTCACCTTGCCGGCAATGGCGGCGAAAGCCTCGTTCCAGCTCGCGGGACGCAGGCGGCCGTTCTCGCGGATATAGGGCCGGTCGAGACGCTGGGTCTTCAGGCCATCGGCGACATGGCGGGTCTTATCGGAGATCCACTCCTCGTTCACCGCCTCGTTGAGGCGGGGCAGGATGCGCATCACTTCCTTGCCGCGCGAGTCGACGCGGATGGCCGAGCCGACCGCGTCCATCACGTCGATGCTCTCGGTCTTGGAGAGCTCCCAGGGCCGGGCCTTGTTCTGGTAGGGCTTCGAGGTCAGCGCGCCGACCGGGCAGAGATCGACGACGTTGCTCTGGAGCTCCGACGACATCGCCTGCTCGAGATAGGTCGTGATCTCCATGTCCTCGCCGCGGCCGATGGCGCCGAGATCGGAGGCGCCGGCAACCTCGGTGGTGAAGCGGACGCAGCGCGTGCACTGGATGCAGCGCGTCATCGTCGTCTTGACCAGCGGGCCGATATACTTGTCCTCGACCGCGCGCTTGTTCTCGGCATAGCGCGAGGTATCCGCGCCATAGGCCATCGCCTGGTCCTGCAGGTCGCATTCGCCGCCCTGGTCGCAGATCGGGCAGTCGAGCGGGTGGTTGATGAGCAGGAACTCCATCACCCCTTCGCGGGCCTTCTTGACCATCGGAGACTTGGTCAGGACGACCGGCGGCTCGCCGTTCGGGCCGGGGCGCAGGTCGCGCACGCCGATGGCGCAGGAGGCCTGCGGCTTCGGCGGACCGCCCTTCACCTCGACGAGGCACATGCGGCAGTTGCCGGCGATCGAGAGGCGCTCGTGGAAGCAGAAGCGCGGCACCTCGACGCCCGCGGCCTCGCAGGCCTGGAGCACGGTGTACTCGGCGGGAACGTCGACCTCGACGCCGTCGATGAGGAGTTTCGTCATGGTCTCACTCCGCCGCCATCAGGCGCACAGGCTCGCTGTGCGGGTTGGCGGCATAGTCGTCGATGCGCTGCTCGATCTCGTGACGGAAATGCGCGATCAGGCCCTGGATCGGCCAGGCTGCGGCATCACCGAGCGCGCAGATCGTGTGGCCCTCGATCTGCTTGGTGACGTCGAGCAGCATGTCGATCTCGCGCTTCTGGGCACGGCCTTCGGCCATGCGTTCCATGACGCGCCACATCCAGCCCGTGCCCTCGCGGCAGGGCGTGCACTGGCCGCAGCTCTCGTGCTTGTAGAAATGGCTGATGCGGGCGATGGCGCGGACGATGTCGGTCGACTTGTCCATCACGATCACCGCCGCCGTGCCGAGGCCGGAGCGCAGCTTCGAGAGCGAGTCGAAATCCATCGGTGTGTCGATGATCTGCTCGGCCGGAACCATGCGAACCGACGAGCCGCCGGGGATGACCGCCTTGAGATTGTCCCAGCCGCCGCGGATGCCGCCGCAATGCTTGTCGATCAGCTCGCGGAAGGTCAGGCCCATCGCCTCTTCGACGTTGCAGGGCTTGTTCACATGGCCCGAGACGCAGAAGAGCTTGGTGCCGACATTGTTCGGCGTGCCGATCGAGGAGAACCAGCTCGCGCCGCGGCGCAGGATGGTCGGGGCGACCGCGATCGACTCCACGTTGTTCACCGTGGTCGGGCAGCCATAGAGGCCCATATTGGCCGGGAATGGCGGCTTCAGCCGCGGCATGCCCTTCTTGCCCTCGAGGCTCTCCAGCAGCGCCGTCTCTTCGCCGCAGATATAGGCGCCGGCGCCGTGATGCACATAGAGATCAAAGGGATAGCCGTGGACATTGTCCTTGCCGATGAGCTTGGCCGCATAGGCCTCGTCGACCGCGCGCTGCAGCGCCTCGCGCTCCCGCACATACTCGCCGCGGATATAGATATAGGCCGCATGCGCACCCATCGCGAAGGAGGCGATCAGGCAGCCCTCGACCAGCGTATGCGGGTCGTTGCGCATGATCTCGCGATCCTTGCAGGTGCCCGGCTCCGACTCGTCGGCATTGACGACGAGATAATGCGGGCGCCCGTCGCTGACCTTGGGCATGAACGACCATTTCAGCCCGGTCGGGAAGCCGGCGCCGCCACGGCCGCGCAGGCCGGACTTCTTCATCTCGTCGATGATCCAGTCCCGGCCCTGCTCCAGGATGAACTTGGTGCCATCCCAGGCGCCGCGCTGGATCGCACCCTTCAGGGTACGGTCATGCAGGCCGTAGAGATTGGTGAAGATGCGATCGCGATCTGCGAGCATGTCCTAGTGCCTCACTCTGCCGGCTTGTCGCCAAGCTTCGACTCCGGGCGCCAGCCCGTCGCGAGCTTCTTCGACTGAGCAATCCAGTCGTCACGCTCCGCCCGGCCCTTGAAGCCGGTCAGCCGCGCATCGACCCAGGCGAGCTCCGCCGGTGTCCATTTGGCGATCTGGTCGTAGTGCCAGACCCCCATCTCGTTGAGCATCTTGCCGAGCTTCGGCCCGACGCCCCAGATCAGTTCGAGATCGTCGCCCTTGCCACCGCGCGCGGCGGCCAGCAGTTCGGGCTTGCTCTCGTCGACCGCAGGCTTGGCAGCCTCGGCGACATCCTTCTTCTCGACCTTGCCCTTGGCGGCAGCGGTCTCGCTCGCAGGCTTCTCGGCAACGGCTGCCGGGGTTGCCTCGGCCTTCTTCGCCTCGGCCTCGGCGGCCTTCTTGGCTTCCGCCTCGGCAGCGGCCTTCGCAGCCGCGGCTTCGGCCGCGGCCTTGCGCTGCTCGACGATGCGCTTCTGCCAGTCGCCGGCGCCGATCATCGAGCCGTCATAGAGCGCCTTGTCGGTCAGCGTCTGCGGACCGCCTTCCGGCTCGGAGCCGGTGCGGCCGTTCTGCGGGCCGGGCTTGGTGGCGCGGCCGTTGCGGAGATCGTCGAGAAGCTGGCGGAAATTTGCCGGCGTCAGGTCCTCGTAATAGTCGACATTGATCTGCGCCATCGGGGCGTTGCAGCAGGCGCCCAAGCACTCGACTTCGAGCCAGGAGAGCTTGCCGTCGGCGGTCACGGTCGATTGCGGGCCGATGACGTCCTCGCAGACCTTCTTCAGCGCTTCGGCGCCGCGCAGCGCGCAGGGCGTCGTGCCGCAGAGCTGGACGAAGAACTCGCCGACCGGCTGCAGGTTGAACATGGTGTAGAAGGTCGCGACCTCCAGCACCCGCATCGGCGCCATGCCGAGGCGCTTCGCGACGGTCTCGATCACCGCGCGCGAGACCCAGCCCTCCTGCTCCTGTGCCTTCCACAGAAGCGGAATGACGGCGGACGCCTGGCGGCCTTCCGGATACTTGGCGATCTGCTGGACGATCCAGTTCTCGTTCGCTGCGGTGAAGGCGAAGGAGGCGGGCTGGACCGGATCAGGGGCGAGACGACGGACGGACATCAGCGGTCAACTTCACCAAAGACGATATCGAGGGAGCCGAGGATCGCGGAGACGTCGGCGAGCATGTGCTTGCGGCACATGAAATCCATGGCCTGGAGATGGGCGAAGCCCGGCGCCTTGATCTTGCAGCGATAGGGCTTGTTGGTGCCGTCGGAGACCAGATAGACGCCGAATTCGCCCTTCGGCGCCTCGACCGCGGCATAGACCTCGCCGGCCGGGACCTTGTAGCCCTCGGTATAGAGCTTGAAATGGTGGATCAGCGCTTCCATCGAGCGCTTCATCTCACCGCGCTTGGGCGGCACCATCTTGCCGTCGAGCGAGGAGACCGGGCCGCCGCCATCCGGCGCCAGGAGCTTGTCGCAGCACTGCTTCATGATGCGCACCGACTGGCGCATCTCTTCCATGCGGATGTGGTAGCGATCGAAGCAGTCGCCGTTCTTGCCGACGGGGATGTCGAATTCCATCTCCTCGTAGCACTCGTAGGGCTGCGACTTGCGCAGGTCCCAGGGCGCGCCGGAGCCGCGCACCATCACGCCCGAGAAGCCCCATTTCCAGCAGGTCTCGAGATCGACCACGCCGATATCGACGTTGCGCTGCTTGAAGATGCGGTTGTCGCTGAGCAGGCCTTCGAGGTCGTCGCAGACCTTGAGGAACGGATCGCACCATTCGGCGATGTCATGGATCAGCGAGACCGGGATATCCTGGTGCACGCCACCGGGGCGGACATAGGCCGCATGCATGCGCGCGCCGCAGGCCCGCTCGTAGAAGATCATCAGCTTCTCGCGCTCCTCGAAGCCCCAGAGCGGAGGCGTGAGGGCGCCGACGTCCATCGCCTGCGTCGTGACGTTCAGCAGATGCGAGAGGATGCGGCCGATCTCGGAATAGAGCACGCGGATGAGCTGGCCGCGGCGCGGCACGGTCACGCCGACGAGGCGTTCGACCGCGAGCGCATAGGCGTGCTCCTGGTTCATCGGCGCGACATAGTCGAGCCGGTCGAAATAGGGCACGGCCTGGAGGTAGGTCTTGGCCTCGATCAGCTTCTCGGTGCCGCGATGCAGCAGGCCGATATGCGGATCGACGCGCTCGACGATCTCGCCGTCGAGCTCCAGCACGAGGCGCAGCACGCCGTGCGCCGCCGGGTGCTGCGGGCCGAAGTTGATCGAGAAATTGCGGATATTGTGCTCGGTCATGCTCAGCCCGCCTGTTTCGCGGCGAATTCGGCGATCACCTGCGCGCCGGTCTTGCGGCTTCGCTCACCGGCGAAGGCGTAGAGGGCAGGCTTCTCGTCGATGAAGATCTCTTCGGCGAAGGTGAAGGACGACAAGTCGTCGAAGGCCTGGAAGGCGACCGCGACATGGCCGTCACCGCCCTCGCGCAGGCGCCAGAACAGGCTCGTCCCGCAGGTCTTGCAGAAGACGCGCTCGGCCCAGTCGGAGGACGGATAGACGCCGAGCGCCTGCTCATCCGCAACCGACACGCCGGAACACGGCACCGCCATGAAGACGCCGCCGCTCCATTTCCGGCACATGCCGCAATGGCAGACATCCATCTCGGCCTTCTCGGGCTTGGCGGTGAAACGCACCGCGCCGCAGAGGCAGCCGCCGGACAGGGGTTGCTGGCCAGACGCCATCACGCCCCCTTCGCCTTCTCGTCGCCCGGCAGCACGTAATCCGTGCCTTCCCAGGGCGAAAGGAAATCGAAGTTGCGGAATTCCTGGTTGAGCTTCACCGGCTCGTAGACGACACGCTTCTGCTCGTCGTCGTAGCGAACCTCGACGAAGCCGGTCAGCGGGAAGTCCTTGCGCAGCGGATAACCCTCGAAGCCGTAATCGGTGAGGATGCGGCGCAGGTCCGGATGGCCGGAGAACAGGATGCCGTAGAAATCATAGGCCTCGCGCTCGAACCAGTTCGCCGCCGGGAAGACCTCGATGACGGAGGGAACGGGCGTCGCCTCGTCGGTCTGGACCTTCACGCGAATGCGGCGGTTATGGTGCGGCGCCAGCAGGTGGTAGACGACGTCGAAGCGCTTCTCGCGGCCGGGATAGTCGGCGCCGGCGATGTCGGTGAAGTTCACGAAGCGGAAGCGCGGATCGCTGTACAGCGTGCGCAGCACCTCGACGATCGAAGCCGCCTCGGCATGGATCGTGAGTTCCTCGAAGGCGACGACGGCCTCCGTCACCGCGCCGGGCAGCGCGGCCTTGATCTCTTCGCCGAGTTGTACGAGCGCTTCGCTCATCGTCTCACCTTCATCGCCTGCAGCATCGACCGAAAGAGCGCTCAGCGCTCGATCGTGCCGGTGCGGCGGATCTTCTTCTGCAGCAGCAGGACGCCGTAGAGCAGCGCCTCCGCCGTCGGCGGGCAGCCCGGGACATAGATGTCGATCGGGACGATGCGGTCGCAGCCACGTACCACCGAGTAGCTGTAGTGGTAATAGCCGCCGCCATTGGCGCAGGAGCCCATCGAGATGACGTAGCGCGGCTCCGGCATCTGGTCGTAGACCTTGCGCAGCGCCGGGGCCATCTTGTTGGTCAGCGTGCCCGCCACGATCATCACGTCGGACTGGCGCGGTGAGGCGCGCGGCGCAAAGCCGAAGCGCTCGACGTCGTAGCGCGGCATCGAGAGCTGCATCATCTCGACGGCGCAGCACGCAAGACCGAACGTCATCCACATCAGCGAGCCCGTGCGAGCCCAGTTGATCAGGTCGTCGGTCGTGGTGACGAGGAAGCCCTTGTCGGCGAGTTCGTTGTTGATCTCGACGAAGAACGGATCACGCGCCCCCAACGGCTTGCCGTCGGGACCGAGCAAACCCCTCGGCGCCTGCGCGACGAGCGGATCACCACGATCGATCGCTGTGACTGCCATGACCTATTCCTTGTGAACCTTTGCCTGCCGGATCGAATGCGGAGCGCCGCCTCGCAACCCGACAGTCAGTCCCACTCCAGCGCGCCCTTGCGCCACTCGTAGATGAAACCCACGGTGAGCACGCCGAGAAAGACCATCATCGACCAGAAACCATACCAGCCGAGCCCGCCGAAGGCGACGGCCCAGGGGAACAGGAACGCGACCTCGAGATCGAAGATGATGAAGAGAATCGCGACCAGATAGAATCGGACGTCGAATTTCATGCGGGCATCGTCGAAGGCGTTGAAGCCGCATTCATAGGCCGAGAGCTTTTCCGCGTCCGGCTTGGAATAGGCGATCGCGAAGGGCGCGATCAGCAGGGCCAGGCCGATCACCGCCGAGACGCCGATGAACAGCACCAGCGGCAGGTAGTCGCTCAGAATGGATGGCACCGTGGCAGCTTGCATGGTCGAACTCATTTCAGGCGGCCGTGGCGCGGCTCGCTGTCTCAGTCGCTTAGACCCTCGATTAGAATGAAGCAAGACTCCGCCGCGCCGCACAATCGCCGCATCCGGGTTGAACCCGGCGCAGAATACGGCAAAATCCGGCCAAGTCTCGCCGCAGCCCTGCCATGCATCGGTGAAAAATCGACAAAACCGCCTGCTTTCGGCATGCGGCAGCGGCAGCATCCGTTCACCGTGCCGAATCGTTGCCGGCTGCGCGAGCGCTTTATCCCGAAAGGCCTTCGATGTTTCGTGATCCCCGCCCCGCTCGTCTGCCATCCATTTGCGGGCGCCCGGCCGCGCTATGAGCCCGGCCTGCCTTTCGCGCGTGCTGGCCATGCCGGCGCTCGCCCTGCTGCTCTCGACGACCGCGATCTGCGCCCAGGAGGGAGAGCCGATGCGCGCGCCCCTGCCGCCACAGCGCCCGTTCGATCTCGACCTCGAGGGCACGCCGAAGCTGCCACCGATCATCGTTCCGCCGCCGACGCCGCGTGCCTCGGCTCCCGATACTCCTGTGCCCGCCCCCTCCGAGGCAACGCCCCCAGCGGCGCCGGCTCAGGAAACCCCACCCACCGAAGCCACGCCGCCCAACCCCGGCGAGCCGGATGACGACGAAGGCGTCGAGTGGCCGAAGCTGACGCCCGGCCAGAAGGCCGGCGCCGAGCCCGATTTCGATCCGAACGAAAAGCCGGAGCGGCCGGGCATCTCGACCGATCCCGGCACCTCGATCACCTGCCTGCCGCAGGAACTGAAGGAGATCCTCGGCAAGATCGCCGACAAATACGGGGCGGTGAAGGTGACCTCGACCTGGCGCCCACCCTGGCGCGCCCGGCGCGGCTCCTATCACAAGGGCTGCCAGGCGATGGATTTCCGCGTCCCCGGCGTCAGGCCGCGGCTGGTGCTGGAATGGGTGCGCGCCCTGCCCGAGGTCGGCGGCAACCATGTCTACTGGAACGGGCTGATCCATATCGATACCGGGCCGCGCCGGCCCTGGTGAGCGCGGCGGGGTCTGAACCTCTGTCGCGGCAGCTCATTCCTCTTGCGCAGGACCACGGCGTCATCCCGGGCTTGACCCGGGATCCATTCCGGAGCGCTTCCGATAAAGGTTCGGGCATGGATCCCGGTTCTCCGCTTCGCTGCGTCCGGGATGACCCGCGCCTTTCGTTAGCGCCTGCCTTCAGAACACCCTCTTGCGCCTCAAAAAACAGGCTTGACTGTTTGTAAGTGGAGTCGCACCGTTTCCCCATCATCAAGGAAAACGAGATCGGGATGAGCAGCACCGGCAAGCGGCGATCGCAGAAGGAGCGCAGCGCGGAGACCTCCGCGCGGCTGATGAACGCGACCATCGACCTGCTGCACGATCAGGGGCTTGCCCGCACCACCACGCCCGAGATCGCCCGACTTGCGGGGGTCTCGAGGGGCGCGCTGACCCATCACTTCGCCGGGCGCGAGGCGATCATCAGCGCCTCTATCGCCGACCTGCTGGGCAAGGCGGCGCGCGGCCTGCACCGTTTCGCCGAGGATTTCATGGCGCGCGGCGGCTCCAGCGACGAGATCGTCGACTACGCCTGGCAGATGATGGACGACCGGCTGTTCTATGTGACGATGGAATACCTGCCGGAAGCGCGCCACAACCCGGCCTTCCGTGCCGATCTCATCCCCACGGTCAAGGAATTCCATGCCGGACTCGATGCGGTCTGGACCGCGCTCGCCGCCCGCGCCGGCACCGACCCGGACCATACCCGCACCGTGATGAACGCGACGATGTGCCTGGTCCGCGGCATGATCAGCCAGACCGTGCTGCGCCCCAACGACCCGGCCTATTACGAGGGCCTGCTCAGTTTCTGGAAGCAGCAGGTCAGGCAGCATTTCCCGATGAAACCAGCGGCCGCCCTCGCCGGCCGGCGCAAGACGGCGACGGCATGACGGCAGCACTGACCATCCAGGGGCTGAAGCTCGGCTTCTACGGCGTCCAGGTGCTGCGCGGCGTCGATTTCGCGGTACCGCAAGGCTCCTTCACCGGCCTGATCGGGCCGAACGGCGCCGGCAAGTCGACCCTGTTCAACGCGGTCTCCGGGCTTTATCGGCCGCAAGCCGGCTCCGTCAGGCTCGGTACGACCGAGACGGCCGGGATGCCGCCGGAGAAGCTCGTCGCGGCGGGGCTCGTCCGTTCCTTCCAGCTCGCGCGCGGCTTTCCCAAGCTCAGCGTCTTCCAGCACCTGATGCTCTATGGCGCCGACCAGCCGGGCGAGGGTCTGCTGGCCGGGCTAATCGGCACAAGCGGGGCGAAGCGGCGAGAGGCCGCACTGTCCGAGCGCGCCTTCGGCATCGCCCGCCGGCTGAAGCTCGACCATGTGCTCGACAATCCCGTCACCGCGCTCTCCGGCGGCCAGAAGAAGCTGGTCGAGATCGGTCGCGCCCTGATGGCCGAGCCGAAGCTGCTGCTGCTCGACGAGCCGATGGCCGGCGTCAATCCAAGCCTGACCGAACAGATCGCCGAGCATCTCGTTGGGCTCAACCGCGACGGGCTGACGATCTGCCTGATCGAACACGATATGGGGCTGATCAAGAAGCTCTGCGCGCCCGTCATCGTCATGGCCGAGGGCAAGACGCTGACGCAAGGGTCGTTCGACGAGGTCGCCGCCGACACCCGCGTGCAGGAAGCCTATCTCGGGAGGCGTCATTGAGCGCGGCACAGGGCGAATTGCTTGCCGTCGACGGCGTCGTCGCCGGCTATGGCGCGGCCGAACAGATCCTGAAGGGCACCTCCTTGAAGGTCGCGCCGGGCGAGATCGTCTCGATCATCGGCCCGAACGGCGCCGGCAAGTCGACGCTGCTCAAGACCATCGCGGGGCTGGTCCAAGCGCGCGACGGTACGATCAAGCTGAAGGGCGGCGACGTCACCCGCGAGAATGCGCTCGGCCGGGCCAAAGCCGGCATCGGCTTCGTGCCGCAGGAGCGCAATATCTTCGGCGCGATGACGGTCGCGGAAAACCTCGAGATCAGCGGCTTCCAGGAACCCGGCAAGGTCGGGGAGCGCAGCGAGCAGATGTACGCACGCTATCCGATGCTGGCGGAAAAGCGCAAGGCGCTGGCCCGCACGCTGTCGGGGGGCCAGCGCCAGATCCTCGCCATGGCGATGGGGTTGATGAACGCCCCTGCCCTGCTCCTGCTCGACGAGCCGACGGCCGGGCTTTCGCCCAAGGCGGCCGACGAATTGTTCGACGCCATCGTCGCGCTCAACAAGGGCGGCCTGCCGATCCTGATGGTCGAGCAGCACGCGCTCGAAGCGCTGCAGATCTCGACACGCGGCTATGTGCTGGTCTCCGGCCGCAACAGCCGCGAGGGCGCCGGACCTGCGCTCGCCACCGATCCCGAAATCCGCCGCCTCTTCTTGGGCGGCTAGGACGACGCCGACACGACAGCAAACCAACAAGGCAACAGGGGAACATCATGACCGCGTTCACGACCGACCGCCGCACGCTTCTGGCAGGTGCCGCCGCGCTTGCCGGCCTCTCCGCCCTGCCCGGCCGCGCGCTCGCCCAGGGCGCGCCGATCAAGATCGGCACGCTGACGCCGCTCACCGGTGCCGGCGGCCCCTATGGCCCGGTCATGGTCAAGGCGGTCAAGGCCGTGATCGACGAGGTCAATGCCGCCGGCGGCGTGCTCGGCCGGAAGGTCGAGCTGATCTCGGAAGACGACCAGACCAATCCTGAGGCCGGCGTACGCGCCGCCCGCAAGCTGATCGACGTCGACAAGGTCTCCGCCATCCTCGGCACCTGGGCCTCCTCGGTCACCACCGCCGTCGCGCCGCTCTGCTGGGAATCGAAGACCTTCCTCGCGACCGTCTCGGGCGCCGACTCGATCACGCAGCTCCCGCATCAGGGCTACCTGATCCGCACCCAGCCGAACACGACCCTCCAGGGCCGCAAGTTCGGCGAGTTCTGCATCGCCGAGAAGGCCAAGCGCGTCTTCTTCCTCTCGCCGCAGACGCCTTTCGCCAAGAGCCAGTTCGACAACATCACCGAGGCCGTGAAGAAGGCCGGCGGCGAGACCGGCTCGCTGATCTATGACGACAAGAAGCCGGCCTATCGCAGCGAGATCGACGAGGTTCTGCGCTTCAAGCCCGATGCGATCATCTTCGGCGGCTACACCCCCGACACAGCGGTGATGCTGAAGGATGCCTACCGCGCCGGCTATGGCGGGTTGAAGGTCGCCTTCGGCTACGCGGTCAACCAGAAGCTGGTCGAGAGTGTGCCGGCCGAGGTCGTCGACAAGACCTTCACCATCGCGCCGTCGCCGGCCGAGGGCTCGAAGGCCTATGCGCGGCTGGTCAAGATGATCGGCGTCGCCTCGCCCGATCCCTACACCACCCAGGTCTACGACCAGATCAACCTGATCCTGATGGCGATCGCCATGGCCGGCGACAGCTCCGGCACCGCGATCAAGGATGCGGTCCGCAAGATCAGCCAGGCGCCGGGCGGCGCCAAGGTCGACAATGCCATCGACGGGCTCAAGGCGATCGCCGCCAAGCAGCCGGTCGATTATGACGGCGCCAGCGGCCCCTGCGACTTCACCGAGACCGGCGACATCGCCGACTGCCAGTTCCGCTACGAGCAGGTCCAGGGCGGCAAGCTGGCGCTGGTGAAGATCGCGTGAGCCAGTTGTTGCAGGCGCTCGTCAACGGGGTGATGACCGGGACGCTGATCGCCGTCCCGGCCATCGGCTTCTCCGCCATCTTCGCGGTGCTGCGCTATCCGAACTTCGCCATCGCGGCCTATGCCACCATAGGCGCCTTCGCCGCCTGGTGGGCAAATGTCGCGATGGGGCTGCCGGTGCCGGCCGCGCTCCTCGTCGCCTTCGCGGTGACGGGCTTCGTCGGCGTCGTTGCGGAAGAGACCTCGCTGAAGCGCCTGCGCAGCAACGGCGCGCTGATCGTGGCCATCGCCTCGATCGCGCTCAATCTCGTGCTGGAGAACATCGTCCGCTTCATCTTCGGCAACGAGATGCGCGGCTACGACCTGCCGATCGCGCGCGACATGCGCTTCGGCGACCTGCGCATCGGCCCGCAGCAGCTCCAGAGCCTGCTGCTCGCCATCGTGATCATGGCGGCGATGTTTCTGTTCCTGCGCTATACCCGCTTCGGCAAGGCAATGCGCGCCGTCGCCGACAATCCCGACCTCGCCCGGCTCAAGGGCATCGACCCTGCCAGGATCGCAATCGTCACGCTCTTCCTCGGCGCAGGGCTGACCGGCGTCGGCGGCGTGCTGATCGGTCTGGACACCTCGATCGACCCGCTGACCGGCTACCGCGTGCTGCTCTCGGTCTTCGCCGCCGCCGTTCTCGGCGGGCTCGGCTCGATTCCCGGCGCGGTCGCAGGCGCGCTGATGCTCGGTATCGCCGAAGAGCTCGCACTGCTCGTCGTGCCCGCGACCTATCGCACCGGCGTCGGCTTCGTCGCGATCCTGCTGATGCTCACCTTCCGGCCGCGCGGCCTCCTCGGGGAAAGGGCCGCCTGATGCTGTCCTATCTGATCTTCACCCTGACGCTCTGCGCGATCTACGGCCTGCTCGCGCTGAGCCTCAACCTGATCTGGGGCAGCGCCGGCCTCGTCAATCTCGGCCTTGCCGGATTCTTCGCGGTCGGCGCCTATGCCTCGGCCTTGGCGACAGGCGCCGGCGCGCCCGTGCTGATCGGCTGGGGGGCTGCGCTCCTCGTCGGCGCCGCGGTCGGCCTCGTCGTCACCTTCGCGACCTTGCGCCTGCGCGACGACTACCTCGCCATCGTCACGCTCGGCTTCGCCGAGGTCATCCGCCTCGTCGCGCTCAACGAGCGCTGGCTGACCAACGGTTCCGACGGAATCTCCGGCATCAAAGCGCCGCTCAAGGCCGAACTCGGCACACAGAACTTCGCGTATTTCTATCTCGGCCTTGCCACGCTGGTGCTGGTGGTTGTCTGGGCGCTGCTGCGCCGGCTCGATGCCTCGCCTTATGGCCGCGCCTTGAAGGCAATCCGCGAGGACCAGCAACTCGCCGCCTTTGCCGGCAAGCCGGTGCTGCGCTTCAAGCTCCAGGCCTTCGCGCTTTCCGCCGCAATCGCGGCACTGGCGGGCGCGCTCTACGCGCATTTCCAGTCCTATGTCTCGCCCGACCATTTCCAGCCGCTGATCACGATCTACATCTTCCTTGCCGTCACGGCCGGCGGCGTCGGACGGCCGAGCGGGGCCGTGCTCGGCGCCTATCTCGTCGTGATCTTCCTTGAGGCGACGCGCTTCGTCACCGAATGGGTGCCGGGTCTGCAGCCGGTCCAGCTCGCGGCCCTGCGCGAGATGCTGATCGGCATCGCCCTCATCCTCGTCCTGCATCTCAAGCCGCAGGGCATCCTGCCCGAGCGCATCCCGAAGGCGCCGGTCCCTCCGACCGCTGCTTAAACCGAAGGCCTGCCCATGTCCGACGATCTCGCCACCCTCTCCACCCTCATTAAGGAGCCCGGCCAGCCCGACACGGTGTTCAAGGCCTTTGAGGACATCACCCGCCGCCTCGTCGGCCACGAGCTGTTCACGCTGCTCTATGTCGACGGGCAGGAGGTCGCGCGCATCTATTCCAACCGGCCGACCGAGTACCCAATCTCCGGCCGCAAGACGATGGGCCCGACGCCCTGGGGCAAGCATGTGCTGGACGGCCGCCAACCCTATCTCGGCAAGGACAAGGCCGGTATCCGCTGGGCCTTTTTCGACCACGAGCTGATCGAGAGCATGGGGCTGGGCTCCGTCATCAACATCCCCGCGATCTATGACGGCAAGGTCGTCGGCACGATCAACCTGCTCGCCCCTGAGCATCATTATCGCGAGGAGCATGTCGCGCCGGTCGAGCGGCTGGCGCCGCTGCTGGTGCCCGCCTTCCTCGCCGCGCGTGCCGCCAACAAGGCCGCCTGATCCCGTTTCCCCGACGCACCCTGCCTGAAGGAACAAGCCCGTGGCTTCCACCCTCTTCACCAATGCCCGCATCGTCGACGGCTCGGCGCCGGAGGCCGGCGCACCCGTCAGCGTCCTCGTCGAGGGCGGCACCATCCGCGAGGTCGGCAAATCCGTGACCTCGGCCAAGGCCAAGGTCGTCGACCTCAAGGGCAAGACCTTGATGCCCGGCCTGATCGACGCCCATGTCCATGTCGTGGCCGGCGTCGCCGATCTCGGCGCGAATGCGCGCCTGCCGGATTCGCTGGTCACCGCCCGCTCCTTCGGGATCATGCGGGCGATGCTGATGCGCGGCTTCACCACGGTGCGCGATGTCGGCGGCGCCGATTTCGGCCTGAAACAGGCGACCGAGGAAGGCGATTTCCCGACGCCGCGCCTCGTCATCTCCGGCAAGGCGCTGAGCCAGACCGGCGGCCATGCCGATTTCCGCGGCCGCTATGACGACCGCCCGAGCGTGATCGAGCGCCATCGGCTCGGCGCCCTCGGCCGTATCTGCGACGGCGTCGACCAGGTACGCCGCGCCGCGCGCGAGGAGCTGAAGGGCGGCGCCGATTTCATCAAGATCATGGCCAATGGCGGCTGCGCCTCGCCGACCGACCCGATCCACTTCCTCGGCTTCTCGGTGAGCGAGCTGGAGGCCGTGGTCGAGGAAGCCCGGATGGCCGGCACCTATGTCTCGGCCCATGTCTATACGGATGACGCCATCCGCCGCTGCGTCGAGGCCGGCGTGCACTCGCTGGAGCATTGCAACCTGATCAAGGCCGAGACGGCGAAGCTCGCCGCCTCGAAGGGCGCCGTCGCGGTGCCGACGCTGGTGACCTATGACAAGCTCGTCTCGGACGGGCCGAAGCTCGGCTTCCCGCCGGATTCGGTCGCGAAGGTCGATGTCGTGCGCTCGGCCGGCATGGAATCGCTCGCGATCATGAAGAAGGCCGGCCTGACCATGGCCTATGGCAGCGACCTGCTCGGCGAGATGCACAAGTACCAGTCCGAGGAGTTCGTGATCCGCGGCCGCGCCCTGCCCGCGCATGAGGTCATCGCCTCGGCGACCCATGTCGCGGCGAAGCTCCTCAAGATGGAAGGCCTGATCGGCACCGTCGCGGCCGGCGCCCATGCCGACCTCATCGTCGTCGACGGCGACCCGCTGAAGGACCTCTCGCTCTTGACCCGCCAGGGCCGGCATATGCCCCTGATCATGAAGGCCGGCGCGTTCATGAAGCGCGCCAGCCTGAATTGATCATCGGAAGCCGGCGAGGACACCCTCGCCGGCTTCAATCCCGGTAGGGGCTGTGCTCGCGGATCAACGCGGCATTGTGCTCGCGGAAGGACTCGACGAATTCGCGGGCGATGCGCGAGAGCGGACGCGGCGCCGGCTGGAACATCGCATAGCGATAGGACAGGCGCGGCGCGAAGGGCCGCGCCACCAGCCCGACCTTTTGGAAATGCAGGCTGGTGACGACGTCGACGATGGTCACGCCGACGCCCTCCATCACCAGTGCGCAGGCCGTCCCGAAGAACTCGACATGCACGGCCATGCGCAGCCGCGCCGATTGCTCGGCGAAGGCGCGCTCGATCGCCTCGTGCAGGAAGTGATCCGCGTAGAGCGAGATGAAGGGCGCATCGTCGAGATGGGCCGGCGTGATGACCGGCTCGGCGGCCAGCGGATGATCGGCCGGCAGCATGCAGACGCAAGGCACCTCGATGGTCTCGATGACCGAGGCCGGGCTTTCGATCGGATGCTCGGCGAAGCCGATATCGAAGGCCTCGATGCGGCCGAGATCGCGCACGGTCGGCGATGAGCGGGTGATGAAGCGCACTGTGCCGTCCGGCCAGCGCGTCAACAATCGGGCGATGATCGGCGGCAAGGCATAAGTCGCGAGGCCAGGCTGGCTCGCCAGCGACAGCGTTCCGGAGCGCAGGCCCTTGAGATCGCGTGCGACCTGCCGGGTGCGCTCGAGCACGCCGAGCGTGCGCCGCGCCTCCTCGTAGAACAGCGTCGCCTCGGGCGTGACCTGTAGCCTGCCCTTCTTGCGCTCAAACAGCGAGACGCCGAGCTCGTCCTCCAGCCGCGTGATCAGGTTGCTGATCGCCGGCTGCGACTTCGCCAGCAGGGTCGCCGCAGCGCTCATCGAGCCGGTCTCGATGACGGCGCGAAAGGCTTCCAGATGCCGCGTGTGCAAGCTCGCCCCGCCGTCAAGTTATAATGCAGATTTATACCTTTTAGCCCATTTCGTTTTTGACGTAAGCCACGAAAACGGGACCATGGAGCCAAGCCTGAACGGCATGGGGAATGGGACCGCATCGGTGAAAGACTCGCTTGTCCTCGACAAGGTCGAAAAGCGCTACGGCGATTTCGTCGCGCTCGAACCGACCGATCTGACGATCAAGGCCGGCGAGTTCATCACGCTGCTCGGCCCTTCCGGCTCGGGCAAGACGACGATCCTGATGAGCATCGCCGGCTTCGTCGCGCCGAGCAGCGGGCGCATGTTGCTCGACGGTCGCGACGTGACCGCGCTGCCGCCGGAGCGGCGCAATTTCGGCGTGGTCTTCCAGGGCTATGCGCTGTTCCCGCATCTGACCGTCTACGACAACGTCGCCTTTCCGTTGAGGGCGCGCGGCATCACCGGCGACGCCGCCCGGCCGAAGATCATGGCCGCGCTGGAGATGGCCAAGCTCCAGGCCTTCGCCCATCGCTATCCCCGCCAGTTGTCGGGCGGGCAGCAGCAGCGCGTGGCGCTCGCCCGCTCGCTCGTCTTTTCGCCGGAACTGCTGCTGCTCGACGAGCCGCTGAGTGCGCTCGACAAGGCGCTGCGCAAGGAGTTCCAGACCGAGTTCCGATCGATCCATCGCGAGGTCGGCTCGACCTTCATCTATGTCACGCATGATCAGGAGGAGGCGCTGACGATGTCGGACCGCATCGTCATCCTCGATCGCGGCCGTATCCTCCAGATCGCCCCGCCGACAGAGCTTTACGAGCGGCCGGCCACCGAGTTCGTCGCCGGCTTCCTCGGCAAGAGCAATTTCCTGCGCGGCAAGGTCGCGTCGGCCAGTGGCGGGCAGGTCGAAATCCATATGCCCGGCTTCGCCGCGACGGCGAACGGGAACGGCATCACGGCACAGGCAGGACAGGCGGCCGTCGCCGCGCTCCGGCCGGAGAAGATCAGGCTGGCGGCGCCGGCGACCGGCGCCGAGGCCGCTTCCTGTTCGGTGAGCGGCCGTGTCGGCGACATCACCTATCTCGGCTCCTCGATCGAGGTCGAGGTCAGGCTGGCAGATGGCGAGACGCTTCTGGCGACGGTTCCGGCCGGGCAGCGCAGTTTCACGGAGGGCGAGGAGATCGTCGCCTCCTGGGCGCCGGATGCCGCGATCCTCGTGCGCGGCAACGAGGCCTCGCCGTGAGTGCGGCTGCCGCCACCAGCACCGGCGGAAGCGAGCGGCTCTACTGGCTGATGCTGCTGGCGCCTTGCGTCTTCCTGGCGCTGTTCTACCTCGTGCCGGTGCTGAATGTGCTGGTGCTGAGCTTCACCGTGCCGAAGCCCGGCCTCACCAACTATGCCGAACTGGTCAACAACGGCGCCGTGCAGCGCGTGCTCTGGACGACGCTCAGGATCGGGGCGATCACCACGGTTCTGGCGCTGGGGATCGGCTATGTCGTCGCCTATGCCCTGCTGCAATGCGGGCCGCGCGAGCGCCAGATCCTGCTCGGCATCGTCGTGGCGAGCTTCTGGATCAGCGCCCTCATCCGCGCCTTCGCCTGGGTCGCGCTGTTGCAGTCGAAGGGGCTGGTCAATTCGATCCTACTCTCGACCGGGCTGATCGAGAGCCCGCTCAGCCTCGTGCGCAACGAGCTCGGCGTGATCATCGGCATGACCCACTACATGCTGCCCTATGCGATCCTGCCGCTCTATACGAGCCTGCGCGGCATCGACGACCGGCTGGTGCCGGCGGCACGCGCGCTGGGCGCAACGCCGGGACAGGCCTTCCGCTGGGTCTTCCTGCCGCTGAGCCTGCCCGGCCTGATCGGCGCGGGCGTGATCGTGATGATCTTCTCGCTCGGCTTCTACATCACCCCGGCGATCCTCGGCGGCGGGCGCACGATCATGGTCGCCGAGTTCATCAGCGTGCAGATCTCCGAGACCCTGCGCTGGGGGCTGGCGGCGATGCTGGCGACGGTACTGCTCGGCGCCGTGCTCCTGCTCGTGATGTGGCTCAGCCGCTTCATGGACGTCGAACAGGCGCTGAGGAAATAGCCATGGCAGCGCTCAGCGTCCCCTCGACACGCAATGCACCCTCGCTCAACCGGATCGTCGCCTGGCTCGCGGCCTCGTTCCTGCTGCTGCCGATCCTCGTCATCATCCCGATCTCGCTGACGCCGGAGCGCTATCTCTCGCTGCCGACGAGCTCGATCTCGTTTCGCCATTACAACAGCCTCGTAACCGATGGCCGCTGGACGAAGAGCATCGTCGACAGCCTCGCCGTCGGTATCGGCGCGACGGTGCTGGCGACCGTGCTCGGCGTCGCCTTCGCGGTCGGGGCCTGGCGTCTCGGCGCGCCGCTCGCAAAGCGCCTGCGCCTGCTGCTGCTGGCGCCGATCATCGTGCCGCCGATCGTGCATGCCGTCGCCTTCTACCGCGCCTGGGCCACGCTCGGGCTGCTCGACACCTATCTCGGCCTGATCCTGATCCACGCGATGAAGGGGCTGCCCTTCGTCGTTCTCACCGTCGCCGGCACGCTGGCCAATGTCGATCCACGGCTGGAGCAGGCGGCGCGCAGCCTCGGCGCCAATCCGCGGCAGGCGATGGGCTGGGTCGTGCTGCCGCAGATCAAGGCCGGCATCGTCGCCGGCGCGGCCTTCGCCTTCATCACCTCCTGGGACGAGACCATCGTCGCGCTCTTCGTCACCAGCCGGGCGGTGACCACCCTGCCCCGCCGGATCTGGGAAGGGCTCGCCGACAATATCGACCCCGCCATCGCCGCGCTCGGCACGGTGATGATCGTCCTGACCTTCGCCGCCGTCGCGATCTCGACGCTGCGCAGCACCTCCGCAAAAGCCTGACAACAGAGGGGAGACCAGCATGACCAGAGAGCATCAGGAATTCCGTGACGACTGCCTGGCGATCCTGCGCCGGGAGACCGAAGGCAAGCGCGTGCATCGCCGCCGCTTCCTGCAGGCGCTGGCCATGCTGGGGGCGATCCCGGCCGGCCTGCGGCTGACGCCGGCCCATGCGCAAAGCAGCGAGATCGTCGTCGTGAACTGGGGCGGCGATGCCGTGCCGGCCTATGACGCGATCTGGGCCCAGCCCTTCAACGCGGCCAATCCCGGCGCGAAGGCGCTGATCAACGGCTCGGGGCCGAGCTCCGGCAAGATCAAGGCGATGGTCGAGAGCGGCGCCGTCACTTGGGACGTCTGCGACCGCACAGTGCCGGCCTCGATCGAACTCGGCCGCCAGAACCTGCTGGAGAAAGTCGACTGGTCGATCGTATCGCAGGACAAGGTCCGCGCCGCGCATCGCTCGGACTGGGGCGTCGGCGCCTATCTCTATTCCTTCGTCCTGACCTATGACGCCAAGGCCCTGAAGGGACCGGCGCCGAAGAACTGGAAGGACTTCTGGAACGTCAAGGAATTCCCCGGCAAGCGCACGCTGCGCAACAATATCGAGGGCATGCTGGAGGCGGCGCTGCTCGCCGACGGCGTCAGCCGCGACAAGATCTACCCGATCGATGTCGACCGGGCGCTGGCCAAGATCAAGGAGATCAAGCCGCACACGATCTTCTGGACCACCGGCGCGGAAAGCCAGCAGCTCTTCCGCAACCAGGAGGTCGTGATGGGCAATCTCTGGCACACGCGCTCGATGCTGCTCGCCAAGGAGGTCGGCGACCACATCAAGTTCACCTTCGAGGACGGCATCCTCTTCCCCGGCGCCTGGATCGTGCCGAAGGGCAACCCGGCCAAGGCCGGCGCCTGGAATTTCATCGCCTCGGCACAGGACCCGAAGAGCCAGATCGAACTGTTCAAGCGCGTCGGCAACGGGCCGGTGAACCCCGCCGCCGCGGCGCTGGTGCCGGCCGAGATGAAGGCGCTGGACTGCGGCTCGCCGGAGAATTTCGCGCGCCAGGTCGCCGTCGACAACGAGTGGTATGCGCAGCACTACGCCACGATCCTCGCCCGCTACATGGACGCGATCGCGTCCTGAACCCGATCCCGACGGGCGGCAACGCGCCGCCCGTTCCCGCCTCTGCGACCAAGACACAGGACTATCGATGACAACGGCGCCGTTTTCGCTCGCCCAGACCTTCATGGGCGTCCCGCACCGCACCGAGATCGGCGACGCCAAGGCCGTGGTCCTCGGCCTGCCCTTCGATTGCGGCACGCATCCGCAGCGCGTCGGCTCGCGGCTCGGGCCGTCCTCGATCCGGGAGCAGTCGCTGCTGCTGCGCGCCTTCGACTTCGTCAACGGCATCAACCCGCTGGAGGCGCTCGGCGTCGTCGATGTCGGCGATGCCAAGGTCAGCCCCGGCGATCTCGAAGCCTCCTATGTCGCGATCGAGGCGGCCGTCGGCGCCATCGCCGAGACGCGCGCCGTCGCTGTGACGCTCGGCGGCGACGGGGCGATCGCGCTGCCGGAGATGCGGGCGCTGCACCGGGTCTATCCCGATCTCGTCACCATCCATATCGACGCCCATACCGACGCCTACCCGATCGAGGGCTACAATACCGCGACCGCCTTCGGGCGCGCCGCCGAGGAAGGGCTCGTCGATGCCACCCGCTCCTACCAGATCGGCATGCGCGGCACGACGATGCTGCCCGGCGTCGGCGAATACGGGCGGAGCCTCGGCTACAACGTGATTCCGCTCGCCGAATTGCTGGAGCGCGGCATCGCCAAGGTCTTCGCCGAAGTCCGCGCCCATATCGGCGACCGGCCGGTCTATCTCTCCTACGACATGGATTTCTTCGACCCCTCGGTCGCGCCAGGCGTCTGCACGCCGACCTGGGGCGGGGCGACCTCGCGCGAGGGCCTCGCGGTGCTGGAAGCCTGCGCCGGGCTCAATCTGGTGGGCGTCAACATCAACACGGTCAGCCCGCCGCATGATGTCGGCGGCATGTCGGCGCTGCTCGCGGCGCAGGTGACGCTGAACGCGCTCAACCTGATCGCGCGGCAGCACCAGTCGAAGGCCGCCGAACGCGGCTAACCGACCCGCTACATCGCGCGCAAAGCCGCCGCTCCGGCCTCGGCACTGCGGGCGATCTCGACGAGAAGCAGCGCCATCTCGTCGAAGACGCTGCGGTCAGTCTCGGCCTCGGTCAGAGTGTCGAGATCGGAGAGGAAGGACAGGAGCGCCTCGATCCGGATCTTGTGGTCGCGCGCATCGGTGAGGCGGCGCCGCGCCTCGCGCCGGCGCTCGAGCTGGTCGAAGCGGTCGAGAGCGCCGTCCAGCGTCTCGCGGCAGGCGCAATCGAGCCCCTCCGGCTGCAATACGCGCCGCAACCGGACGATCAGGTCGCTCGCCGGCGTGGTCCGGCCGGGTTCGTGCTGCGAGGCCTCGTCATAGCTGCCGCCCATCTCCGCCTCCCCTGTGAGGTCTAAGCTGTGCCTCAGACGCCAGCCCGGACATGGACATGGCCGGGTGCCGCATGCAGGAAGCCGTTGGCCAAAGGCACGTCCGGATAGAGCGCGCCGAGGCGATGCTCGGCCTCACCCGCGTCGAGCCGGCCGTCGACGACCTCGCGGAACAACCTGGCGACCGCGACCATGTCACAGTCCTGCGGCGAGAGCCGGAGCGCGGCGACGCCGGCCTCGCGCAAGGCCGGGATGTCTCCGAGCAGGCAGGCCGCACCATGCGAGAGGGTCTGCACGCCGTTGATGGAGAGAAAGCCGGCGCCGTCCAGCGTGGCGACCGGCATGCCGTCCGGGTCCTGCTCGCAGACGAAGCGGCAATTGTCCTTGGTGAGCTTGTGGGCGCGGGCATGGTAGCAGCGCGCCGAGATCGCCAGCGGCACCTTGCCGAAGGCGAAGACCTCGATGGCGACCTGCGGCAGCGCCGCGGCGATGGACGCGACGGCCGGCAACGGGAGTTCCGGCGGGAGGCAGATGCGGCTGGCGCCGCGCGCGGCCAGGAAGCCGGCTGCCGCCTCGTTATAGACGTTGACGAAGGGACCGACGGCGAAGGGCCTTTCGCCGAGCGAGGCGAGGCAAGTCAGGTCGTTGATCTCGACCTCGGCCTCGGCGGCCTGCATCAGCTCGCGGGTCTGGCGCCGTTCGCGTGGCAGCGAGACCAGGATCAGCGAGGCATGCAGCACCCGCTTGCCCGCAGCTTCCAGCCGCTCGACCACGGCCGGAATGTGATCCTGCTTGAAGGGCGTGCGCTTGGAGCAGACGGCCTCGCCGACCACCACCGTGTCGACCGGCGCCTCGTCGGCAATCCGGAAATAGAAGTCGCGCCAGTGCTCCGGCTGCCAATGATAGAGCACGGGGCCGAGGGTGAGTTGCATCGTCGTCAATCCCTTAGCGCCAGCCCTTGCGATAGGCGCCGACCGTGCTCGCCTGCCCCTCCGCCATGGCGGCGAGGCCGGGAGCCGGCGCCCGGCGTCCCTCGTCGAGCGCGGCAAGAATGCCGCGGAAGGAGCGGACGACGCCGGCGATATAGGCGCGGCCGCGCTGGCGTCCTTCGATCTTGAGCGCGGTGACCCCGGCCTCGCGGAGCGCCGGCAGCATTGCCGCCGCGTCAAGGCTGACGGGCTCCTCGAAGATGTAGCCGGAGCTTTTCGGCGTGGTGAAGCGGCCCTTGCACAGGGTCGGGTAGCCCGCGGGCTCGTCCTTGCCGAAACTGTTGATGGTGAAGCCGCCGAGCGTCGAGACGATCTGCCCTTCGCGCTCGGCATAGGCGACATGGCTCGCCGGCGAGCAGACGCCGTTCATGTTCGGCGACTGGCCGGTGGCATAGGACGAAAGCGAGCAGCGCCCCTCCTCCATCACGCAGAGGCCGCCGAAGACGAAAACCTCGGTCTCGACAGCGCTTTCGCGGACGATCGCAGCGATCTCGGGCACGCTGAGCACACGCGGCAGCACGACGCGCCGGGCGCCGAAGCTCTCGGCATAGAAGCGGATCGCGTCGGGATTGGCGGCCCCGGCCTGGACCGAGACATGCAGCCGCTGCGCCGGATGACGGCGCGCGGCATAATCGAGCGTCGCGAGATCGGCCAGGATCAGGGCATCCGCCCCGGCCGCGACAGCATCGTCGATCGCCGCCTGCCAGAGTCCGAAGGAGCCGGCGCGCGCGAAGGTGTTGATCGCGACCAGCACCTTGACGCCGTGGCGATGGGCGAAGGCGATGCCCTTATTCAGTTCCTCGCGCGAGAAATTGAGGCCGGGGAAGTTACGTGCGTTGGTCTCGTCGCGGAAGCCGCAATAGACCGCGTCGGCTCCGGCCTCGACAGCCGCCTCGAGGCTTGCCGGCGTGCCGGCCGGGCAGATCAGTTCCACGAAGAGCCTCCCGCGACGGGCAGCGCCCGCATCCGCTCGCGCACGACATCGGCAAGACGCGCGCCGAGCGGCCCGAAACCGCCGAGCAGGAGCTTGCCGAAATCGATGCGGGCGTCGTCGATGGCGTTGCGCAGGGCGAGCGAGGCCGCGACGTCGCCTTCCACCCAGAGCACGCGCGAGAAGAACAGGGCGTCGCCGTCGAGCGTGCCTTCGGCCATGCCGATCAGGCCGGCGAGCGGGCCGCGGATGCTGGCATCGAGCCCTTCCGGCAAGGCGCGGACGGCGCGCGCCTGCGGCCGGCCCGGTCGCGGTTCCAGCACGAAGGCGAAGGGCAGATCGGTGGGATCGATGCCGAAGCGCTTCTCGGCGTGTTCGCCGAGGCGGTCATAGAGATCGGGATGGGCGCGGCCGATGCGGGCGAGCATCAGCGCCAGTGCCGGCTGCAAGGGCGCCAACGGTAGGGGCGCGACCGCTCGCGACAGCCATGGCGGCAATCGCGGCGGCATCACCCGCAATCCTGTCGTCTCCGGCTCCGGCATCGCTCACCTCCGGCCTTGAGACTAGGCCGGCAGCCGCTGCGCTCGTTGCGCCCGCGCAAAGACGGCCGCGATTGAAGCGGGCGATGGTCCGGCAACCGGAGCCCCTGCCCTTGCCGATCCGCGACCTGCCTCGTTTCCGCGACCTCAATGCCTTCCTCGACCATCTCGACGCCAACGGACAGCTCAGGCGGATCGCCGAGCCGGTCAGTGTCGTGCACGAGGTCACGGAGATTCATCGCCGCGTCATTGCCAATAACGGGCCGGCGTTGCTGTTCGAGCGCCCGCAGCTGCCAAACGGGGCGGTCTCGTCCATGCCGCTCGTGACCAATCTGTTCGGCACGGTCGAACGCGTCGCCTGGGGCTTGGGCGTCGAGGCGGGGCAGCTGCCCGCACTCGGCGGCAAGCTCGCCGAACTGCGCGAGCCGCGGCCGCCGCGCGGATTGAGCGAAGCCTGGCAGGCGCTGCCGCTGGCGCGCGCGGCTCTCTCGATGCGCCCGCGCGAATGCCGGCGGGCACCGGTGCAGGAACGCATCTTCCGGGGCGAGGACATCGACCTGACGGCACTGCCGGTGCAGCTCTGCTGGCCCGGCGAGCCTGCGCCCCTGATCACCTGGCCGCTGGTCCTGACCGTGCCGCCCGAGCCCGCGCCCGGAGACGAGAGTAATCTCGGCGTCTACCGGATGCAGGTGCTCGGGCGCGACCGCGCCATCCTGCGCTGGCTCGCCCATCGCGGCGGGGCGCGCCATCATGCGCAATGGCGCCGGATCGGCCGCGAGATGCCGGTCGCGGTGGTGATCGGCGCCGATCCCGCGACGATCCTCTCGGCCGTGCTGCCCTTGCCGGAAACCATGCCGGAGCTGCGCTTCTCCGGGCTGCTGCGCGGCGAGCGGCCTGCGCTCGTCCCTTGCGTCAGCGTCCCGCTTTCGGTGCCGGCCGAGGCCGAAATCGTGATCGAGGGCTTCGTTTCGCCCGACGAGACCGCGCCGGAAGGCCCCTATGGCGACCACACCGGCTATTACAACTCCGTCGAGCCCTTCCCGGTGATGCGGGTGACGGCCGTGACGATGCGACGGGCGCCGCTCTATCTCTCGACCTTCACCGGCCGGGCGCCGGACGAGCCCTCGCGCATCGGCGAGGCGCTCAACGTGCTGTTCCTGCCATTGCTGCAACGGCAGTTCCCTGAGGTGGTCGACGTCTGGCTCCCGCCGGAAGCCTGCTCCTACCGGATTGCCGTCGTCGCCATCGCCAAGCGCTATCCCGGCCAGGCGCGGCGCCTCATGCTCGGCCTGTGGTCGCTGCTGCCGCAGTTCAGCTACACCAAGCTCGTCATCATCGTGGACGATGATATCGACCCGCGCGACTGGGCGCAGGTGATGTGGGCGGTCGCGACGCGGGCCGATGCCAGCCGCGATCTCGTCACGCTGACCGACACGCCGATCGACTATCTCGACTTCGCCTCGCCGAAGCCGGGACTGGGCGGCAAGCTCGGCATCGACGCCACCAACAAGCTTGCGCCCGAGACCGAACGGGAATGGGGTCGGCCGATGGCGATGGACCCGGCCGTCATGGCCCGGATCGATGCGCTCTGGCCTTCGTTGAGGCTAGCGCCGACGGCCAGGGCTGCGCGATGAACCGGCCGCAGCGTGTCATCGTCGGGATCAGCGGCGCCTCGGGTGCCGCGATCGGGCTCAGGGTATTGGAAAGGCTCGCCGAGGTCGGCACAGTCGAGACCCATCTGGTGATCTCGCCGGCGGCGGAGCGGACGCTGGCGGCCGAAATCGACGCGGAGGCGCCTGCACGGGTCCGTGCGCTGGCATCGCAGTGCCACGACCATCGCGATATCGGCGCGAGCATCGCCAGCGGCTCGTTCCGCACGGCGGGGATGATCGTCGCGCCCTGCTCGATGCGCAGTCTCTGCGCCATCGCCTATGGCCAGCTCGGCGACCTCCTGACGCGCGCCGCCGACGTCCAACTCAAGGAGCGGCGCCGGCTCGTGCTGGTGGCGCGGGAAAGCCCGCTGCATCTGGGCCATCTGCGGGCGATGGCGCAGGTCACCGAATATGGCGCGATCATCGCCCCGCCCGTCCCGGCCTTCTATCTGAAGCCGGCCGACATCGCAGCGATCGTCGACCAGATCGCCCTGCGCGCACTCGGCCTTCTCGGGCTCGATCTCGATGGGCCGGCGGCGACGGAATGGCACGGCGTGGAGCCGGGACTGGCCGGGCGCGCCGGAGATGTGCGATGATCCGGCTTCCTTCTCCATTGCCTGGAGGGGAAAACGGGGCGGTCCGGCGATGGCAGTCGCCGGGCCGCCTTTCACGTCGGGGCTAGCGCGCCGGCACGACCTTGCCGGGCAGCGACAGGTTGCCCGATGCGACCTTGAAGACATTGCTGACGCAGAGCAGCGGCGCGTGGAGATTGCCGTCGACCCTCAAGCCCGCCGTGACGCCGTCGAAGGACGCGGTGGCGAGCGCCCCGATGCTGGCGAGCGGGACCTGAACCTCGACGGCATCGCCCTTGAGCTCGGTCGGATAGGCCGGGCTGTCGATCAGCAACGGCACGCCGGGCCAGGTCTCGGGCAGCTTCGGCTTGGCGCCCTCAGGGATGTCCTTGACCTTCAGCCCGCCGGGACAGACCTTGTCCTCGTTGAGCACGACCCAGTGCGGATGCCAGACGTCGCGGTTCTTGGCGCCGCGCGCGCCGTCGTCGAAATCGGGATGGAAAGTCACGGCCAGGGCGACGATGCCCTGCCCGGTGTCGAAGCCGATATCGCCCGAGTTGAGCGAGGTCGGCCAGACATAGGCATAGACCTCCGAGCCCGGGAACTTGCCGGTCGCGGCCGGCTTCACCTTGCCCGCATCGGTACGGACACGGGTGCGGAAGACGGCCTTGCCGGCTTCCGTGGTGATGCGGGTCTCGACGATGTCGAAACTCGCCAGCACCTTGTCGTCGCTCTTCACCTTGATCTCATGAGCCATGACGGCCGGCGACAGGCCGAGCAAGGCCAGTGCCGCGAGGCCGAGGCCTGCGGTTCCCAATCGGTTCATGCGTGTGCTTCCTTCTCAGCTGGCGGGTGGTGCCTGGAGGGGTGGCCGGCCCTGTTCGAAGGCGGCCCAGTTGGCAGACTGAGTCGCGGGGTCGGCCGGTTCATGCTCGCCGCAGTCGAGCCGGAGATCCTCCGTCCCGATGGCCGCGTTCACGAAGGCGCAATGATGCGGATGGGCCGAGCCAGGGTGGGCGTTCGGCCGGAAATGGCGGCAGGTCACGCAAAGGCGCTGGACGGGAATGGCGTCCGCGAGCTGGAGGCTGCGGACCAGCTTCACCTGCGCCAGCAGCAGGTTCGCCTGCTCGGCGGGCGAGAGCTGCACGAGCGCCGCCGCGACCTGCGAGGCCGCCGTGGCGATCGCCTGGTTTATCCGCAACCCTTCGGCGGTCGGACGCAGTGCGACGGAGCGGGCATCCGCCGGGTCGGCCTGACGCAGGACCAAGCCCTTGCGGTCGAGCGCATTGAGCGTGTCCGTCACGCTGGCAGCGGAGACGCCGAGATGGGCGGCGATATCCTTCGGGCGGACGCCCGGCGGGCGGGCGGCGAGGAAACCGAGCACCTGCGCCTGCGTCGGATTGAGCCCCGCCTCGCCGGCTGCTGCCCAGAGATCGGCGCGCAGGACGAGGGCGATCCGCTCGAAGCCCTCGCGCAGCCGCGTCACGATATCGTTCGTCGGTTCGCTCATGGAAAAACAATTAGGACTCCTAATTATTTCTGTCAACGCTGCCGCGGTGCTTGCCGGAGTGTCGCCTGCGCATTCTCTGGCTATGGCGCGGCCAATTTCTTCGCCATAGTGGCCTTCGGCCGCATGCGGATTCGATGCCTGTGAAGCGATTGCCCGTCCTGCTCGTTGCATTCTGCGCCGTCACGCTGAGCAGCGCGGCGCAGGCCGCCGGCGATGCAGGCGAGATGGTCAGGCAGGCCATCCGCCGCCACGACATCCAGGCGGAGATGCCGGTGCCACAGCCACGCGCGGCCAGCTGGCTCGACTGGCTGAAATTCGACATCTCGGCCGATACGGCGCGCCTCCTGCTCTGGGGCACCGTCATTCTCGGCGTGGCCGTGACGATCTGGTCGCTGCGCGACAACCTGCCGGCCTTCAGCCGCTCGCGCCGGATCAAGGCCGGTGAGCTGCCGTCCGGCTTTTCCAACCCTTCCGCCCGGATGGAGGAAGCCCAGCTCGAAGCGGACGATCTCGCGGGCCGGGGGCACTATGGCGAGGCCATGCATGTGCTGCTGCTCAAGAGCCTCGCCGAGATCCGGTTGCGGCTCGGCACAAGCTTCGCGGTTTCGCTGACCAGCCGCGAGATCCTGCGCAAGGTCTCCCTTCCGCAGGCCGGGGCCGGCGCGCTCGGCGCGATCGTCCAGTCGGTCGAGCAGACCTATTTCGGCGGGCGGCCGGCGGGGCGGGAAGACTATCTCGGCTGCCGGCAGGAATTCGAGACACTCAGGCGCTCGCTGGCGGCAGGCACGGCCTGATGGGCGCTGCGACCTTCCAGCCGCGCGTCCTTGCAGCGCTTGCCGCGGCGCTCTGCACGCTCTTCGCCGCCTCCCTGCTGCTGACAGGCATGGGCGGGCGTGAGGCGGCCGGCCTCTCTTCCGGCGCCAACAGCTTTTCCAACTCCGCCGTCGGCCATCTCGCTTTCCACGACCTGCTCGGTGGCCTCGGGTACCGGACGCTGCGTGCCGAGGATCGGCCGCTGGAGGCGGCCGGCGAGAACGGCGTGCTCATCCTGGCCGAGCCGGCGGGAAGCCTGACGAGCGACGAGAACCGCAACAAGCTCTCGACCGCCGGCCGCATTCTGCTCGTCCTGCCGAAATGGACCGTGAAACCGGGGGAGCGGCGGAAGGACTGGATCGGCAAGGCGGAGCTCGCTCCGGCCTTGCGGGTCCAGTCAGCGCTCGGCGCGGCGGTGAGCGGCGGCGACATCATCCGGACCAAGCCGCCGGCCACCTATCGCAAGACGATCGCAGCGGCCGACCCGACCGTCCAGGGCGAGCTCCAGCTGATCAAGGGCTCCAACCTCACGCCGCTGATCTCGACACCGGACGGCATCCTGCTCGGCGAATTGCGGCAGGGCAATCGCCGCACCCTCGTGCTGGCCGATCCCGATCCGATCGAGAATCACGGCATCGGCAAGGGCGCGAATGCCGCCTTCGCGCGCGACGTGGTCGCCGCCCTGCTCGACGGCCGGAGCGGCCCGCTGGTCTTCGACGAGACCATACACGGCTTCAAAAGATCGCCGCCCAACCTGCTGAAATTCCTCTACGAATTCCCGTTCAATCTCGTTCTCGTCCAGATCCTGGCTGCGGTCGCGCTGCTGCTCTGGGCAGCGATGGGGCGCTTCGGCGCGCCGCTGCCGGCGCCGCGCCGGCTCGATGCCGGCCGGCATGCGCTGATCGGCAACGCGGCAGCGCTGGTCGACTATGCCGGGCACCATGCCGCGTTCCTGCAACGCTATATCGCGATGACGCTTCAGGACGCCGCGCGGGTCTTGCGCGCCCCGGCCGGGCTCGAGGGCGCCGACCTGACCGCATGGCTCGCGCGCGCTTCAGAGGCGCGCGGCATCGATCCGAAACCGATCGCAGTGTTGGGCGACAGCCCCGCCGCCGGCCACCGCAATCTCGCCTCGCTGCTCGCCGCGGCGCAGGCCCTCCATCACTGGCGCAAGGATCTGCCGCATGGAACTCCGCGACGTCTCGACGATCACTGAAGGGCTTCGCGGCGAAATCCGCAAAGCCGTCGTCGGCCAGGACGAGGTCGTCGAGCTCATGCTCGTCAGCCTGCTCTGCGGCGGGCATGTCCTGCTCGAAGGCGTTCCAGGCACGGCCAAGACGCTGCTGGCGCAAAGCTTCGCCACCGGGCTCTCGCTGCGCTTTGGGCGCATCCAGTTCACGCCGGACATGATGCCGGGCGACCTGCTCGGCACCAATCTCTTCGATTTCCGCACCAGCAGCTTCAGCCTGACGCGCGGGCCGATCTTCACCGACATCCTGCTCGCCGACGAGATCAACCGCACCCCGCCCAAGACGCAGGCCGCGCTGCTGCAGGCGATGAACGAGCGCAACGTCACCATCGACGGCACGACCCATCCGCTCGGCGAGGCCTTCATGGTGGTGGCGACGCAGAACCCGATCGAGCAGCAAGGCACCTATCCGCTGCCCGAAGCGCAGCTCGACCGCTTCCTGTTCAAGATCAACCTCGCCTATCCGAGCCGCGAGGAGGAGTTCGCCATCGTGGCGCGCCACGGGCACCGCGCCGCCATGCCCAAGCTCGCCGAATTTGGTCTCGCCTCCGTCGTCTCGGAACAGCATCTGCTGGCGGCCCGCGCACTGGTCGGGGGGATCGCCCTCGGCGAGCCGCTGGTCGGCTATATCGTCGACCTGATCCGCGCGACCCGCAGCCATCCGGCGATCGAGACCGGCGCCTCGCCGCGTGCCGCGACGATGCTGGCCTCGGCCAGCCGGGCGCGGGCCGCGACGCAGGGGCGCGATTTCGTCATCCCCGACGACGTCAAGGGCATCGCGCTGCCCCTGCTGCGCCACCGGATCGTGCTCGCGCCCAATGCCGAGATCGACGGGTTGGTCGCCGACAACGTGATCCTCGAACTGATCGACCAGGTCGCCGTGCCGCGATGATCAGGCCGACACCGCGCGCCGTCCTGCTCTTCGGGGCGACCGTGCCGGTCGCCATCGGGCTCATGATCCATGACCAGACGCTCTGGCCGATCGCGCTCGATCTCGGCCTGTTCGTGCTGGCCCTGATCGGACTCGACGCCCTGCTCTGCGCCCGGCCGTCGCGGCTTTCGCTGACGGTCGATGCGCCCCCGCGCCTATACATCGGCAGCGAGGGGCAATTGAGCGTCAGCGCCGCCATCGAGGGCGCCGCGCGGGCAGTGTCGATCCAGCTCCTGCCAGAGCAAAGCGGCGATGTCGCGCCTCCCGAGCCCGCCCGGCTCGATGTCCTGCCGGGAACCGTTGGCGCGGTCACATTGCCGATCCGGCCACTCAGGCGCGGGCGGATCACCATCGAGGCGCTTTGGCTGCGCTGGCGTGGCCCGCTCGGCCTCGCCAGCCGGAGCCAGCGGCGGCCTCTGGCGCTTGCGATCGACGTCGTGCCCGATATCCGGGGCATCGCCTCGGCCGCCGTGCAGTTCTTCAGCCGCGATGCGGTGGACGGCATCAAGGTCCAGCGCCAGAGGGGCGAGGGCACCGAGTTCGAGGCGCTGCGCGACCATGTCCAGGGGCTCGACAACCGCTTCATCGACTGGAAGCACTCGGCCAAGCATCTCAAGCTGCTGTCGAAGGAATTCCGGATCGAGCGCAACCACCAGATCGTGCTCGCCTTCGATACCGGCTACCTGATGGCCGAGCCGATCGACGGCCTGCCGCGGCTCGACCATGCGATCCATGCCGGCCTGCTGCTGGGCTGGGTGGCGCTGCGCAGCGGCGACCATGTCGGCTCGTTCGGCTTCGATTCCCGCATCCGGCAATATCTCCAGCCCTCGCCCGGCCGGAGCGCCTTTGCCCGGCTTCAGAACGCGTCGGGCCAGCTCGGCTACCGGGCCGAGGAAACGAATTTTACGCTGGGGCTCGCCGAGCTCAATGCCCGCCTGAAACGCCGGGCGCTGGTCGTGCTGTTCACCGAATTCATCGACACCACGACGGCGGGTCTGCTGCTGGAAAGCCTGCAGCGCATGGCCAATCGCCATGCCGTGATCTTCGTCACCCTGCGCGACCCGCTGCTGGCCGATATCGTCGAGGCCGAGCCCGCAAGCTTCCGGCCGGTCGCCGAGGCGGTCGTCGCGCGCGACCTGCAGCGCGAGCGCGCCGTCGTGCTGGAGCGGCTGGCGCGGATGGGCGTGCATTGCCTGGAAATCCCACCGCGCGGCCTCGCCGTCGGCCTGGTCAACCGCTACCTCACCATCAAGCAGAGGGGGCTGCTATAGAACCGAACGGCTCCCCGATGGCCGCGCCAGCCGCTCCGGTCGCAACCGTCACGCTGCGCAGCGCCGAGTTCCGCCGCAACCGCGAGACGGCCTGGCGGATGCTCGACGAACTCGTCTCGCGCGTCGAGAAGAAGGGCCTGTCGCGCCTCTCCGCCGGCGAATTGCAGGAACTGCCCCTGCTCTACCGGACCGCCGCCTCCTCGCTCTCCGTCGCCCGCTCGATCGCGCTCGACCGCAATCTGATCCTCTATCTCGAAGGGCTGGTGCTGCGCGCCTTCTTCGTCGTCTACGGCCCGCGCATCGGCATTCTCGAAGCCCTCGGTGGCTTCCTGAAGCGTGGCTTCCCGGCCGCCGTTCGCGGGGCGGGCTGGCATATCCTGCTGGCGGCGCTCGCCATCACCGCCGGGATCGGCATCGGCTACCTGATGGTGTTGCCCGACGAAGCCTGGTTCAGCCTGCTCGTTCCCGAAGGGCTGGCCGGCGGGCGCGGGCCGGCGAGCACGGCCGAGCAGTTGCGCCGAACCGAAATCTTCGCGCCCTGGCCCGGCTTCGTCGATTCCTTCGTGGTCTTCGCCAACTTCCTGTTCCGGCACAACGCCACGATCGGGATCATGACCTTCGGGCTCGGCGTCTTCGGCGGCGTGCCGACGCTTCTCCTGCTCGGCTATCAGGGCCTCATCCTGGGCGCCTTCCTGGCGCTGCACTACAATCGCGGCCTGCTCGTCGATTTCATCGGCTGGGTCTCGATCCATGGCGTGACCGAGATCGGCGCACTGATCCTGTGCGGTGCCGGCGGGCTCGTCATCGCCGAGAAAATCCTGTTCCCGGGCCGCTACAACCGCCTCGACAGCCTCGCCATGGCCGGCAAGGCGGCGGCCGGGCTCGCGGGCGGGGCCGTGCTGATGCTCTTCGTCGCCGGGATCATCGAGGGCGGCTTGCGCCAGCTCATCGCCTCGACGCCCTGGCGGCTTGCGATCGGCATCGCGACCGGCGTGCTGTGGACCGCCTATTTCCTCTCGATCGGCAGACGCGGACGCCATGGCCCAGCGACTTGACCGCATCAACCGTCTGCTCGACGGCATCACCCGCAACCGGCGCGAGATCATTACGCCGGAGGGGGTGGCGTTGGAGGTCGATATCGCCAACCATGGCGAGCGGCTCGTCGCCTTCCTGATCGACTTCCTGTTCTGGATGCTGGCGACCGTCCTGCTCTTCCTCGTGCTCGGCCTGACGTTCCTGCACGGCGCTACCGGCTCGGTGACGGTCACAGTCGTGCTGTTCCTGTCCTTCCTGCTCCGGAACCTCTACTTCATCCACTTCGAGCTGCAGAGCCAGGGCGCCACGCCGGGCAAGCGCATCGTCAACCTCAAGGTGATCGACAGGAGCGGCGGACCGCTGCTGCCCGGCGCGATCGTCGCCCGCAACCTGACGCGCGAGGTCGAGATCTTCCTGCCGCTCGGGCTGTTCTTCGCCGTGCCGAAGATCGGAGCGGGGGCAGAATTCTGGACGGCGGCAAGCTATTTCGGCTGGGCGGTCGCGCTCTCGGCCCTGCCCTTCTTCAACCGCGACCACCTGCGAGCCGGCGATCTCATCGCCGGGACCATGGTGATCTCGGTGCCGCGCCGGGCGCTCCTGGCCGAGCTGGCGGAGGCGCAGAGCCGCTTCGTCTTCAGCCGTAAGCAGCTCGACGCCTATGGCGCCTTCGAATTGCAGGTGCTGGAAGAATTGCTGCGCCGGCCGCCCTCACCCGACACGCACAGCATGCAGAGCCAAGTCTGCGACAAGATCCGCCGCAAGATCGGCTGGACGGAAGAGGTTCCGCCGGCCGAAGCGCTCGACTTCCTCAAGGCCTTCTACACGGCCGAGCGTGCGCATCTCGAACGCGAGCAGCAATTCGGCCGCTACCGCGCCGACAAGAACGAGCCCGCCGCGACCAACCCGTGAGGACCGGCAGCGGCGCGGCCGGTTTCGATCAGTCGAAGACGCTCGTCAGCGTGTCGAGGTCGATGCCTTCCTTGGCCATGCGCAGATCGTGATAGATCACGGCCGCGAGCACGGCGCCGAAGGCGGTCGAGACGACCTGCCAGGCGAAGCTCAAGGTCTGCCCGATGAAGCCGGCGCCGCCGATCCGCGCGAGCACGAGCATGCCGACCAGCGAGATCACCACAACGAGCAGGAAGAGCCCGAAGATCTGCCAGCGATAGCCCTTGGTCAGCGCGACGCTGCGGCTCATACTGGCGGTCACGCCCAGCTTCTCGATGACGCAGGCGGGAATGGCGACATAGAGCATGCAGCCGAGAATGACGCCGGGCACGACGAGAAGCAGCATACCGAGGCCTGTCGCAAGGCCGACCAGGATGCCGACGCCGATGACGGGGACGGTACGGGCGAGCCCGATCCGCAGGGAATCGCCGATGGTGAAGGGCTGCTGGCGCATCTCCTGGAAAGCGCCGTAGAGGCTCGTCGCCTGTGCCACGGTCTGGAGCACGAAGGTCAGCAGCCCGGTCAGCATCGCGCCAACGGCGATGCCGGATGGCGAAGGCGCGCTCGACGACAGCGCCCCCAGCGTCAGCAGGAAGATCGGAATCATCGGCACAAGGGCCAGCAGGACGAATTTGCCGAACTGGCGCCCCAGTATGGCGAAGGTCTTATTCATCACCGAGCCGACGCGAAACTGTCCCGGTGCGGCGGAAAATCCGCCGGTCGATGTGCTGCTCATGAGGAACCCCGCCGCGAATGAGGCCGAACTGTGGCACGGCCTGCGCAGGCATACAATCGGCGGCAGCGCGGGAGGCGCGCCGTTTGCCATGAAGGCGTGGCCGGCCTAGCCGGGCCGCAAAGCCGGCTATATGACGGTTTCATGGGTCGTTACGCCGCCACGATCAGGTTCGCCTTTCTCGCCTTGCTGGCTTTCGGCTGGCCCGCCATCGGCATGGCCGAGGGGCGGCGCGTCCAGATCATCACCTCGTTCCCGCCATCCTTCTTCGAGCCCTTCCGCAGCGCCTTCCGCAAGAATCATCCCGACATCGCCGTCGAGGTGGTGCAACGGAAGACGACGGCCGCGGTCATCGACATCCGCGCGCAGAAGCGGCCGGAGGCCGACCTGTTCTGGGCCTCCGCACCCGATGCCTTCGAACTGCTGAAGCGCGCGAACCTGCTGGCGCCGGTACAGCCGCGCAAGACCGGTGCGCCGGAGACCATCGCCGGCTATCCGGTCAACGATCCCGATCATCGCTATCTCGGCTTCGCCGTCTCGGGCTATGGGCTGGTCTACAATCCCGCCTATCTGGCGGCGCGCGGCCTGCCGGTGCCGCGCACCTGGGCCGATCTCGCGGCTCCCGTTTATGCAGGCCATATCGGTCTGACTTCGCCCGCCCGCTCGGGCACCACGCATCTGATGGTCGAGGCTCTCCTGCAATCTCTCGGCTGGGAGCGCGGCTGGGCCCTGTGGTCGGTCATCGGCGGCAATCTCGCGACGATCACGGCGCGCAGCTTCGGCGTCACCGCCGGCGTCGCCCGCGGCCGCTTCGGGATCGGCATCTCCATCGATTTCCTGACGGAGGCCAGGACGGGCGACGGTGAGACCAACCGTTTCGTGCTGCCCGGCGAGACGCTGTTCGCTCCCGCCAGCATCGCAAGGCTCGCGACCTCGCCCAATCCGAAGGAGGCCGAGCTCTTCATCGATTTCGTGCTCTCGCCGGAGGGGCAAAAGATGCTGCGCGAGCCGCGGATCGGGCGCCTCGCCATCTCGCCCTCGGCCTATGCTCCGGACGAGACACCGCCGCATCTGTCGGAAACGGAAGGCATCTTCAACCGCACCGGCTTCGACGCCGGCCTGTCGGCGGGGCGCTACGAACTGGTCAACCTGATCTTCGACGAGTGGATCACCTTCCGCCGCACCGAGCACGCCAGGCTCTGGCGCGGCCTCCAGACGATGGAGGCGGCGCTGCTCACACGCCCTGACGAGCAGGCCGCCAGGCTCTTGACGCAGGCCCGGGCCGCTCTGACTCGGCCGCCGATCTCCACGGCCGAACTCGGAGAGCCGGGGCGCTTCCAGAACATCGTCCGCGTGCCGCGGGGGCTTCCTGTGCCCGAAGAGCAGGCACGGATCGAGACCGATATCCGGAATGCGATTGCAGCTCGCGCAACGGAGGCCAGCGACAACCTGCAACGTGCAGCCGAACGGCTGGCGGCTCTGGGCTGGCGCGACGAGAACCTGACCGGGGCGCGGCCATGACGCCCGCCTTGCCCAAGCGGCGCTTCGGCATCGGCGGCCGCCTGATCGTCGCCTTCCTCGGCGTCGGCCTTTTTGCGGTCGGCGCCGGCATCGTCGGCGTCATCTCCTATGAGCGGCTCAGCAAGGAGCTGGCGGCAATCGCCCGCGAACATCTGCCCGGTCTCGCCTCCGCCGCACGGCTGGCTGAGGCCAGCGCCCGCGTCATCGCCGGCATGCCGGAACTCGCCAATGCGGAGCGGCGTGACGGCTATGAGCGTGGCCGTCGCGTGGTGGGAGAGCGCTTGAGCGAGCTCGACAAGGTTCTGGCCGAGCGGACGGGCAGCGGTTTCGACGCGCCGCAGCTGACAGCCGTGGCGGCCGAGATCCGCCGCAATCTCGGCGCCATCGATGACGTGTCGGGGCGCCGTTTCACGCTGGCCGAGCGCATCCGCGGCGTCAGCGAAGAACTGCGCTGGCTCCAGGCCGACCTCATCGACGAGATCGAGCCGCTGACCGACGATGCCCGCTTCAACATCGATACCGCGCTCGGCCAGATCGGCAGCGAGGCTTCATCCGCCGGCAAGCCAAACACGATCCGCGAAGAAACCCGCAAGAGCGAAGCGCTGATGACGCTCAACGCCCAGGCCAACCTGATCGTCGGGTTGTTCGGGCGGCTCGGCACGGTCCAGACCCGCGAGGACATGGAGCAGACCGGCCATGTCATCGGCGAGGCGGTCGACCAACTCGAGGTCGAGGCCAAGGCGCTCGCAGGCTGGCCCGATACAATCACGGTGCGGCAGATCACGCAGCGCCTGGTCGGGCTCGCCGACACCACGACCGGCCTGCCCGGCCTCAAGCGCTCGGAACTCGCCGCGCTCGCCGATGCGCAGCGCCTGATCTCTGAAAGCCGTCGCCTCGTCACGGAACTGGGCTCACTGGTCTCGCAGGAGGTGCAGCGGACCGAGGCCGTGGCGAAGGAAGCCGCCGACCGCTCGGCCGAAGCGATACGGCTCGGCCGCAACCTGCTGCTCGCCATCGCTGCGGCGTCGCTGCTGGGCGCGCTCCTGATCGGCTGGTTCTATGTCCGGCGCCATCTCGTGGCGCGCCTGCGGGTCCTGACCGAGGCCGCGACCAGCATCGCCAGCGGCCAGTCCTCGGCGCTGCTACCCAAGGCGGGCAATGACGAGCTCGGCGACCTCACCCGCGCGCTCGCCGTGTTCCGCCAGACGCGCGACGACCTGATCCAGGCGGCCAAGCTGGCTGCGCTCGGGCAGATGGCGGCGGGCCTCAGCCACGAGCTCAACCAGCCGCTCGCCGCGATCCGCTCCCATGCCCATAACGGTGCGCTGCTGCTGGAACGCGGGCGGCCCGACGAAGCGCGCAAGGCCATCGGCCGCATCCAGGCGCTGACGACGCGCGCAGCCGATCTGATCGCGCATCTCCGGCGCTTTGCCCGCAAACCCGGCGTGGTTCTAAACCCTGTCTCTGTCGGCGATGTCGTCGAAACCGCGCTGTCGTTGTTCGGGCCGCGCTTCGATGCCGAGCGCGTGACGCTGACCCGCGACCTGCCGGCCGGGCGGCTGCATGTCCATGCCGAGGAAATCCGGCTGGAGCAGGTGCTGGTCAATCTGATCGCCAATGCACTCGACGCCGTCGCAGGCATGGAGGGCGCGACGATCGCGATCGGTGCGCGCCGCGCTGGCCACAAGATCGAGATCTGGGTCGCGGATAGCGGGCCCGGCATCGACCGGGCGCACTTGGAACGCATCTTCGACCCGTTCTTCACGACCAAGCCGGTCGGCTCGGGGCTCGGCCTTGGCCTCTCGCTGTCCTACAACATCATCAAGGATCTAGGCGGCACGCTCGCGGTCTCCGAGACCGGCCCCGCCGGCACCCGTTTCCTGATCACCCTCGAAGGGACGACAGCCCACATCATGGCCCCGCTGGAAATCGACGCATGAGCACTCAAAAAGTCGTCCTCGTTGATGACGATGCCGAGGTGCTGGAAGCCTGGCGGCTGACGCTGGAGCTGGAAGGTTTTTCGGTGACTGCCAAGCGCTCCGCCGATGCCGCGCTGGCCGAACTCGGGCGCGATGCATCGGTCGTACTGGTCAGCGATGTCCGCATGCCCGGTCGCGACGGCTTCGGCCTGCTCGCGGCCGTGACCGCGATCGACGCGGAGATCCCCGTCGTGCTGATCACCGGCCATGCCGATGTTCCCATGGCGGTGAAGGCGATCCGCGAAGGGGCCTGGGATTTCGTCGAAAAGCCGGCCGATCCCGTCCGCCTGATCGAGACGATCCGGCGTGCCAGCGAATACCGCCGGCTGATCATCGAAAACCGCTCGCTCAGGGCCGGCGCCCATCCCGAAGACCCATGGGCGGCGCGTGTCGTCGGCCATTCCCCGGCGGTCGTGCGGTTGCGCAGCCGGCTTGCCTTGCTCGCCGATGCCGATACCGACGTGCTGCTTTTCGGCGAGACCGGCACCGGCAAGGAGGTCGCGGCTCGGGCGCTGCACGATCTCGGCAATCGCCGCACCGGGCGCTTCGTCGCGGTGAATTGCGGGGCGATCCCCGAGACCATGATCGAGAGCGAGTTGTTCGGGCACGAGGCCGGCGCCTTCACCGGGGCGCGCGAGCGGCGGATCGGCAAGATCGAGCATGCCAGCGGCGGCACGCTCTTCCTCGACGAAATCGAGTCGATGCCGATGGCCGCGCAGGTGCGCCTGCTGCGCGCCTCGCAGGAACGGCGAATCGAGCGCCTCGGCTCCAACAAGGAGATCGCGGTCGATATCCGCATCGTCGCGGCGACAAAGACCGACCTCGCCGCGCTCGCCAAATCCGGCGGCTTCCGCGAGGACCTTGTCTACCGGCTGAACGTCGTGACCCTGCGCCTGCCGCCTCTGCGCGACCGGCGCGAGGATATCCCGCTGCTGTTCCAGCACTTCCTCGCGCTTGCCGCCGCCCGCGTCGGCCGCTCGGCACCGCCGCTGGGGCGCGACCTGCTGCAACGGCTGACGCGGCAGGATTGGCCGGGCAATGTGCGCGAACTCCGGAACGCCGCCGAACGCAGCCTGCTCGGCATGGACGAGGATTTCGAAGATGCCGATACCGGCGCGGCAGCATCCGACGGCGCGGAGCGCACGCTGGAGGAGCTGGTCGCCATCGCCGAGGCAGAGGCGATCGGCGCCGCCCTGAAGCGCCATGGCGGGCGCATCGGCATCACCGCCGCGGCGCTCGGCATCACCCGCAAGACGCTCTACCTCAAGATGCGCCGGTATGGCTTGAGCGGCGCGGCGGCGCTCGCGGACTGAGCGATCGAGGTCCACGAGTCAGGTTTTTCTTCGGACCCACACCGTCATCCCGGGCTTGACCCGGGATCCATCGTAAAGCGCTGCGCTCTATGATGGATCCCGGATCTTCGCTCCGCTGCGTCCGGGATGACGCGCGCTTTGTGAAGTGCCGGGTACTCCGCCCCACTGATCGTCATTGCGAGCGCAGCGAAGCAATCCAGGGGATCGGGTGCGAGGTTCGAGAGGTTCAACCCAGTCCCTCTGGATTGCTTCGTCGCTTCGCTCCTCGCAATGACGGCGGCGACGTTACCGCAATGACCCATCAGGGGCTCCGGCAAGTTACCGCCATGCCCCCGAAACCGGGTATCTGAAGACCCCTCCTCCCGAATTCCGCAACGAAATCAATGCCACCGGCACTTGGCATCACCATTGCTGAGAAGATGGCATCGACCTCGACGTCGACCAGATAACACGCTTCGGGAGGAAGCCATGTTGAATCGTAGAACCGCGCTCGCGACCACTCTTGGCCTGTCGTTGAGCGCCTCGTTTATGACCATCGCGCTGGCGCAGGCGCCTGCCGGCAAGGTCACGGTGGTGACCTCCTTCTCCAAGGACGTCACCGACCCCATCAAGAAGGCGTTCGAGAAGGCGGTTCCGGGCGTCACGCTCGAAGTCCAGAACCGCAACACCAATGCCGGCGTGAAATACGTCGAGGAGACCAAGGCGAACAACCAGGTCGACCTGTTCTGGGCCTCGGCGCCCGACGCCTTCGAGGTGCTGAAAGGCAAGAAGCTGCTCACCGCCTACAAGCCCAAGGCGACCGGCATCCCCGACAAGATCGGCTCCTATCCGATCAACGATCCGCAGGGCTTCTATTTCGGCTTCGCGGCCTCCGGCTACGGCATCATGTGGAACGACCGCTATGCCAAGGCCAACAAGCTGCCCGAACCGAAGGAATGGCAGGACCTCGCCAAGCCGGTCTTCTACGATCATGTCGCGATCGCGGCGCCGTCCCGCTCCGGCACGACGCACCTGACGATCGAGACGATCCTACAGGGCGAAGGCTGGGACAAGGGCTGGCGCACCATCAAGGCAATGGCCGGCAATTTCCGCTCGATCAACGAGCGCTCCTTCGGCGTGCCGGAGCAGGTCAATTCCGGCCAGGTCGGCGTCGGCGTCGTCATCGACTTCTTCGCCTTCTCGGCGCAGGCTTCGGGCTTCCCGGTCAAGTTCGTCTACCCGAGCGTGACGACCGTGGTCCCGGCCAATGTCGGCATCGTCACCAACCCGCCGAACAGGGTCGCAGCCGAGGCCTTCGTCGAGTTCCTGCTCTCGCCCGCCGGCCAGGAAGTGCTGCTCGAGCCCGGCATCCGCCGTCTGCCGGTCAACCCGGCCGTCTACGCCAAGGCCGGTGCCGATTATCCGAACCCCTTCACCGATCCGCGTTTCCAGAAGATGATCGGCTTCGACGTCGACAAGTCTGAAGGTCGCACGGCGGTCGTCGACACGCTGTTCGACCAGCTCATCTCCTTCCAGCTCGACGCGTTGAAGGGCGTCAACAAGGTGCTGCACGAGGTCGATGCGGCGCTGGCCAAGAAGCCGAACGACAAGGCCAAGGCGCTGGCCGAGGAAGCGCGCGTGCTGCTCGCCGCCATGCCGGTCAGCGAAGCGCAGGCCGCGAGCGCGGAGCTGCGCGGCGCCTTCACAGGCAGCAAGGAAAAGGGCGCCCGCCAGGCCGAGCTCGAGGCGCAATGGGCGAGCTCCGCCCGCGACAACTACGCCAAGGCCAAGGCCAAGGCTGAAGAAGCGCTCAAGGCGGCCAAGTAAGCTCGCCTGTCTTCGTCGTCCCGCGTGTCTTCCCGAGCGCGCTGCAGCGTGAAACGCTGCGGCGCAGACACGGGACCGCGCGACCAGTAGACGCCTTTTCCTGACAACGGCCCCGTGTCTGCGCAGCGGCATTTGCATGCCGCTGCGCGCACGGAATGACACCTGGCACCCACCCATGACAGCCATTCCGACCTCGGCTCCCCGCCCCCGTCGCATCACCGGCACGCCCGGCCAGATCGCGCTGGCGCTGGCAATCGCCGCCTTCCTCCTGATGTTCCTGGTGCTACCAGTGGCGACGGTGATCTATGTCGCCTTCACCGAGAAGGGCACCTCGACCTTCACGCTCGTCAACTTCTACGACTTCGTCCGCACCGAGCTGTTCATGCGCTCGTTGTGGAACTCGTTCTATGTCTCTGCGATGTCTGTGGTCTGGGCGTCCGTCTTCGCCCTGCCGCTGGCCTATCTCACGACCCGCTTCGTCTTCCGCGGCGCGGCGATCGTCCAGACGCTGGGCTTCCTGCCGCTGATCATGCCGCCCTTCGTCGGGGCGGTTGCGATGCAGCTCTTCTTCGGCCGCAACGGCTCGGTCAACCTGCTGCTGGACGACTGGTTCGGCTTCAAGATCGACTTCATGGAAGGGCTGAACGGCGTCATCTTCGTCCAGTCCGTCCATTATTTCCCGTTCATCCTGATCAACCTCTCGGCGGCCCTGCGCAATGTCGACCGCGCCATGGAAGAGGCCGCGCAGAATCTCGGCTCGTCGGGCTTCCGGCTGTTCCGGCGGATCGTCTTCCCGCTGGCCATGCCGGGCTATCTCGCCGGCGCCTCTCTCGTCTTCGTCAAGGTCTTCGACGATCTCGCGACGCCGCTGCTGCTCAACGTCAAGGACATGCTGGCGCCGCAGGCCTATCTGCGGGTGACCTCGATCGGCATCGCCGACCCGATGGGCTATGTCATCTCGGTCGTGCTGATCATCGCCTCCGTGCTGGCGATGTGGCTCTCGGCGCGGGCGCTGAAGGGGCGCGACTACGCCACGACACAGCGCGGCGGCGGCGGCCTCGCCAAGCGGGTGATGACGCCGATGGAGGCCGTGTTCGGCTACGGCATCGTCATCCTGATCCTGGCGCTGGTGCTGGCGCCGCATCTGGGCCTGCTGCTGCTCTCCTTCGCGACGATCTGGTCGTACTCGCCACTGCCCGATGCCTACACGATCGCGCATTACGGCCGCGTCTTCGGCGAGAGTTCGGTCTACATCAAGAACACGCTGATCTATGCCAGCATCGCCGGCGGCATCGACGTCGTGCTCGGGGTGGCGATCGCCTATCTGGTGCTGCGGACCAAGCTCATCGGTCGCGAATGGCTCGACTGGATGGCGACCGCCGCACTTGCCATCCCCGGCGTGGTGCTCGGCATCGGCTATCTCAGGACGTTCTACGGCATCACCCTGCCGGACGGGACTCCGCTCGCCGCACTCTGGGTCACCGTCGTCATGGCGCTGGCGATCCGGCGCCTGCCCTATGCCCTGCGCGCCTGCTATGCGGCGCTCCAGCAGATCTCGGTCTCGCTTGAGGAAGCGGCCGAGAACCTTGGAGCCACCAAGGCGCGCACGGTCCGACGCATCGTCGTGCCGTTGATGGCCGGCGGCATCCTTGCCGGCTTCGTCACCTCGTTCTCGACGGCCGCCGTCGAGCTCTCGGCGACGCTGATGCTGGTGCAGTCCAACTCGGACGCACCGCTGGCCTATGGACTCTATGTCTTCATGCAGTCGGCGGCGGGGCGCGGCCCCGGTGCCGCGCTCGGCGTCGTCGCGGTGATCCTCGTCGCGGCCTGCACCTTCCTCTCCCATCTCATCATCGAACGCAGCCAGAAGGCCAAGGGAATGGGCCACTGATCATGAACGCAACCGTCTCTCTCACCACGCCCGCCGTCGCCGTCGACATCGAAGGCGTCAACCTGTCCTACGGCACCAATCATGTGCTCAAGAACGTCAATCTGGCGATCAGGCCGGGCGAGTTCTTCGCCTTCCTCGGCCCGTCCGGCTGCGGCAAGACCACGCTGCTGCGCCTGATCGCCGGCTTCAACCATGCCGATACCGGGGAGGTCCGGATCGGCGGCAAGCCGATCACCAACCTGCCGCCCTGGAAGCGCGATGTCGGCATGGTCTTCCAGTCCTATGCGCTCTGGCCGCATATGACGGTGCACCGCAATGTCGCCTTCGGACTGGAGGAGCGCGGCGTGAAGCGCGCCGAGGTCGAACGGCGCGTCGAGGCGGCGCTGGGCCTGGTCGGTCTCACCCATCTCGCCGAGCGGCGGCCCTCGCAGCTCTCGGGCGGCCAGCAGCAGCGTGTCGCAGTGGCGCGTACCGTGGCGGTCGAACCCAAGGTGCTGCTGCTTGACGAGCCGCTCTCCAATCTCGATGCCAAGATGCGCGTTCAGGTGCGGCGCGAATTGCGCGACCTGCAGCAACGGCTGGGCCTGACCACGATCTTCGTCACCCACGATCAGGAGGAGGCAAACACGATCTGCGACCGGATCGCCGTGATGAATGACGGCATCGTCCAGCAGGTCGGGACGCCGATGGATCTCTATGAGCGGCCGGCCAACCTGTTCGTCGCCGGCTTCCTCGGCACCGCCAATATCCTCGACGGTAAGCTCATCGGCAGCGGCGCGGATCGGATCTTTGAGATCGAGGGCGGGACGCGCGTGCCGGTTCCCGCCGATGCGCAGGTACCGGCGGGGGCCAAGCTGGTCTTCCGGCCGCAGCATGCCAGTCTCGGTGATGCGGGCCCGGCCGGCGATGGGATGCTGGCCCTGCCCTGCGTCGTCGCCAACCGCGAGTTCCTCGGCGCCAGCGTGCGCTACGGCGTCCGCATCGGAACCACGGAAGTGGCGGTCGACGTGCCGTTCCAGTCCGGCAGCGGACTGTTCGAGGTCGAGAGCAGGGCAACGCTCAGGCTGTCGCCGCATGCGTTGTTGTGGTTGGCGGGTTAGAGGGCACTACCCTTGTCATTCCGGGGCGCGCCGCAGGCGCGAACCCGGAACCCACGACGGGGTGAGATATCCTACGCCGCGTAATGGGCCGTTCGCCCGGTCGTGGGTTCCGGGTTCTTCGCTCACGCGAAGCCCCGGAATGACAAGCGTGTGCGACTCAGCAGGCCTCAGTGCTTCTTCACCCCCGCTGTTCGGCCTTGTCGCGCGCCCTCGCCTCGGCGCTGCGCTCCGCGGCCGGGCCGTAACCGCCGGCTCCGGGGGTGATGATCTCGACGATCTGGCCCTTTTCCAGCGCGCCGTCGCCCTTGAAGAAGGGAACGACGCCCTCGCTGAAGACGAAGGAGCCGCCCTTCCCCTCGCCGCCGCCGGCCAGCCCCCAAGGCCGCGAGGTCAGGCGCGAATTATCGACGTTGAGCCGACACGGCGCCTCGGCCCGGTAGACCCGGCGCAGGCCCATGCCGCCGCGCTGCCGGCCATCGCCGCCCGAACCATCGACCAGCTCGTAGCGCAGCAAGGTGAGCGGATATTCGAGCTCCAGCGCCTCGACCGGCAGGTTCGAGGTGTTGGTCATATGGACATGGACGCCGTGGAGACCGTCCTTGTTGGCGCGGGCACCGGAACCACCGCCGATCGTCTCCAGATAGACCCAGAGTTCGCCGCTGCCGGGCTGCTCGCCGGCGAAGGTCGCGGAAGCCACCGCGCCCGAGCAGGCTGCGATGACGCGATCCGGCACCGCCTGCGCCAGCGCGCCATGGATCAGGTCGACCACACGCTGGCAGGCGGCAATGCGGCCGTTGACGGCGGCGGGATGCACGCAGTTCAGCACCGTGCCCTCCGTCGCGGTAACGGTCAGCGGCCGCGCGAGCCCCGCATTGGGCGGGATGGTCGGGTCGGCCACGGTCTTGACCGCGTAATATACGGTCGAAAGCAGCGCGGTGTAGACCATGTTGAAGCCGGCCCGCATCTGCGGCGGCGAGTCGAAGGCAAGCCGCATCTCCTCGCCCGCGACGGTGATCGCGACCGAGAAGGTCAGCGGCTCGTCGATCTCGGGATTGTCGAAGGAATCCGAGAAGCGATAGGTGCCGTCGGGGATCGAGGCGATGCCGGCGCGCATCTTGCGCTCGGCATAGTCCTGCAAGGCCTTGCCGGCGGCGAGCACGGTGTCGCGGCCGTATTTGTCGCAGAGCGCGCGCAGCCGCTCGACGCCGAGGCGGTTCGCCGCCATCTGGGCGCGCAGGTCGGACAGGCGCTCGCGCGGGACCTGGCAGTTGAGCAGGATCAGCTCCTGCACGTCCTTCATCAGCACGCCGCCATCGTAGAGGCGGATCGGCGGGATGCGCAGGCCCTCCTGATAGATATGGGCGTGGCCGCGATCGGCGAAATCGGAATGGTGGGCGGTGTTGACCGCCCAGGCGATCATCACGCCCTCGTGGAAGACCGGCTCGGCCAGCACGATATCCGGCAGATGGGTGCCGCCGCCTTCATAGGCGTCGTTGCCGATGAAGACGTCGCCCGGCTTCATGTCGGCGACCGAGTGGCGCTTCAGGATATGCGGGATGATGCCGATGAAGGACCCGAGATGCATCGGGATATGCTCGGCCTGGCAGAGCGTCTGGCCTTCGACGTCGAAGAGCGCTGTCGAGCAGTCGCGGCGCTCCTTGATATTGGTCGAGTAGCTCGCCTTGACCAGGGCCTCGCCCATCTCCTCGGCGATCGAGGCGAAGGAGGAGCCGATGACCTCGACAGTGATCGGGTCGACGCTGACGGATGCGGTCGCGGTCATCACGGCATCTCCAGGATCAGGTTGAGATAGGGCTCGACCGTCGCGGTCATGCCCGGCAGCAGCACGGTGGTCGAATCCATCTGCTCGACGATGGCCGGCCCGGCGAAACGATTGCCGGATTTGAGCTTGTCGCGGTCGTAGATCGGGCAGGCGACGAAGCCGCCGACCTCGGGGAACCAGACCTCGCGGCTGCCGATGACGGCGTGGGAGGCGTCGGGCCCGGCATCGGGCTCCGGCCGGAAGGCAGCCTTCGGCACGAGGCCGACCGCCTCGACGCGATAGGTCACGAGCTGGACCGCCTCGCCTTCCGCGACGAAGCCGTAGAGGCGCTTGTGGGCGGCGGCGAATCCCTCGGCCAGCGCCGTGACGGTCGCGGGCGTGATCGGCCCGTCCGGCACGTCGATGGCGAGCTCGTAGTTCTGGCCGTGATAGCGCAGGTCGGCGGTGCGCTTCAGCCGGCGATCGGCCGCGGCGACGCCCTCCTCCGCGAACCAGTGATCCGCCTGTTCCTGCAGGGCGACGAAGATTTCCGCCATGTCGGGAACCAGCGCTTGGGACAGCATGGCGAGCCGCGTCGTGGCGAAATTGGCGCGCAGGTCAGTGAGCAGCAGGCCGAGCGCGCAGCCGATGCCGGGATTGCGGGGCACGACGATGCGCTTCATGTCGAGTTCGCGCGCGAGCCGTGCGGCATGCAACGGCCCTGCCCCGCCAAAGGCGACCAGCGCGTAGTCGCGCGGATCATGCCCGCGCTGGACGCTGATGACGCGGATCGCCTTGGCCATGTTCGCGGTCACGACCGAGATGATGCCCTGGGCCGTCGCCATCAGGTCGAGGCCGAGCTCGTCTGCCAGCCGGCCGATCGCCTGTTTCGACAGGTTCTGGTCGATCGGCATGCGCCCGCCGAGCAGGTGCGTCGGGTTCAGGGTCTGGAGCACGACGTTGGCGTCGGTGACGGCGGGCTCGGTCGCGCCGCGGCCGTAGCAGACGGGGCCCGGATCGGCGCCGGCCGAGCGCGGCCCGACCTTGAGCAGGCCGCCGGAATCGATCGCAGCGAGCGAGCCGCCGCCGGCGCCGACCGTGTGGATGTCGAGCATCGGCGCCTTGATCGGGTAGCCGTGGACATTGGCCTCCGAGGCGAGCTTGGCCTCGCCGTCGTCGAGCAGGGCGACGTCCGAGGAGGTGCCACCCATGTCGAAGGTGATGAGGCTGGGGATGCCGATCATCGCGCCGATCGCCTGCGCCGCGACGACGCCGGTCGAGGGGCCGGAGAGCACCGTCCGCACCGGCAGGCGCGCCGCCATGTCGAAGCCGATGACGCCGCCATTGGACTGCGTCAGATGCGGCACCGCCTTGAGGCCGAGGTCCTTCAGGCGATCGGCGAGGCGGCGGATATAGCCCTGCATCACCGGGCCGAGATAGGCGTTCACCACCGCGGTCGAGATACGCTCGTATTCGCGGAACTCGGGTGCGACCTCATGCGAAGCGCAGATGAAGGCCTCGGGGAATTCCTCGGTGACGATGCGCTTGGCCGTCTCCTCGTGCTCCGGTCGGACGAAGCCGTAGAGGAAGCCGATGGCGACGGCCTTGACGCCCTCCGCCTTCAGCGCTCGTGCCGCCTGCCGGACTGCCTCCTCATCGAGCGGCGTCTCGACCGATCCGTCATGGCGGACGCGTTCGGCGACGCCGAAGCGCAGGTCGCGGGTGACGAGCGGCGGGGCCTTGTCGGCCTGGAGATCATAGAGGTCCGGTCGCTTCTGCCGGCCGATCTCGATCAGGTCTCGAAACCCCTCGGTGGTGATCAGCCCGGTCTTCACACCGCGATGCTGGATCAGGGCATTGGTGCCGACCGTCGTGCCATGGCCGAAATAGGCGATGTCGGCGGTGCTGGCACCGACCCGCTCGACGCCTTCCTGCGTGCCGCGTGCGATGGCGCGGGAGGGGTCGTCAGGCGTAGACGGCACCTTCCAGACCGCGACCATGCCGGTCGCGTCCTCGAAGAGGCAGACATCGGTGAATGTGCCCCCGGAATCGATCCCGATCCGCCACGCCATCTCTGTCGTCCTCCCTCAGATCACCGGCGCCTCGGCAGACGCCCACGCGCCGCCATGGCCGAAGCCGCCCTGATAACCGCAGACCTGCGCCGCCTGTTCGACTCCCGCCTCCAGGGCGGCGGCGATGCCGGCTCCATCGAGTATGGCCAGGAGGCAAGCGGCGATGAAACCGTCACCTGCGCCGAGCGTGTCCACCACGGATGCAGGGCTGGCTGGCTGCTCGTGGAAGCACCCAGAGGCAAGCGCGAGCGCGCCCTTTGCGCCCCGTGTCGCCACAACCATGCCTGCGCCCCAGCCGATGCAGCGCTCCAGCAGGGCGCGGCACTCTTCATCCGAGGCTGAAGGATGCGACAGGAAGGCGATATCGACGCTCGGCAGCGTCGCGGCGAGGTTCTCGTCGGTCCAGCGCTCGGAGAAATCATAGGAGAGGCGCCGGGCTGCACTGCGGACGACCGGCAGGGCGTCGCCGAGCTCGCTGTAGATGCTGGAATGAACGAGATCGAAGCCGGCGATATAGGCGCGGTCCGCGGCGTCGAAGGCCCCCCATTCGCCGCGCACGCCGCGCTCGGAGCGCAGGAAGCGCCGGTCCTGCCCATCATGGCCGATGAAGGCGCGGGCATTGGGGCCGGGCCTGATGCGGCAGCGCGCGGTATCGACGCCTTCCTGTGCCAATACCTGAACTATGAGCGTTCCCGCCTCATCCGAACCGAGACAACCGAGATAGCCTGTCTCGGCACCGAGGCGCCTCGCCTGCACCGCGACATTGACCGCGTTGCCGCCCGGAAACTGGAGGCCGCGATCGACATAGGTGTCGACCGTGTTGTCACCCAGCCCAAGCAGCCTCTGCGCCATCGCGGCAACTCCTCCGGATCAGTACGCCACCTTCCACATGTAGCGGCGGGTGGTCAGCGGCTGATTGCGCAGCACGGAGAGATGCGCGGAGAAGCGCTTGAGCGCTGCCTGCAGGATATAAGGCGCGACGATCGGGCGGATCTCGGGGTCGATGCCCTCCATCGCGAAAGCACGGGAATCGTAGTTCATCACGCGCCCGGCATAGGTGTCGCAGAACGTGGTGACGCGCTCCATCAAGGGCCGGCTCGGATCCTCGCCGGTGATCAGGATCAGCGGCGTCTGCTTGTCGACGATCTCGAAGGGGCCGTGGAAGAACTCGGCCGCCTCGATCGGGTAGCTGTGCAGCCAGAGCATCTCCATGAGGATGCAGACGCCGAAGACATAGGCCGTGGTGAAGCCCGGCCCCGAGGCGACATGGTAGATGCTGTCATCGCCGGCATAGGTCACGGCGTCCGCCGCCGCGCGAGCCTCGTTCTGCTCGGCCGCATCGCACATCGCCGCCGGCAATGCGTCGAGCGAGGCGAGGAGCTTGGCGCCGAGCGGCCAGCCTTCCCTAGCCGCCATCAGGCCGCCGATCAGCGCCTGCATCAGCATGAACATGGCCGCGAAGGATTCGCTGGTATCGCCGACGAGGAAATGCCGCGGCACCGCCTGCGCCAGCGGCTTCTCGCCATACTGGCTGAAGGCGACGATTTGGCAGGGCTTGTCCCTGAGAAAATGCGCAGCGGCCACCGTCTCCGGCGTCGTGCCGGATTTCGAGGCCAGCAGGACCAGCGTCCGCTCGTTCAGGCGCGGCGGGTCGATCGCCATGAACTCGGCCGGGAAATAGCGCCTGACCTCGATGCCCGGCGAATAGCGCTCCAGCCAGTACTGGATGCCGAGCATGGCCCGGTTCGCGGAGCCGCAGGCGATCAGGTAGACGCGGTCGATCTTGGGAGCCAGCCCCTGCCCCAGCGCGTAAGCCTTCGGCAATGCGGCACGGGTCTGCTCCAGCCCGGACAGGACCGCGTCACGGTCGAAGGCGATGGACATGGACGGGCTCCCGAGCGGGCTTTAAACTGGGCAGCGGAATTGGTATACACCAATTCCATATACCAATCACTGTCAAGCCTGTTGAGATGCCGACCAAACGCCCCTCCCGCCCTACAGCGCTACGCGACCGTTTCGCCCTCAAAACGAAGAAGGCGCCGCGCCTCGGATTCCGACCGGCGCGCGCGCCGAAAGGCACGGGAATCGAGGCACCGAGCACGGCCAACCCGCTGAAGGGGGCCAAGCCGATCTATGTCGAGGTGCAGGATTACCTGCTCGACCTGATCGGCGAACCGGATTACGGGCCCGGCGATCGCATCCCCTCGGAACGGACGCTGGCTGACGCGCTCGGCATCAACCGGATGACGGTGCGCAAAGCGATCGACCGGCTGGTCGAGCGCAACGTTCTGGAGCGCAACGGCACCAGCGGCACGCGCATCCCGCTGGTCCAGGTATCGCGGCCGATCGATGCGTCGGCTTCGCTGGGCATCACCCGCATCATCCGCAATGCCGGCGGCGAGCCCGGCAGCAAGCTCCTGCATTTCGGCGAGGAAGCCGCGAGCGAGAGCATCGCGCAGCGACTCGAAGTCTCGCCCGGCAGCGCGCTGCTCATGGCACGGCGACTGCGCAGCGTGAACGACGAAGCCTTCTGCATCGAGACCAGCTATCTGCCGGCCAGCAGCGTACCCGGCCTGTCGGCCGAGGACCTGGTCTCCGGCCAGTCGCTCTATGAGTTACTGCGGCAGCGCTACGGCATCGAGATCAGCATCCGCGACCGCGAGATCAGCGTCGGCACGGCGACGGAGCGGGAGGCACAACTGCTGGCGCTGGCGCCGGGCTCGCCGACCCTGGTGCTGCGGATCGTGGCGCGCGACGGTGAGGGACGGCCGGTCGAGTATATGCGGTCGGTCAACCACCCCCATCACGTCGTCTTCCGCAGTTCCGCGCCCCCTGCCCGCGCCTGAGCGGAGCGCCGACCGCTCGCCTTCCCGCCTCGCAATCCTGCCGCCGGAGCCATCGTGATGGGCATCACCATCGAGACCATCGAGCCGGACCCGTCCCTGCCCGCTTCCAGCGACGTCGTGGTCATCGGCGGCGGCATCATCGGCATCACGACCGCGCTCTTCCTGGCGCGCGAGGGCATCTCGGTCACCGTCTGCGAGAAGGGCGAGGTCGGGCACGAGCAGTCCGGGCGCAACTGGGGCTGGGTGCGCGTCATGGGGCGCGACCCCGGCGAGATCCCGCTCGGGCTCGAAAGCATGCGCCTCTGGGAGGACATGGACCGGCTCGTCGGCGGCGACACCGGCTTCACCCGCTCCGGCATCGTCTATGTCGCCGATACGCCTGCCAAATTCGCCGAGCAGGAGGCCTGGCTCGAGCATGCCAGGACCTACCAGCTCGACTCGCGCCTCCTGAGTAGCCGCGAGATCGACGCCGTCCTGCCAGGGGGAAAACGCGCCTACGCCGGGGCCATGTTCACGCCGAGCGATGCCCGCGCCGAGCCGCAGAAGGCCGTGCCGGCCATGGCGCGGGCGCTGCGCCGCCATGGCGGCACCGTTCTGACGCGTTGCGCCGTACGCGGCATCGAGACCGCCGGCGGGCGCGTCAGCGCCGTCGTCACAGAGCGCGGCCGCATTGCCTGTCAGCGTGTCGTGCTGGCGGGCGGCGCCTGGTCGCGCCTGTTCCTCGGCAATCTCGGCATCGACCTGCCGGCGCTGAAGGTGCTCGGCTCAGTGTTCCGGACCGAACCACTCGACGGGCCGCCGACCCATGCCGTGGGCGCTTCCGACTTCGCCTTCCGCAAGCGGCAGGACGGCGGCTACACCATCGCCCATCGCGGGGCGAGCGTGGCCGAGATCGTGCCGGACAGTTTTCGCCTGCTCTTCGATTTCCTGCCGTCGCTGGCCAAGCAGCGCCATGAATTGCGGTTGCGGCTCGGCGGGCGCTTCCTTGAGGAAGCCCGCACGCCGAAAAGCTGGCCGCTTGATCAGGAAACGCCGTTCGAACGAACCCGCATCCTCGATCCCAAGCCATCCGAGGCAATCCTGCAGGAAGCGCAGCGCAACCTCATCGCGGCCTTCCCGGCCTTCGCCGGCCTCAGGATCAAGGAAAGCTGGGGCGGGCTGATCGACGCCACGCCCGACGCCGTGCCTGTTATCGGCGAAGTGCCGCGCCTGCCCGGTCTCTTCCTCGCCACCGGGTTCTCGGGCCACGGCTTCGGCATCGGCCCCGGTGCCGGGCGCCTGATCGCCGACCTCGTCAGCGGCCGCACGCCTGTGATCGATCCGAAGCCGTTCCGGCTGGAGCGGTTTTCGCGACTGGAGCGGACGACGCGAACGCGTTGAACTCAAACGAGAAATGGCCCACCTCTCCTACGAGAAGCGGGCCGGCCGGATTCAAGCCTTACAGCACTTATGCCAGCGCCGCCTCGTCCAGCGAATAGGCCGAGAAGAAGTTCGTCCCGCCCGGATAGCACTTGAAGCCGCTGAGGCCGGTGACCATCGCGTAGCCCTGCGAGCGCCAGGCCAACCCAACCATCGGCGCCTGCTCCAGGGCGTACTTCTCCAGCTCGGCATAGATCGCCTTGCGCTTGGCTGCGTCGAACTCGGCGCGACCCTTGGCGAAGAGCGCGTGGATTTCGGGCGTCGGGATCTGCCAGCTGCGGGACATGTTCGGCGGCAGATCGCCGTCGAGCAACGGCGCGAGGCCGTCGGGGTCGTTATTGTCGGCCGTCGTGCCCTGGATCATGAAATCGTAGCGGCCCTTGCCGGCGAGATCGACGCGCGCCGCCCAGTCCGGCAGGTTCAACGTCACCTGGATGCCGATCTCGGCGAGATTGGCCTGCACCACCTCGGCCGTCGACTTGTGCATGCCGTATTGCGCGGTCGAGAGCAGGGTGCAGCTGAACCCGCTCGGCACGCCGGCTTCGGCCATCAGCTTCTTGGCCTTGGCTGGGTCGTAGTTCCAGAACCCGGAGCGTCCCTTGTCGAAATAGGGGCTGCTCGACGGGATCGGGATGCCTTCGAGCTTGCTGCCACGGCCGAAGAAGGCGGCCTGCACGATATCCTCGCGGCGGACGGCATGAGCCACAGCCTGGCGCAGGCGCATATCCTTGAACGGCCCGGCGCCGCCGTTGAAGTTCAGCCCCATGAAGGGGCCATCGACCGCGACGAGGCGCAGGCGGGAATCCTTCTCGATCGTGCCCATGGACTGCCAGGGCACATATTCGATCAGGTCGACATCGCCGGCCTGGAGGGCGGCGACGCGCAGGTTCTCGTCGGCATAGGCGACGAGCTTGATGCCATCGAGCTTCGGCAGGCCGGGCTTGTAGTATCTGTCGAATTTCACGACCTCGATCGAGGCGCCACGCTCCTGCCCCTTGAGCACGAACGGTCCCGCGCCGACGCCGAGCCCGGCCCGGCCCTCGATCGAGTCCTTGGCGATGATCGGCATATGCGGGCTGGCGAGCCAGATCGGCAGCGTCACGGTCGGCTGCTTCATGACGATGCGGACGGTGCGTGCGTCAGGCGTCTCGATGCGCTCGACGCCGCCGAACTCGGCCTTCATGAAGGCTGTCGAATTGGGCGCGGCGACCTGCTCCAGCGTCCATTTCACGTCCTCGGCCGTGACCGGCTTGCCGTTCTGGAACGTCGCCTGGCGCAGCTTGAAGACCCAGGTCGTATCGCCCTCGCGCTCCCAGGATTCGGCGAGTTCGGGCCTGACCTCGCCCTTTTCGTCGAAGCCGGTCAGGCCGCGGAAGATCAGGAGCTTGACCGTGAGTGCGGCCGTGCCGGTATGAAGCCAGGGCTGCAGGCTGGGCGGAAAACTCGACAGGCCGAAGCGGAGGATCTTCCCCCCGGCTTGAGCCTGGGCTCGCAAGCCCAGGAGAGGCAGGGCTGCACCGGCGGCGAGCACAATACGGCTAGAGACCGGCACCATCGAATACCCCTCCCTGTTTATGGCGGCCTACACGGCCGAGAGGGCAGAATGAATTGGTGTATACCAGTTTGTCAATGCTTCCCGCGCTCGCCTGACGGCAGCAGCTCGGATACGGCAGCCCGCAGGATAGTTTCCCGCCGCACGAGGGCTTTCCTGCTGCAGTGCGGAAGATTGCGCAGCGCCACATCGGCCGATCGCGTTGTCCGCGCCTCAGCCTCAGCAACCTGCAGCGTTGCCGCACCGGCCCGGCTGGCCGGTGCCGCGCTATTGGAGTACACCAGCCTTGCCGTCGACGCCGGCCGTCCCAACGCTTGACTTCGAGGCGAAAGCGTCTCTAGCATCCCTTACTACAAGATATATTCTACAATTATGGATTAATCTTGCAAAGAGGGGTATCGCCAATGAGCGGGACGGATGAAGGCAAAAGGCTTCTGCTGAAGGGTGGACTGGTCGGCGGGCTCGCGCTGGCCGCAGCCGCAAGCACAGCCCGGGAGGCCGCGGCGCAATCCGCGCCCAACAGCCTGCTGCGCACGGTGCTGGATCGCGGCAAGCTGATCGTCGGCACGGGCTCCACCAATGCGCCCTGGCATTTCGAGGACGAGAAGGGCCAGCTCGTCGGGATGGACATCACCATGGGCCGGATCCTGGCCAAGGGGCTGTTCGACGATGCCAGCAAGGTCGAGTTCGTCCGGCAGGACGCGGCCCAGCGCATCCCCAACATCAATACCGGCAAGGTCGACATCGTCATCCAGTTCATGACCATGTCCCCGGCGCGCGCGCAGCTCATCGCCTTCTCGCGCCCCTATTATGTCGAAGGCATCGCCCTGCTGACCCGGCCGGACAGCGACAAGAAGAGCTTCGACGCGCTGCTCAAGGCCGGCTCCTCCGCCCGCGTCTCGATCCTGCAGAATGTCGATGCGGAGGCCTCGGTCAAGAAGGTTCTGCCGCAGGCGACCGTGATGCAGATCGACAGCCAGGCCAACGTCATCCTGGCGCTCGACTCCAAGCGCGTCGACGCCGCTGCGGTCGATCTCTCCACCGTCGGGTGGCTCGCCAAGCGCCACCCCGACAAGTACGCCGATGCCGGCAAGTCGTGGAACACGATGCTTTACGGCGCCGGCATGAAGCAGGGCGACCCGGACTGGGTGCGCTTCGTCAACACCACCTTCGACATCGCGATGTTCGGCCACCAGAACGAGCTCTACGACGCGGCGGCGAAGGATTATTTCGGCGCCGAGCCGCCGGCACGCCAGCCCGGCCTGCCGCGCTTCTGACCGTCCCACGCTTCGCACAGGGAAGGGCGTGCCTTACGCCCTTCCCTCCCCGATGCCGGGTTGGAGCACCGGGCTTCCGCCCGATACTCCAACCCTTTGATCCTGCACCGGCTTTGCCGGAAACCGCATTCCACTTCTCGGGCCGATGCTCAAGTCCTCGGGGCCATGGCGAATTACCATTTCAACTTCGCGATCGTCTGGCGCTATGCCGGCAAGCTGTTCGAGGGGCTTCTGCTCAGCCTCGAACTCGCTGCCGCGAGCATCGCCATCGGCATGGCGATCGGGCTCGTGCTCGCGCTGATCAGCCTGGACGGCCCGAAATGGGCGCGCCCGCTGATCGCGGCCTATGTCGAATTCGTCCGCAACGTGCCGCTGCTGTTGCTGGTCTATCTCGTCTTCTACGGCATCCCCAGCGCCATCGACCTGCAATATGATGCGGTCACCTCCTTCGTCGCGACGCTCGCGATCTATTCCGGCGCCTATCTGGTCGAGGTGATGCGCGCGGGGCTCGAGGCCGTGCCGCGCGGGCTGATCGAGGCCGGCAAGTCGATCGGGCTCACACCCATGAAGGTGCTCTGGCATGTGCGCCTGCCGACCGCGATGCGCATCGCCCTGCCCTCGCTCTCCAACACCTATGTCTCGCTGTTCAAGGACACTTCGATCGCCTCGGCCATCGCGGTGCCCGAACTCGCCTACGGCATGCGCTGGATCGAGACCCAGACCTTCCGCACCGTCGAGGTCTATCTCCTGGCGACACCGATCTACCTGATCACCAGCTACGCCATCCTGCTGCTGCTCCGGCTCGCCGAGCGGCGCTACGCGATCGCGCGGTGACGGCATGGCGACACTGATCCAGACCCTGCCCTTCCTCGTCGACGGCCTGCTGATGACCCTGCTGGTCTCGGCCTGCGTGATCGTCCTGTCGCTCATCGTCGGGCTGCCGCTGGGCTGCGTGCTCGCCTTCGGGCCGCTCTGGGCGCGCGTGCCGATCCGGCTCTATGCCGATTTCGTGCGCGGCGTGCCGATCCTCGTCCTGCTTTATTTCGTCTATTACGGCCTGCCGGCGATCAAGGTGAATCTGCCGAGCCTGCTCGCCGCGATCGTGGCGCTGACGGCGTTCAAATCGGCGCAGATCATCGAGATCACGCGCGGTTCGTTCCAGTCGATCCCCACCGGCCAGACCGAGGCTGCGAAAGCGATCGGGCTCACCCTGTTCGACCGCTTCGTGCATGTGCTGGCGCCGCAGGCCGTGCGCCGTTTCCTGCCGCCCTTCGTCAACAGCGTCGTCGACACCGTGAAGGGGTCCTCGCTGGTCTCGCTGCTCGGAATCGTCGACCTGATGCTGTCGCTGCAGCAGGTGATCGGGCGCACCCATGTGGCGCTGCCGCTCTATCTCATCGGCGCGCTGATGTATTTCGCCATCAACTTCCCGCTCTCGGCGCTCAGCCGCCGGCTCGAGAAGCGCTTCGTCTGAAAGGAAGCATCCATGGCCGAGACGGATGCCCGTGCTTCCGCCGGGACACCGGTGATCGCGATCGAGGGTCTGACCAAGTCCTTCGGTGCCAACCAGGTGCTGAAGGGCGTCGACCTTTCCGTCGGCAAGGGCGAGGTCGTCGCGATCATCGGCCCCTCCGGCAGCGGCAAGACCACGCTGCTGCGCTGCATCAACTTCCTCGAGGAGTATGACGGCGGCTCGATCCGGATCGACGGCACCGAGGTCGGCTATCGCGACGGCGCGGGCGCCCGCAAACGCCGCAGCGACCGGGAGTTGGCCGCGATCCGCGTCGACGCGGCGATGGTGTTCCAGCAGTTCAACCTGTTCCCGCATCTCACCGCCGCGCAGAACATCATGCTCGGGCTGATGAAATCGCGCGGGCGCTCGAAGGCCGAGGCGCGCGCCATCGCCGAGAAATGGCTGGCCCGCGTCGGGCTTTCGGCGAAGGTCGATGCCATGCCCTCGCAGATGTCGGGCGGCCAGCAGCAGCGCGTCGGCATCGCGCGGGCCGTGGCGATGGAGCCGAAGGTGCTGCTGCTCGACGAGATCACCTCCGCGCTCGATCCCGAACTCGTCGGCGAGGTGCTCGCCGTGGTGCAGGAACTCGCCACCGAGGGCCGCACCATGATCCTCGTCACCCATGAGATGGCCTTCGCGCGGGACGTGGCGGACCGCGTCGTCTTCACCGACCAGGGCCGGATCGTCATCGACGCACCGCCCGCAAAAGTCTTCGGAGAGCAGCCGCATGAGCGGCTGCGCTCCTTCCTGTCACGTTTCGCCGGGTTCCGTCCCAATCCGGCCTGAGGAACCCATGAACGCAGTCCTGTCCACCCTCCCCGACACCACGCCCTACCGGCGGCTGGCGGAGCTCGGCCTCACGCTGCCCGAGCTGCCGCGGCCGATCGGCAATTTCGCCACCCATGTCCAGGAAGGCGGCCTGATCTACCTCTCCGGCCAGGGGCCGACGCATGAGGACGGCCGGCTCCACACCGGCAAGGTCGGCCGCGACGTCAGCGTCGCCGAGGCCTATGAGCATGCCCGGCTGACCGGCCTGAACCTGCTCGCCGTGCTGCATGAAGCGCTCGGCGATCTCGGCCGTGTCAGGCGCGTCGTCAAGCTGCTCGGCATGGTCAATGCCACCCCGGAATTCAGCGACCATCCCGCCGTCATCAATGGCTGCTCCGACCTCTTCGTCGCCGTGTTCGGCGAGGCCGGCAAGCATGCCCGTTCGGCAGTCGGTTTCGGCTCGCTGCCCCGCCAGATCACCGTCGAGATCGAAGCGATCGTCGCCGTGTCCTAGAGCATCGGCACGATGCTCTGACCGGGGCCCTTCGCCCCACTGTCCGTCTTCCAGGAGAACACAATGTCCGCTTCCGATATCCGCCCGTCCCTCGGGCTGCGCCCCGTCATCAACGTCTCCGGGACGATGACCGGGCTCGGCGCCTCGATCGTCGTGCCCGAGGCGATCGCCGCGATGACGGCGATCCTGCCGCAATTCGTCGAGATCGACGACCTCCAGCGCAAGGCCAGCGCCGTGATCGCGCGGCTCTGCGGCAGCGAGGCCGGCTTCGTCACCGCCTCCTGCTCGGCCGGGATCACGCTGGCGATCGCCGGCGCCATGACGGGCGACGATCTCTATGCCGTCGAGCAACTGCCGGATGCCAGCGGCCTCCAGGACGAGGTCGTGGTGATGATGGGCCACATGGTCGGCTATGGCGCGCCCGTCGACCAGGCGATCCGCCTCGCCGGCGCGACGCCGATCGTCGTCGGGCAGGCCACCAGCGCCCGCGCCTACCAGCTCGCCGGCGCGATCTCGGAGCGGACGGCGGCCGCCCTCTATGTCGTCTCGCACCATACGGTGCAGTACGGGCTCATGCCGCTCGACGAGTTCGCGGCGGTCTGCCACGAGCACGGCGTGCCTGTGATCGTCGACGCGGCCTCCGAATACGACCTGCGCGGTTTCCTCGAAGCCGGGGCCGACATCGTGCTCTATTCCTCGCACAAGTTCCTGGGCGGGCCGACGGGCGGCATCGTCGCCGGCAACAAGGACCTCGTCCGCGCCGCCTTCATCCAGAATGGCGGCATCGGCCGCGGCATGAAGGTCGGCAAGGAGAGCGTGCTCGGCACGATGGCCGCGCTGGAAGCCTGGGAGAAGCGCGACCATGCCGGCATCCGGGCGCGCGAGCAGCGCGCGCTCGACCTCTGGCTCGCCCGCTTCGCCGACCGCCCCGGCGTGACCGCCGTCATCGAACCCGACCCGACGCATAACCCGCTCGATCGGATGAGGCTCTCGGTCGATCCCGAGCAGGCGCATATCACCGCCTGGGATCTGGCCGACGCGCTGGCGCGCGGCCCGCAGCCGGTGATCGTCAGGGACCACGAGGTCGAGCACGGCTATTTCTACCTTGACCCCTGCAACCTGCATCCGGGCCAGGAAGACATCGTCGCCGAGCGCATCGTTGCCGAACTGGAGACGGCACGGCGCAGCAACACGATCATCGCGAGCCCGCTGATCGAACGCCGCAACCGGCGCGCCGCCGCGCTGGCGAAATGGCCTGACTAAGCGCCAGCGGTCTTGACATTTGCTGCAGAGCAATATTCTCTTATTAAGCACTCTATTACATAATAAAAGAATGTGAGGGATCATGAAACGCCTACTTGGATGCCTGCTCGCCTGCAGCCTGCTCACCACGCCGTCCCTCGCCTTCGCACAGGAGGCGGGCGGCATCGCCACGGTCGCGACCATCGGCGAGCCGCCGACGCTCGACCCGATGGTCTCGACCGCCGACCTGGTCGGGACGATCACCCAGCATGTCTTCGAGACGCTCTACACCTTCGACAAGAGCTGGAAGGTGACGCCGCTGCTCGCGGACGCGCTGCCCACGATCAGCGCGGACGGCAAGCAGTATACGATCGCGCTCAGGGCCGGCGTGAAGTTCCATGATGGTTCGGATCTTACCGCCGAGGACGCCGTCGCTTCGCTGAAGCGCTGGATGAAGCTCGCCTCGCGCGGCAAGCAGGCGGCCGGCTTCATCGAGAGCATCGAAGCCGCTGGCCCGAGCTCGCTCAAGATCACGCTGAAGCAGCCCTATGCGCCGCTGATGTCGCTGCTCGCCTTCAACAACTCCGCCGCGATCATCATTTCGGCGAAGAAGCAGGACGAGCCGATGAAAGAATTCATCGGAACCGGCCCGTACATGCTGAAGGAGCGCAAGGCCGACCAGTATATCCAGCTCGTCCGCTTCGCCGGCTACAAGCCACGCGAGGGTGCCGGCGACGGCTATGGCGGGGCGCGGCGGCCGCTGCTCGACGAAGTCCGCTTCGTGCCGGTGCCGGACGCCAATACCCGCGTCGAATCGGCCGTCTCCGGCCAGTATTCCTATGTCGATTCGATTCCGGTGGAATCCTTCGACCGGCTAAAGGGCGCGGCCTCGCAGCCCGTCGTGCTGAAGCCCTTCGGCTATCCCGTCTTCGTGTTCAACACCGCCGAGGGTTCGGCCAAGAATCTTGGCGTCCGCAAGGCGATCCGCACGGCGCTCAACATGGAAGACATGCTGGCGGCCGCGTTCGGCAGCAAGGAGTTCTACGCGCTCGACGGCAACATCTACCCGCCGGGCTATGTCTGGAACACGGATGCCGGCGTCGCCGGAAACTACAATGTCGGCGATGCCGACAAGGCGAAGGCCGCGGCAAAGGCTGCCGGCTACAAGGGCGAGCCGGTCCGCATCCTGACCAGCCGCCAGTACGAGTTCCACTACAAGATGGCGCAGGTCGCGGCCGAGTATCTCAAGCTCGCCGGCTTCACCGTCGACCTGCAGGTCGTCGACTGGGCGACGCTGACCCAGCGCCGCACCGACAAGGCCCTCTGGGAAATCTACATCACCCACAGCCCGTTCCTGCCGGAGCCGGCGCTGATCGGCTCTCTCTCGACCAGCTCGCCCGGCTGGTGGGATACGCCGGCCCGCAAGACCGCCGTCGACGCCTTCACCTCGGAGGCCGATCCGGCGAAGCGCGCGGCGCTCTGGGCCAATGTCCAGAAGACGATCTATGACGAGGTGCCCTTCATCAAGATCGGCGACTTCAACGCCCTCTCGGCGAAATCCGCCAAGCTCGACGGCGTCGTGCCGGCGCCCTGGCCGTATTTCTGGAACGTCACCCTCAAGAAATGATCCCCCCTCGCCACCCGGCCGCGTGATCGCGGCCGGGTGGAGAGCAACGAGACGGTCAGGTCATGGTCGGCTACATCCTTCAGCGCCTCTCCGGCATGATCGCGGTCATGCTGCTCGTCGTCACGATCGTCTTCGTGATCGTACGCGTGACGCCCGGCGATCCGGCCGCGGTCATGCTCGGCCCCGAGGCGACGGCCCAGGACGTCGCCGACCTGCGCACAAGGCTCGGTCTCGACCGTTCGATCATCTCGCAATACGTGATCTATGTCGGGCAGCTGCTGCGCGGCGATCTCGGCCAGTCGATCTTCCTCAACATGCCGGTGACCTCGGCGCTGATGGAGCGGGCGGAGCCGACCTTCTTCCTGACGCTGTTGTCGCTCGCGATCGCCAGCACCATCGCCCTGCCGGTCGGCATCTATGCCGCCTATCGGCGCGGCTCCTTCCTCGACCAGGCGGCGACGACGCTCGCCATGCTCGGCGCCAGCATCCCCGGCTTCTGGCTCGGCCTCATCCTGATGCAGGTCTTCGCGGTGCGTCTCGGCATCCTGCCCGTCTCCGGCTATGGCGGCCCCGATACCAGCCTGCTGGAGCGCATCCGCCACCTGATCCTGCCGGCAGTGGCGCTCGGACTCGTTTCCTCGGCGCTGATCATGCGCTTCACCCGCGCCTCGATGCTCGACGTGCTCGGCGACGACTATGTCCGCACAGCCCGCGCAAAAGGGCTGGGCGAGCAGGCCGTCATCCTTCGACATGCGCTGAAGAACGCGCTGATCCCGATCCTGACCGTGCTCGGCCTGACCGCCGCCGTGCTGGTCTCCGGCGCGGTGGTAACCGAGACGGTGTTCGGCCTGCCGGGTGTCGGCAATCTCGTGGTCTCGGCCGTGCTCAGGCGCGATTATCCGGTGATCCAGGGCGCGCTGCTGGTCATCGCCGGCCTGTATGTCCTGATCAATTTCGCGATCGACATGCTCTATCTGCTGGTCGATCCCAGGGTGCGCTACTGATGACCGATCTCGCTCCCGACGCACCGGCGCCGAACCGCGCCCGGATCTTCCTCCGCGATCTGCTGAAGCGCCGCATGGTGGCGATCGGCCTCGCGATCCTCATCGTCTTCGTGCTGCTGGCCGCGCTGGCGCCGCTGCTCGCCCCCTATGCGCCGGGCAAGCTCTCGATCGTCAACCGGCTGAAGCCGCCTTCCGCGATCTACTGGTTCGGCACGGACGAGTTCGGCCGCGATATCTTCTCGCGCATGCTCTATGCGGGCCGGCTGTCGCTTTCGGTCGGCGCTGCCGTTGTCCTGCTGTCCTCGCTGATCGGCGTGACGCTCGGGCTGCTTGCCGGGTTCTTCAAGCGGCTGGACACACCGATCGCGCGTTTGATCGACGCGATGATGGCCTTCCCCGACATCCTGCTCGCGATCGCGCTGGTCGCGGCGCTCGGCCCCTCGCTGATGACGGTGATCATCGCGCTGTCGATCGTCTATGCGCCGCGGCTCGCGCGCATCGTGCGGGCCGCAACGCTGGTGATCCGCGAATTGCCCTATGTCGAGGCGGCGCGGGCCTTCGGCAACTCTACCTCCCGGATCATGTTCCGGCATGTCCTGCCCAACATCGTCTCGCCGATCACGGTGCAGGCCACCTTCATCTTCGCCAGCGCCATGCTGGCGGAGGCCGGCCTCTCCTTCCTCGGGCTCGGCGTCAGCCCGGATATCCCGACCTGGGGCACGATGATCTCGTCCGGCCGGCAATATATCGGCCAGGCCGACTGGATGACCTATTTCCCGGGGCTGGCGATCGTTCTCGCCGTTCTCTCCCTGCAGATGGTGGGCGACGGCCTGCGCGACCTGCTCGATCCGCGCCTGCGGAAGGACCTTTGACATGACACCTGCCACGCGGCAGCCCCTCCTGATCGCCAATGTGAAGCCGGTCGCCTTCGGGCCGGCGATCCCCGCGACGGCAACCGACATCCTGGTCGGCGGCGACGGCAAGATCGCCGCGATCGGTCCCGCGCTGGCGGCACCTGCCGATGCGGAGCGGATCGACGGCAAGGGCGCCTTCGTCTCGCCGGGCTGGGTCGATCTCCATGTCCATGTCTGGCATGGCGGCACCGACATCTCGCTCAGGCCGAGCGATTGCGGGGCCGAACGCGGCGTCACCACGATGGTCGACGCAGGCTCGGCCGGCGAAGCCAATTTCCACGGCTTCCGCGAATATGTCATCGAGCCGGCCCGCGAGCGGATCAAGGCCTTCCTCAATCTCGGCTCGATCGGGCTCGTCGCCTGCAACCGCGTGCCGGAGCTGCGCGACATCAGGGATATCGACCTCGACCGCATCATCGAATGCTATGCCGAGAACAGCGAGCATATCGTCGGTCTCAAGGTGCGCGCGAGCCATGTCATCACCGGCTCCTGGGGCGTGACGCCGGTCAAACTCGGCAAGAAGATCGCCAAGATCCTCAAGCTGCCGATGATGGTCCATGTCGGCGAGCCACCGGCCCTCTACGACGAGGTTCTGGAGATCCTCGGGCCGGGCGACGTCGTCACCCATTGCTTCAACGGCAAGGCCGGATCGAGCATCCTGGAAGACGAGGACCTGTTCAAGCTGGCCGAGCGCTGCGCGGCCGAGGGCGTGAGGCTCGATATCGGCCATGGCGGCGCCTCCTTCTCCTTCAAGGTGGCGGAGGCCGCGATCCAGCGCGGGCTGATGCCGTTCTCGATCTCGACCGACCTGCACAACCGCTGCATGAACTTCCCGGTCTGGGACCTCGCCACGACGATGTCGAAACTGCTCTGCGTCGGCATGCCCTTCGACGCCATCATCCACGCCGTGACCCATGCGCCGGCCTCGGTGATCAAGCTCGACATGACGGACCGGCTGACCGTCGGCGAGCGCGCCGATTTCACGATCTTCGACCTGATCGACAGCGATCTGGAGGCGACCGATTCCAATGGCGACGTCTCGAAGCTGACCCGGCTGTTCGAGCCGCGCCATGCGGTGATCGGCGCCGAGGCGATCGCCGCCAGCCGCTATGTGCCGCGTCCGCGCCGTCTTGTCCGGCACAGCCACGGGCTGTCCTGGCGTTGACGAAACGGCCGGCAAGGCAGAGAGGTTAGCCCCGATGGAAACCCAGCGGGGCAGCGCCGTTCGAAGCGGTATGCGGCAGGCATGAAAGCCCGGACATGAGCAAAGCCACGACGATGCCAGCCAGCGGAGACACGCCGGAGCCCGCCGGGCCGCGGCGCTCGCGCGTCAGCGGCATCGACCGCGCCGTACAGATCCTCGACCATCTCCAGCAGGAAGGCCGGGCCCAGACCGCCTATGAGGTCGCCCGCGCGATCAGCGCGCCGCTCTCGACGGTTTACGCCATCGTCGAGGACCTGCTCGACAAGAGCCTGCTGGCGCGCACCGGCGAGGGCGGCGTCTGGCTGGGTCCGCGGCTTTACCACTATGGCCTCGCCTATGCCCGCGATCTCCAAGTCATCAATGTCGCGACGCATGAGATGCATGTGCTGGCGCGCGAAGTCGGCGAAACCGTGCAGATCTGCGGCCGCGACGACGGCATGATGGTGGTCGAAGCGATGGCCGAGGGGCCCGGCCATTTCGTCATCACCTCGCGCGTCGGCACGCGCGTCCCATTGAACTGGACAGCCTCCGGCCGGCTGCTCGTCGCCGGACTGGATGAGACGGAGCGCGCCGCCCTGTTTCGCAAGAGCGCCAAGGCCTCGCCGACCGGCCGCGCCGTCACGGATTCCGCCACCCTGCTCGCCCAGTCGCGCGACGCGCTCGCAGCGGGTGTGTCGATCCAGGCCGGCGAGTCGGATTACGCCGTCGCCTGCATCGCCGCGCCCGTGCTGGACGAGAGCGGTGCCTGCCCGATCACCGTCTCGATCGTGCTGCCCGAGTTCCGGGTGAACGAGGAGCACGCGAGTTTCGTCGAGGCGGTGAAGGACGCGGCCCGGCGCATCGAGGACAAGCTCGGCTGGCGCGTCGGCCCTTTCAGCGCCGGCCGCAAGTACGGCTAGCCTCTTCCGCGGACATAAGACGGCGCCCATCGGACAGCACACAGTTTCCCTGGTGCGGTGAGCACCAGGGAAACCGCCGTCCCGACCGGCCTGAGGGCGATCCTGCCGGTCGACGCCCTGGATGTCAGCTCTCGCGGAAGGCGCGGGCCATGCTGTCCTTCAGCGGCTGCATCAAATACTCGAAGAAGGTGCGCTCGTGCGTCTGGATATAGACGTCGGCGGGCATTCCCGGTGTCGGCTGGAAGTCGCGGATGCCGGCGACGCTGTTCGGATCGAGACGGGCGCGCACGACGTAGAGATCGGAAACACCGGGATAGGCGCGCTGCTTCTCGTCGGGCAGCGCATCGGCCGAGATATAGATCACCCGGCCAGTGACCATGGGCGTGACGCGCTGGTTGAGAGCCGTCAGGCGCACTGTCGCAATCTGACTGTGCTTGATCTTGTCGATGTCCTGCGGGCGTACGCGCGCCTCGATGATGAGCTCGTCCTGTAGCGAGACGATCTCCATGATGTTCTTGCCGGCCTCGATGACGCCGCCGGAGGTGTGATAACGCAGCTTGACCACGGTGCCCCTCACCGGCGCGGTGATGTTCGAGCGGTCGAGCACGCCCTTCACGGTGTGGATGCGCTCACGCACGTCGTTGAGATCGGCGCTGATCTCCTGGAGCTGATCCGAGGCGATCTTCTGCGCGTTCTTGCGCACGCCGTCGATCTGCTCGACCGAACGCGCGATCCGTTCGCGGGCATCGCCGATATCGCCGGTAATGCGGCCGGCCTCGCCGCCCAGATTGGCGGCAAGCCGCTGGAGCGAGAGCACTTCCGGCTTGCGGATGTAGCCGCGCTGCAGCAGGGCCTGCTTGCCCTCCAGCTCCTCCTTCAGCAATTGCGACTGCTTTTCGACGCCGGCGAGTTGCACCTTGCTGCCGGCAACCTTCTCCTCCAGCGCGTCGATGCTCTTCTGATGGGCCGCGATCTCGCTCGCCATGTTGTTCTGTCGGGCGCGGAAGACGCTGCGCTGGTTCGCCAGCAAGGCCGCGATATCGGGATCAGCCCGCTTGTCGAGCAGATGCGGCGGCCCAGTGAAGTCATCGAGGCCGGCGATCTCGGCCCTGAGCCGCCCCGCGATCATCTCCAGGCGATAGAGCTTCAGTTCATGGCGGCGCAGTTCGGCGCGGGCCGAGGTGTCGTCCAGTTTCACCAAACGCTGGCCGGGCAAGACGACATCGCCCTCGCGAACGAGGATCTCGCGGATCACGCCGCCTTCCAGATGCTGGATCGTCTTGTTCTGGCCGGTGGTGACGAAGACACCGGTGGCGATGACGGCGCCCGCGATCGGCGCGGTGTTGCCCCAGACGCCGAAGCCCATCACGGTCACGGCGACGATGACGGCGCCGCCGATCGTCGCCGATCGCGTGCTGCGCGGCACATCGCTGTACCAGGGCTGCGATATCAGTTGGACGCTCATGTGCCCGCTCCCCATCCATGCGCTATTGCGGCCGCGGCGCGCCGCCATCGATGCTGCGCTGGCCGACGATCATCGGCAAAATCTCGTCGCGGGTGCCGATGGCCTGCACCGCGCCGTCCTTGATCATCATGATCTTGTCGACGCTGCGCAGCAGGGACGGCCGCTGCGTCACGGCGACCACGGTCATGCCGCGCGCCTTCGCCCGCTGGAAGGCGCGGGCGAGAGCGGCCTCGCCGAGCACGTCGAGATTGGAGTTCGGCTCGTCCAGCACGACCAGCCGGGGATTGCCGTAGAACGCCCGCGCCAGGCCGAGACGCTGCTTCTGCCCGCCCGAAAGCGGGGCGCCGTCGATACCGATCTGCGTCTCGTAGCCGTGGGTGAACTGGGCGACCATCTCGTGGATATCGGCGATCTCGGCAGCCTCGAAGACATCGGCATCGGAGGCGTCTTCCCGCATGCGGGCGATGTTGGCCTTGATCGATGCCGGGAAAAGCTGCACGTCCTGCGGGAGATAGCCGACATTCTCGCCGAACTGGCGCGGGTCCCAGTTGCGCTGCTCCATCCGGTCAAGCCGCACCGTGCCTGCCGTCGGCGAGATCGAGCCGACGAGCATGCGGGCGAGCGTCGATTTCCCGCAGCCGGAGGCGCCGACGATGGCGAGCGAATCTCCGGGCTCGAGGCTGAAGCTGATGCCGTTCAGGATGACCTTCTTGTTCGGCGGCGGCACGTAGAGGATGCGCTCGACATCGAGGCGGCCCTTCGGGTTCGGCAGCCTCAGCCGGTCGAGATTGAGCGGCGAGGCCTGCAGCAGCGCCTTGACGCGCTGGAAGGCGGCGCGCGCATGGATGAAGCTGCGCCAGCCCTCGATCGTCCCCTCCATCGGCGCCAGCGCGCGACCGGCAACGACCGATGACGCGATGACCATGCCGCCGGTCAGCTGACCTTCGAGCGAGAGCATCGCGCCCCAGCCGAGCATCGCGACCTGCGTGCCCAGCCGGAAGAACTTGGAGGCCCCGGTCATCAGGATGTTGCGGTCCTGCGCGCTGACCTGGGCCTTGAGGGATTCGGCCGTCTCGCGCCCCCACATCAGCACCCCCTCGGGGATCATGCCCATCGCATTGATCACCTGCGCGTTGCGGGACATCGCCTCCGACTGGAGGTTCGCGCGCGTCGTGAAGGCGCTGGAGCGTGCGAAGGGCACCGCGGTGAACTGCTGATTGAAATAGGCGATGACGAACAGAATGACCGCCGCGATGGTGACGATGTAGCCGAGATGCGGGTGGATCAGGAACACCGCCAGCAGGTAGATCGGCGCCGTCGGCGCATCGAGCATCGTCAGGATGACCGGGCCGGTCAGGAAGCTGCGGATCTGCTGGAGATCGGCCAGCGTCTGGAACTCGCGGTTTGAGCCGGTCTGAGCGGCCTTGGCCGCCGCCGCCAGCACGGGCCCGCCGAGCCGGCTTTCGACATCGACCGCCACGCGCATCAGGATGAAGCGGCGCACCATGTCGAGCAGCACATGCGCACCGATCGCGACCATGACGATGAGCGACAGCATGATGAGCGTGTCGAGGCTGCGACTGGTCAGCACGCGATCCGACATCTGGAAGAGATAGATCGGCACGGCGAGCACCAGCGTGTTCACCACGACGGAGAACAAGGCAACGATCATCAGATTGTGCCGTGCGCCGGAGAGACCCTGACCAAGGACCTGCTTGAAGTCCCGGTCGCCAAGGCGCTGCTCGATCGGCGTGCCGCGGCCTGATCCGCCGCGACCACCACCGCCGCCGCTGCCACCGCCCTTGCCGCCGCGGTCGCCGTCATGGGCCGTCTTGGACGCCTCGGCCTGCGGCTTCGGACGCAGCAGGGCGGGCTCGGGAGCCGGCCGGCCATCGCGGCGCGCATCGGCGCGAACGGTGTCGCCTTGTGGCGACGACGCCGGCCCGACCGGCGCCAGAGCGACCCGACTATTGCTGTTAGCCGTGCGCTCGGGCCCGGCACTCGCCACGCCCATCGCAAGCGGCAGGCCAAGCACCCGGACCGGCACGGGACCGGCCTGAAGCGGTGCGGCTGGCGGTGGTGCCTCGCTCTTCTCGCTCATGCCCCTGCCCCGTTCCTGTTGTTACGCTTCAGACCATGATGCTCGACGTCAGATGATCCTGCTGGGGATCGACAGTGTGCGCGTGCGGACAATCGGGCTCCGGCTCGTGCGCCGCTTGCTCGGCGAAGGCGACGAGCTCCGGCACCAGCGTGGTCGTGTCGTGGATCGTCACGGTGTCACTGTCGGTGACGATGTCGACCTGGATCAGCACGGCTTCCTCATAGGCATCGCCGCCGAGATAGTTGGAGGTCGAGAGGAGGCCGGGATCGACGATGACAGCTTCGTTGAGCGCGCTGTTGCCGCCCGCCGCCAAGCCCTGCTCGGTCCCCGCGCTGGCGCTGGCCTGGATGCTCTGGTCGCCATCGATCAGGAAGTTCACCTGCGTGATGACGTTGACATCGTAGTAGTCGCCGGAAGCGTAGAGAATCTTCAGCGTGCCCGAGGCGCTGCCATAGAGCTGCCAGTCGGCATCGGGAGTGAGGATGGTCGCACCGTCCGCGAGCAGACCCATCAGATCGTGATGGGCGTCGAGCATCGGCTTGAAGGCCGGCGCGTCGTAGCTCTCGATGGTGGCCCGGTTGGCCAGGCTGTTGAAGCCCGTGGTGACGGTCGTCTCGCCATCCTCTCCGCCGGTGCTGTAGAGCTTGGCGGAATCGGGATCGAGCATGACGTTGTACTGGTAGATCCAGTCCGCGCGATGATAATTCCCGCCGATGATGATGATGTCGTAGCTGTCGAACCCGAAAACCTTGGTCAGGTTGATCTGCAGGTTCTCGCCGGTGCCGAGATTGAAATAGGTGCCGCCTTCCGCCTGCACCGTCCGGTCGTTGTCGTCGAGACCGTTGAACTGAACGATCGACTTCACGTCGTAGAAGTCGCCGGACATGACGTCGACGACCCAATGCGGGGTGCCGGCCGCGCCGCGGACGCTGATCGTCGATTCATGCGTGATGAACTCGGCGATGTTGTGGACCTCGTTGCCCGCCGTCTTCACGATCGGTGAGAGATCCCCCGCGACGGCGATGTCGACATCGTCGTTGTCGACCAGGATGTTCACCTGGACGATGCCGCGGCTGTAGAAATAATCGCCGCCGACCGTCATCGAGCCGACGGCCTCGTTGGCATCGACGATCACGGCCGCATTGACCTGCGTGTTCAGGCCGGTTTCGGCCAGTGTCGCGACGCCTCCGGTCGGACCCGCAAGGTCCAGTTTCGCCTCGACGACGAGCTCGGCCGGCGCCTCGACCGGCCGCCAGGGCGCGATGTCGAGCAATGTCGGGGCGTAAGGCTCGGGAGCATTGGCGACGCCATCGACGATGCGCCCCACCCGCGCGGCGTCCACGGAGGTGCCTTCCGGATAGGGGCTGCCGGTCTCGGCCCAAGCAGCGTCGCGGCCGGAAATCAGCGCGACGGCGCTCTCGGTGCCGAACCGGAAGGCTGTCGCCATATCGGGAATGCCGTCCGGCACGACGTCGTTCGCCTGCGTCACCAGTTCGGCGAAACGATCGCCGAGTTGCAGTTCCGGCGGAACCACGACGCTGCCATCGGCATAGCGGATGTCGTCCGAGGTGATGAGATCGCGATCGCTCAGAATGTTGACCTGGCGAATCTGGGTCAGGTTCTCGGTACCGCCTTCCCGGTATTCGACGGTGATGACGCGCGGCGAGGCGCCCATGCCGAAACCGAGTTGATCGGCTTGAAGCGGAAGGGGCTTGAGCGGCGGCGAGACCGGCGCCAGAGGCCGGCTCAGGGCGCCGAAGCCCGCCGGCGACAGGTCTTGGCCCAGGCTCCCCGGCGGACGCGACGCCAGCGTCTCCTGGATCGTCGTCGGAACCGAGACCAATTCATCGAAAGCAAGCCCGCGAAGCAGCTCGCGTGCGGAATCGTGGAAATCCGGCGGCAGTGGCGACCACTGGTCACCTTCGTAGAAGGTCGGGGTACGCGCAACGGAATCGGCGAGATGCAGATACCCGATGAAGTGCCAGATGGTCTCGGTGATGCCGCCAGCCTGCATGGCATAATCCTCCGCTGCGTCCGGCTCGCACCGGGTGGGAAGATTCCACGCGCATCTCGCGCATGAGGAGAAGGATTACAGAGCGAAAACCGCGCGGGCCGAACCCGCGCGGTCGCTGACCTGGTCAGGTCTTAGAGGGAATCGTACGCGTCCCCGGAAACCATCGTCGCATCGACAGAGTTGAACTGGATGTTCGCACCCTGGACGATCGACTGGGTGAAGGCTTCCTGGCTGACACTGGCAGCGGCGGTCGCCGCGGCAGCACCGCCGAAGTCGCCGTCATCGCCGGTGAGCGAGCCGATATAGGCCTCAGCCGTGCCGCCCCTCGCGGTGGCGGTCATGCTGAAATCGCCCACCGAGTTCGGATCATCCCAGCAGCCCGCATCGGCCAAGCCACCGGCCGTGTAGCTCACGGTCGCGCTGGACAGCGAGTCGTTGTCGGTCAGGTTGTTGATCTGGTCGAGATTGAACTGGTTACCCGTCGTGAGCGACTGGGTGACGACATCCGGCATGACGATCGAGTTAGTGAGGCCGCTGATGGTCTCGATGTCGATCGCGTCGGGATCGATCGGGCCATCCGGCTCAGGCGCTTCAGCATCGACATCGACCCTCACATTCACGTCGACGCGGGTGTTGACGTGATTGTTGATGTCGTTGGTGACCTCGTTGTAGTTGAGGTTGCCGTTGGCATTGAGATTGCCGTTACCGTTCAGGTTGCCGTTGCCGTTCAGGTTACCGTTAGCGTTCCAGACTTCGGTCTCGACGGCCTGCCCGGCATACTGGAACTGGCCCTGCCCCTGGCCTTGTCCCTGACCCTGACCCTGACCCTGACCCTGACCTTGTCCCTGACCCTGGAGTTCGGCCTGAGCCTGCAATTGGGCCTGATCTTGATTGTCGTCATGTTTCTGAGGCTTAGGCATGACACGCTCCTGATGTTCAGGAAACATCGCGACGTGCCGGATATGCGCCTCTCTTCTGCGCTGCGCGTTCCGTCACAAACGATGCCGATTGAATGAAAACGTCATGCTTTTTGGAACTTCGTCGCGCCGATACAGCGAAACTTCCTTCCCCGGGGTATGGAGCCCGGATAGACGCGGTCCTAAATCATTGGCCTCCCTCCCGATCACTCATTGTGGAATTCTCATTCCGAATGAACCCTCGGGTGATATTTTTATTCTGAAGCATTCAACCGGAATGAAGCGAAAAAACGTAGCATCGATCATATGCGCGAGCGTCAACCCGCACCGATGCCTACAAGATCTGAATAAATATTCCTCGCGGCCGTCATAGATCGCGCGGGCTTCAATTTAACAAGCCCGTGAGATTAGAAACTAAACTCGGATGCCTTTTGTGATTTTTGTTCCATCGGAGGCAGTCCGTTGCTATAAAGAGCCATGACGCACCGGGTGCGTCAACGTGTCGAATAAATACCCTGCGTTAACCGATTGTTGACTTTCATCGACCCAGGGATCGTCCCCTTGCTGCGCGCCGGAGGCTGGCTATGCCTTACGCCGTCCGCCTGCACGACGAACGAGCCGCCTTCCTCTCGCTGGAAGCGCTGATCTGGCGCGACGGGCCGGTTTGTCCGCATTGCCGGGAAAACTCCCGCCTCGGCCGGCTGAGTGGGTCAAGCTGCTCGATCGGCACCTGGAAATGCTACGCCTGCCGCAAGCCCTTCACGGTGAGGCACGGCACGATCTTCCAGAACAGTCACGTCCCGATGCATGTCTGGCTGCAGGGGCTCTACCTCCTGATGTCGAGCGGCCACCGCCTGAGTTCGCAGAAGCTCGGGCAGATTCTCGGCATTTCCGTCCGAACGGCCTGGCATCTGAAAGGCAAGATCGCAGCAGGGCTCGCGGCAAAAGAGGGCAATGTCGATGCTCCACCGGCGGGAACCTGGCCGCCACTCGATATCCGGGCGCCCCTGCAGCAGGAAGTGGCATCGCCGCCGCAGCCTGGACAGGCGGTCTATCGGGCACGCTACGAGCGCTTCCTCAACGCTCTCGACAATCTCGCCTCACCGTGCAGCGACACCGCCTTCTTCGACGCGCTTCACCGATTGCTGGCCTATTCCTCTCCCGCCCGCCCGTCCGCCGCACGTTTCGTGACGGCCGGAGAACAGCAGCTCGAACTGAGCCTGTTCGACGAGCCGGAACAGCAGATGGACTGTTGCGGGCAAGACGATGCCCGGCTCTAGTGCGCCAGGGCGGCCGCGGCGCGGGTCTTCAGCCACGCCGCCTGCCGTGACGTCGTCAAACACCCAGGCGCCCGCCCTGCACCCGCGCGAGCGGATGATCGACATGCTCCTCCCAGAGCAGCACCAGCGTCGCATCCATCGCTTCGTTGTCGTCCGGATCGCCGCCACGTCCCGACATCGCCTCCAGGAACGCAGCCGCGCCACCGACACCGGCGGCGAAGGCCGGATCGGCGCGGCTGCTCCACAGACAGATCTCCTCCCCGATCAGCTCGGGGCCAATCCCGGTCACCGCATTCAGAACATCGGCCTGTACGGCGGCGAGCGTATCGCTGCGCATCGGGCCGCAATCACGTTGCGCGACCAGCGTGACGAGCGTCGCGAGGAAGCCGATGATCTGGGGGTGCAGCCAGTCGCCCGCCTGCAGGCCGTCGGCAGTGCCCGCTGCTCCGCGCAGAAAGGGGTCGAGGGTGGCGTGAGCCAGCCGCCGTGCCCTGCGGATCTTGAGCAGCTCGAACATGGCCTCCTCGCCCCACCCGAAACCTCGCCTTGAAGGGGGGAGCTATGCGCAGGCCCGCGAAGGGAACATCGGTCCTGCCGCCCCGCCCGGATTTCGACGCACTGGAGATCGTCTCCGCGCGGCGTTCGTCCGAGCGCAGGCTAGCCTTCATGAACCTGGTAGGCGACCTGAATCTTGCGTGGTCGAACGACGAGAGCCTGTTCATCTACATATTGATGCTCCTGCTCGGCACGAACGAGCGGGCGGCGGCCATCGTCTTCGCCACGCTGAACACGACGCGGGCGCGGCTCGACCTGGTGCAGCGCCTCGCCAAGATCGCTCCGCTCGACAAGGCGGTGCGCGGCGAGATCAACGACATCGTCGAGCGCTTCTCGGCCGCGACGCGGCTGCGCAACGACCTCAGCCACGCGACCTTCGTCATCGATGCCGAGGGCGAGATCACCCATACCCAGCACATGAAGGTGGAAGAGAGCCGCGGCAACCTGCGCTTCGGCCTACGCAAGGCCGTCGACCACGACCGGCTGGAGGAAATCTCCCGCACGATCCAAGGTCTCCAAGCGCTCAACCGCCGGATCTGGGACCTGATGCCGGTGCTGGAGCAGGCTATGGCCGGACCGGAGAAATAGGCCCGGCCGGACCCAGGCCCCGGCTGGATTGCCATTCCTGGCCAGGCTGGGGTGGCCGAATGTCCGGCCTCCCCGCCTCAGCCCTCAAGCGCGAGAGAGCGCCGCCTCGACGCTCGCCGCCATCGCCAGCAAGGAGCGGTCGGCGCCGCGCCGGCCGATCAGCATCATCCCGACCGGGAGCGAGCCTGCGGGAACCGGCAAAGGCAGCGAGAGCGAGGGCGTATCGAGCAGGTTGCCGACGCGAGGGTTACGCAGCACGAGGCCGTTGGCATGGTGGAAGCCGGCATCATCCGCAACCGAAGCCAGGAGCGGCGCCCGGATCGGGGTCGTCGGCAGGAGGTAGACGGTCTCGTCGGTCATCGCCGCCTCGAAAGCCGCGACCGCCGCGGCACGCCGGCGCTGCATGCGGACATAGTCGACGCCGAGGATGCCGGCGCCCAGTTCAATGCGCGCGCGCGTCTTGGGATCGACCTCGTCGAGGCCGTCGACGCCGAGATCGCGCAAGGTCGCGCCAAGTTCGATCGAGGGGAAGCCGCCGATCTTGTCGAGCGCTGCCAGGGCATCGAGGCTCGGGTCGAGCGAACCATCCTCAACGCTGAGGCCGGCACGCCGCAGCCGCTCCAGGCCGGCCTCGAACGCCTCGGCGACCTCGCTCTCCATCGCATCGAACAGCCGTCCGCGCGCGATCACGAAGCGGGCCTGCGGCCGCGGTGCCAGCGGCGCATGCGCCTCCCCGGCGAGGACGGCGTCGGTGATGGCGCAGTCGGCGACACTGCGGGCGATGGGGCCGACCGTGTCGAGCGTGCTGGAGAGGGAAAAGGCGCCGGTCGTCGGAACGCGGCCCGAAGTCGGCTTGAAGCCAACCGCGCCGGTCAGGGCCGACGGGATGCGGATCGAGCCGCCGGTATCGCTGCCGATCGCGATCTCGGCCATGTCGTCGACCACCGAGACCACGGCGCCCGAAGATGACCCGCCCGGCGCGCGGCTGCGATCGTGCGGATTGCCCGCAACCGGATCATGGGAGTTTGTGCCGAGCGCAGAGAAGGCGAATTCCGTCATCTGCGTCTTGCCGACGATAACGGCGCCGGCGGCGCGCAGACGCTGGACGATCGGGGCATCAGTGGCGGCCGGCGGCTGGCGGCGCAGGACGGCTGCTCCCGCCCGCGTCGTCTCGCCCGCCACATCGAAAAGGTCCTTGATCGAGACGATCCGGCCGTCGAGCAGTCCCAAGGGCTTTCCGGCCGCGATCCGGGCGTCGGAAGCCTCGGCCTCGCGCCGCGCCGCAGCTTCGTAGAGCGCCGTGAAGACCTTCCCGCCCTCGAGCCTGGGGTCGCGAATCCGGGCGAGCGCCTGGTCGAGGCGCATGGCGGCGGACGGGCGGGAGCTTTCGGTCATCGGAACACCTTTCTCGAACCACGACGCCGACGATCAAAAGCTTGGGATCAGCACCGGACAGAATCGGTGCGAGCGTATCCGCTGCAACCGCGCCGTAAATGGCTCTTGTTCACATTGCGCCGATCGGCGGCTAGAAATGGCTCGCGAGATTCCGCGGGCAGAACCTCGCCGCCTCGACGTGCCTTGCCTGCAAGGCACGCGGCCGTGCCTCCCCGCATTTCTGAAAGGCTGAAACATGTCCCAGTGGAGCGATTTCAAGCGCGACGCGATCTTCGTCGGCGGGCGCTGGCTGGACAAGGCATCGGGCGGAACGATCGACGTCACCGATCCGGCGACGGGCAAGTCCATCGGCACGGTTCCCTCCGCCGGCGTGACGGAGACGCGCGCCGCGATCGAGGCCGCGCATGCAGCCTTCCCGGCCTGGGCCGCCAAGACCGCACAGGAGCGCGCGGTGCTGCTGCGCAAGCTCGCCGACGAAATCCTGAAGCATCAGGACGCTCTCGCCGAACTTCTGACCCGCGAACAGGGCAAGCCGCTGGCCGAGGCCAAGGGCGAGGTCGGCATGAGCGCGGCCTATGTGCTGTGGTTCGCCGAGGAGGCGCGGCGCGTCTATGGCGACGTCATCCCCTCCCCCTGGGCCGACCGCCGCATCATCGTGACCAAGCAGCCGCTCGGCGTCGTCGGCGCGATCACGCCCTGGAACTTCCCCTCCTCGATGCTGGCCCGCAAGATCGGCCCGGCGCTGGCCGCTGGCTGCACCGTCGTCGCCAAGCCGGCCTCGCAGACGCCCTATTCGGCGCTGGCCTGGGGCATCCTCGCCGAGAAGGCCGGCATCCCGGCCAGCGTCGTCAATGTCGTGACAGGTGACGCCCGCACCGTCGGTGGCGAGCTCACCGGCAATCCGCTCGTGCGCAAGATCACCTTCACCGGCTCGACCCCGGTCGGCAAGGTCCTGCTCAAGCAGGCGGCCGAGACGGTCAAGAAGGTCTCGATGGAACTCGGCGGCAACGCGCCCTTCATCGTCTTCGACGATGCCGATCTCGACCGCGCGGTCGAAGGCGCGATCGCCGCAAAATTCCGCAACTCCGGGCAGACCTGCGTCTGCACCAACCGATTCTATGCGCAGGCCGGCATCTACGACGCCTTCGTCGAGAAGCTGGCGGCCGCAGCCCGCAAGCTCAAGCTCGGCTCGGGCCTCGAGGTCGGCGTGACGCAGGGTCCGCTGATCGACGACAAGGCACTCGTCAAGGTCGAGGAGATGGTGGCGGACGCCACGGCCAAGGGCGGCACCGTCGCGACCGGCGGCAAGCGCTCGGAACTGGGGCTGAGCTTCTACGAGCCCACCGTGATCGCGGGCGCGACCAGCGCGATGCAGTTCGCCCGCGAGGAGATATTCGGACCGGTCGCTCCGGTCTTCCGCTTCGAGACCGAGGCGGAGGCGATCCGGCTCGCCAACGACACCGAGTACGGGCTCGCCTGCTACTTCTACACCCGCGATCTCGGCCGCACCTTCCGCGTCTCGGAAGCGCTGCAATACGGCATCGTCGGCGTAAACGAAGGCATCATCACCACCGAGGTCGCCCCCTTCGGTGGCGTCAAGGAATCCGGGCTGGGCTCCGAAGGCTCGAAATACGGCCTGCAGGACTATCTCGACGTGAAATACACCTGCATCGGCGGACTTGGCGCCGGGGCCACGGCCTAGCCGGTCCCGCCTGAATGACGCGCGACATCGCAGCACGACGACACCACGCCATCCTGGCGAAGCTCGACGAGACGGGCTCCGTCACGGTGGAGGAGCTTGCGCATGTGCTCGACGTGTCGCGCGAGACGGTGAGGCGTGATCTCAAGGCTCTGTCGGCCGGCAGCCTGCTCGCGATCGTCCATGGCGGCGCCATCCGCAACGAACGCTCGGAAGCGTCCTTCGCCAGCCGGCGCACCGTGAACCGCGCCGGCAAGGAGGCGATCGCCGATCTCGCGGTCTCGCTGATCGGCGACGGCATGACCATCCTGCTGGACTCCGGCACGACGACCGAGGCTTTGGCGCGGGCGCTGGCCCGCTCAGACCGCAAGCGCCTGATCGTGCATACCACCTCGCTGGAGAATGCTCGGCTCGTCAGCCGGCTGGGTGGCGCCCGCGTCTTCCTGATCGGCGGCGAGTTCGACCGCAACGAGGATGCGACGACCGGCCCGGAGACGCTCAGGGCGATCGCGCGGCTCTCGGCCGATTTCGCCTTCGTCAGCGTCGGTGGGGTCGATCCGGGCGGATACGCGACCGACTATACCCGTGCCGGTGCCGCCACCCGCACAGCCCTGCTGAACGCGGCCGAGCAAGGCTTCCTGATGGCCGACAACAGCAAGTTCGGGCTCGTCCTGCCCAGCCGCATCGGTGGCGACAAGCCTTGCGCAGGGCTTCTGGTCGACCAGGCCCTGCCCGCCCCGCTCGCCGCGAAACTGGCGGAGCAAGGGGTTCGAGTCCACGCCGGATGAATTGCCCGTTTTTGTGGTTTTTTGTTGTTTTCTGAATTCAGGCCGTTAAGCTGCCTTCCATCGCGGAGGCGCTCATGTCCATTCCCACCCAATCCCGTGTCGTCATCATCGGCGGCGGCATCATCGGCTGCTCGGTTGCCTATCACCTGACCAAGCTCGGCTGGCGCGACGTGCTGCTGCTGGAACAGGGGCGCCTCTCCTCCGGCACGACCTGGCATGCGGCCGGCCTCGTCGGGCAATTGCGCAGCCAGTCCAGCATGACGCGCCTGATCCGCTATTCGACCGAGCTCTACGCCTCGCTGGAGAACGAGACCGGGCTGGCTACCGGCTGGAAGCGCTGCGGTTCGGTCTCGGTCGCGCGCACGCAGGAACGCATGACGCAACTGCGCCGGACGATCTCGGCGGCGCGCGCGCAGGGCGTCGAGATCGAGGAGCTGAGTCCGCAGGAGGCCGGCGATAAATGGCCGGTGATGCGCACCGACGATCTCGTCGGCGGCGTCTGGCTGCCCGGCGACGGCAAGGCCAACCCCTCCGACATCACGCAGGCGCTGGCGCGCGGCGCTCGCAGCGGCGGCGCGACCGTGCGCGAGGGCATCCGCGTCACCGGCATCGAGACGGAGAAGGGGCGGGTCAAGGCGGTGCAGACCGATCAGGGCCGGGTCGAATGCGAGGTGCTGGTCATCTGCGCCGGGCAGTGGTCGCGCGCTATCGGCCAGATGTGCGGCGTCTCGGTGCCGCTGCACTCGGCCGAGCACATGTACATCGTCACCGGCAAGATCGCAGGCGTCTCGCCGGACCTGCCGGTGATGCGCGATCCCGACGGCTATATCTATTTCAAGGAGGAGGTCGGCGGCCTCGTCATGGGCGGGTTCGAACCGGATGCGAAGCCCTGGGGCATGGATGGCATCCCCCATCCGTTCGAGTTCCAGCTCCTGCCTGACGACTGGGACCAGTTCGGCATCCTGATGGAGAACGCGCTCGAGCGCGTGCCGGCGCTGGAAACCGCCGAGATCAAGACCTTCCTCAACGGCCCCGAGAGCTTCACACCAGACAACAACTTCCTGCTCGGCGAGGCGCCGGAGGTGGCGGGCGTCTATGTCGGCGCCGGCTTCAACTCGATGGGTATCGCGTCGGCCGGCGGCGCCGGCCGGGCGCTGGCCGAATGGATCGTCGAGGGCGAGGCGACCAGCGACCTCTGGCCGGTCGATATCCGCCGCTTCGCCGATTTTAACAACAACCCGGCCTGGCTGAAGGACCGCATCAAGGAGACGCTGGGGCTGCATTACGCCATGCCCTGGCCGAACCGCGAACTCGATACCGCCCGCCCCTTCCGGCGCTCGCCGCTCTATGGCCGGCTCGCCGCCAAGGGCGCCGTCTTCGGATCGAAGATGGGCTGGGAGCGCGCGAACTATTTCGCCCGCACCGAAGCGGAGCGCACGATCGGCTATTCCTTCGGCCCGCAGAACTGGTTCGAGACGGTCGCAGCCGAGCACCGCGCCTGCCGCGAGGCGGCCGGGCTCGTCGACATGTCGAGCTTCGCCAAGTTCCTGTTGCAGGGGCCGCAGGCCGAGGTCGCCTTGCAGCGCCTCGCCGCCAATGATGTCGCCGTGCCGGTCGGAACTTCGGTCTATACGGCGCTGCTCAATGCCCGAGGTACGTTCGAGAGCGACCTCACCGCCGCGCGGATCGCGCCCGACAGCTATCTCCTGCTCACCGGCACCGCCCAGGCGACACGCGACGCCCACTGGATCAGGCGCCAGTTGCCTGAAGGCGTGACGCTGACGGACGTGACCTCGTCCTATGCCGTGCTTTCGCTCGCCGGGCCGAAGGTGCCCGAGCTTCTGGCCCGCCTCTCGCCGACCTCCTTCGACCTCGCCGATTTCCCGGCCAACGCCATCCGCAAGATCACGATCGGCTATGCCACGACCTGGGCCTGCCGCCGCTCCTATCTCGGCGACGGCTTCGAGCTCTACGCCCCCGTCGAGTTCACCGCCGCGATCTATGACGCGCTCCATGAGGCCGGGGCCGATCTCGGACTGGTGGATGCCGGCTATTACGCCGTCGATTCCCTGCGCATCGAGAAGGGTTTCCGCGCCTGGGGCCGCGAACTGACGCCGGACGTGAATCCGTACGAAGCGGGCCTCGGCTTCGCGGTGAAGCTCGGCAAGGGCGACTTCCTCGGCCGCGAGGCACTCATCACTGCCAAGGCCGCGCCGCGCACCAAACGCCTGATCGCCCTTGTCGGGCCGCGCCCGGACGGGCAGATGGCCTGGGGCGGCGAAGCGATCCTGGCGGATGGCAAGCCGGTCGGCGAGATCACCTCGGCCGCCTTCGGCGCGAGCCTCGACGGGATCGTGGCGCTGGGCTGGGCTTCAAGCGATCAGCCGATCGACCAGGCCTGGCTCGATGCACGGAGCTGGTCTATCGACCTCGCCGGCACCACGGTTCCGGTCAGCGCGAGCCTCGCGGCGCCGCTCGACCGCAAGGCGCTCTAGATCATCGCGCGTCCTGAAGGACGCGATCACGATGATCTATCTCATTGGCGTTGCATCGGATTTATCCGAAAAATGGATTCCACTTTTCGGTCCGATGCACTAGAGAAACGAGACCATGACTGAGGCCCATTCCGCGCACGCCCCTGCCCTCGGGCGGGACTTCAAGGTGCAGAAGCCCGACCGCATCCTGACTTTGTCCTGCGAGGACCGGCCGGGCATCGTCCACGCCGTCAGCGGCGTGCTCTACCGCCATGGCTGCAACATCCTCGAAAGCGCGCAGTTCAGCGATCCGCGCGACGGCCGCTTCTTCATGCGCGTCGCCTTCGCGACGGGCGAACGCTTCGACGAAGCCGCGTTCCGGCGCGAGTTCGACGGCGTCGCCGGCACCTTCCGCATGGATTGGGACGCGATCGACGCTGCCGCGCCGGCGCGGGTGCTCCTGATGGTCTCGCGCTTCGGCCATTGCCTGAACGACCTGCTGTTCCGGCAGGCGACAGGTAATCTCAATATCGAAATTCCCGCCATCGTCTCCAATCACCGGGATTTCGAGGCGCTGGCCAAGAGCTACGGCATTCCTTTCCACTACCTGCCCGTCACACCCGCCACCAAGGCCGAGCAGGAAGCGCGCCTGCTCGAGATCGTCGCGGAGACGAATTCATCGCTGGTCGTGCTCGCCCGCTATATGCAGGTGCTGTCGAATGATCTCTGCCGGGCGCTGGATGGGCGGGCGATCAATATCCACCATTCCTTCCTGCCGAGCTTCAAGGGCGCCAAGCCCTATCATCAGGCCTATGATCGCGGCGTGAAGCTGATCGGCGCGACCGCGCATTACGTAACGCCCGATCTCGACGAAGGCCCGATCATCGACCAGGACGTCGGCCGTGCCGACCACTCACTGGCGCCGGACGATCTGGTCAGCGCCGGCCGCGACATCGAGGCCGTCGTGCTGGCCCGGGCGCTGAGGCTCCATATCGAGCGCCGGGTGATGCTGGCCGGCCGCCGCACAGTGATCTTCCGCTAGGCTCAGGCGAAGGCGACATTCCGCGTCTGCGCCCGCAGGCGCGGGTCGTGCGAGCGGATCTGGACCGGCCTGCCGTCGAGGATCTCGAAGCAGCGCGCCAGCGTGTCGTCGGAGAGGCGCCGCATCGCCTCGAGCGTGAAGAAGGTCAGGTGCGGGAACAGGATGACGTCGTCGCGGCCGAACAGCGGGCTGAGCGGGTGGCCGGAGCGGGCGAGCGGCTCCTGGCTGTAGACGTCGAGCCCGACGCCGCCGAGCTTCCCCGCCAGCACCGCCTCGACCAGCGCCACCTCGTCGATCAGCGCGCCGCGCGAGACATTGACGAGGATCGCATCCGACTTGAGGCAAGCCAACTCGGCCCGGCCGATGATATGGCGTGTCGCGTCGTTCAGGACGCTGTGCAGCGAGACGAGATCGCATTGCCGGAGCATCGCGTGGAGGTCGTCGACCTTCTCGATCCCGGCCGCCGCCATGGTCGCGGCATCGACATACGGATCGTAGCCGAGGACGCGCGCCCGGAACCCCTGCCCCGCCATCCGCGCCATGCTGCGCCCGATCTTGCCAGTGCCGACCAGCCCCAGCGTCGCGCCGGCGATATCGCGGCCTAGCCAGCGAGCAGCCGGCCAGATCCAGCCCTCGCTCTGCATGGCGCCTCCGATCTCCGGCAGGCGCTTCGCGAGCGCGATCACCAGGGCGAAGGCGCCCTCAGCGACCGTCTCCTCGGCGTATTCGGGCACGTTGACGACGGGGATGCCGCGCGCGCTCGCGGCGGGAATATCGATCGCGTCGATGCCGACGCCGTATTTGACGATGCCCTTGAGTTTGGGCGCCGCCGCGATCACCCGCGCAGTGATGGGCGTGTAGCACATCAGCAGCAGATCGGCGTCGGCGACCTCCCGCATCAGCGCCTCCTCCGAAATCCCGTCGGGCAGCGTGACGAGCTCGACGCCGCGGGCGCGAAGCCCTGCGTCGATTTCCGGGCATTCCAGTTCCTGATCGGTGCGAACAGCCTTCATCATCGCCCTCTCAGCCGGCCAGGATTGCCTGCTCGACAATGCCGAGCGCGCGTTCGAGATCGGCCCGCGCGATTATCATCGGCGGCGACAGGGTCAGCACATTACCCTGGCTGATCTTGAAGCTCAGGCCTGCCTCCAGGCAACGGTAATAGACCCGCTCAGCCAGGGCGTTGTCCGGCCTCCAGGCATCGCGATCGGAGACGAGTTCGACCCCGAAGAGCAGGCCGCGCCCGCGCACGTCGCCGACGGCCGGGCAGCTCGCGCCGAAATTCCGCAGGCGCTCCATCGCATAGGCGCCCAGTTCGGCCGCGCGCTCGGTCAGCCCCTCCTCGCGGATGATGTTGATCGTCGTCAGCGCCGCGCGGGTGGTGACCGGGTTCTTCTCATGGGTGTAGTGGCCGATCGCATAGCCGCCGGCGACATCGAGATCGCGCCGCGCCACCACGGCGGCAATCGGCAGGATGCCACCGCCCAGCGCCTTGCCGAGCACGACCATATCGGGCTGCACTTCGTCATGTTCATGGGCGAAGAAGCGCCCGGTCTTGCCGAGCCCGGTCGGGATCTCGTCGAAGATCAGGAGCGTGCCGTGACGGTCGCAGGCCTCGCGCACGCTCTTCCAGAAGCCCGGCGCCGGCGGATAGGGCGTCGCCCGCATCGGCTCGGCGACGACGGCCGCGACATCCCCTTCCCGCGCCAGCACATAGGAGATCATGCGAGCGCAGGCGCGGGCCGAATCCTCCAGATTGTCATGGCCATAGGCACAGTTGCGGGTGCCCCAGGGCGCGACATGCTCGGCGCCGGGGAGGAGCGGTCCGGCGATCCCGGAGCGGAAGGTCGCCTCGCCGCCGACGCTGGAGGCGCCGAAGCCGGCGCCATGGAAGGCGTCCCAGAAGGACAGGGTCTTGAACCGGCCGGTCGCGGCACGCGCGAGCCGCAGCGCCACCTCGATCGCATCCGAGCCGCCGGTGGTGAAGAGCACCTTGCCGAGATCGCCCGGCGCCATCCGCCCGAGCGTCTCGGCCAGTTCGACGGCGGGTTCGCAAGTAAAGCGGCGCGGCGCGAAGCAGAGATTGTCGAGCTGTGCCTTGATCGCCTCCTTCAGGCGCGGATGGCCGTAGCCGATATGGTGGACGCTGTTGCCATGGAAATCCATGTAGCGCCGCCCCATCGTATCCTCGATCCAGATGCCCTCCGCCTTGGCGATGGCGGTGAGGCAGGGGCTCGACAGGCTCTGATGCAGGAAGGCGGCGGAGTCGCGCGCGAGCAATGCGCGGGTTCCGGCATCGCCGATCCCGGCAGACCAATCGCTGCGCGCCGCGGAGGTGTTGGATTCGCCCTCGGTATGGACGATGGCGGCGGTTTCGGCGCGCATGGCAGGATCCCGTTTTGTCCCTGCCGCCTGATGATTTCTCTCGGAACCACGGCGTCATTCCGGGCTTGCCCCGGGATCCATCGGAGGGCTCCGGAGCCCCATAATGGATCCCGGATCTGCGCGGCTTCGCCGCTTGCCCGGGATGACGCGGTGGTTCTGTCGGAAATCAGCAGGCTCCAGGGGGACTCTCTCGTCTCAGAATGCCCTTGCTTCGTCGATCTGAAAAATCGCTATTTCATATCCAAGTATAAATTCTAGCGATATCATTCCGGATCGATTTTTCCGAGGTTCCGCCCGCCATGCGTTATGTCCAGCTCCGGGCCTTCCATCAGGTCGCGCTGTCCGGCGGCTTCTCGAAAGCAGCGCTCGCGCTCAATCTCACCCAGCCGGCGATTTCGGATCAGGTCCGCAAGCTGGAAGAGGAGTACGATGTCGCGCTGTTCAGCCGTCGCCATCGACAGGTCGTCCTGACGCCGGCCGGCCAGAGGCTGCTCGCCGTCACGCATCGCCTGTTCGGGGCTGAGGGCGAGGCGCTGGAGCTGCTGCAGGAGGAGCGTTCGCTGCGGACCGGCGCCCTCAGGATCGTCGCCGATTCCGTGCATCATGTGCTTGATGTGCTCACGGCCTTCCGCGGGCGCCATCCCGGCATCCAGGTCTCGATCTCGCAGGGCAATACCGGCAGCATCGTCGAGACGTTGATCGGCTACGATGCCGAGATCGGCGTGCTCGGCGAACTCGCCGACGAGCGGCCGTTCGAAGTGCTGCCGCTCAATGTCTCACCGATCATCGCCTTTGTCGCGAAGGACCACCCGGCGGCGGGGCGCGCAAGCCTTACCCTTCAAGAGCTTGCGAGCTGGCCACTGGTCATGCGCGAACGCGGATCGCGCACGCGGCAGTTGCTGGAGCAGCGGGCGGCGGAACAGGGCGTCGCCCTCGCCTATGCCGTGGAGGCGGAGGGCCGCGAAGCGGTGCGCGCCATCGTGGCGGCGGGCGGCGGCATCGGCTTCGTCTCGGCTGCCGAGTTCGGCGAGGACGATCCGCGGCTCGTCCGCATCCCACTCGACGGGCCGGCGCTGCTGATGCACGAGAAGCTGATCTGCCTGCACGAACGCCGCAACAGCAAGGCGATTCAGGCCTTTTTTGCGCTGGCGCGGTCCCTGCGCGGCCAGTCTCTGACGCTAGGGTAGCACCCTGCCCGTCCGCAGCGCATGCGCCCAATCGGCGCGACCGTTCTGCTCGGCGCGACGCGCGGCATGCTCCCAGTCGTAGACGGCGAGATGGTGCTCGATCGCGATCTCCGCGCCGAGCGTCACCACGGCGAAGCGGGCATGCGGCATGCCGCTCTCGGAGACATGGGCCGGATTCGTGTCGCGATAAGCGGGGTTCCCGACGCTGCCGGGATTGAGCACGATCGCACCGGAGCTCAGGCGCGCCGCACGCGGCAGATGGCTGTGCCCGCAGAGCATCAGCGGGGCTGAGCGCCCGGCGAGGCGCTGCTCGATCGTGGCGATCGGCGACGGCATGAGATGGCCGTCATGCTCCTCTTCCATCAGGTAGGTTTCATCATCCCCGGGGCTGGCATGGAAGCAGAGCGCGCCCTCGACCGTGATCTCGACCGGCAATCCGGCGAGCCAGGCGCGGGCTTCCGGGTCGAGCGCCTGCCAGGCGTAACCGTCCGACTCGCCGAGCCCCAGGGCCGAGGCCGCGCCCAACGCCCGGTCGTGATTGCCCCGGACATGGGTGATCTCGCGCGAGCGCAGCAAGGCGACCGCCTCGGCCGGCCAGAGCGGCCCGGAGGCGCAATCGCCGAGATTGATCAGGCGATCGACGGATAGGTCGTCGAGCCTGGCCAGCACCGCTTCGAGCGCCAGCAGGTTTCCATGGATATCGGCGATCACTCCAAGGCGCACGCTGGTCTCTATCCCCAGAGGTTCGGTTCCGCAGCCTAGCGAGCCGCGGCGGCAGGGCAATGCCCGCTGCCGCAACCCGTACCTAGCGCTGGCGCCATTGCTGCAGGCGGCCGAAGACCAATTGGTCGAGGCCGACATGGGCGAGCTTCACGGCAATGGCGGTGACCATGATGACGCTCGCCATGCCCGCGGCGGAGGCCATCGCGCCGGCCTCGTCCATATGGACGATCGCGATCGAGGCGAGCTTGGTGTCGGCCCCGTAGAGGAAGATCACGGCGGAGACCGTGGTCAGCGCATTGACGAAGACATAGACGGCGATGTCGAGGATCGCGGGCAGACAGATCGGCGCGGTCACGCGGCGGAAGGTCGACCAGAACGGCACCTTGAGCGAGGCCGAGACCGACTCGAACTCGCCGTCGAGCTGCTTCAGGCTGGTCAGCGCCGTGATGTGGCCGACCGTGTAGAAATGCGCGACGGTGTTGATCACCAGGATCGCCAGCGTCCCGTAGAGAAAGCCGAGCGGGTTCCAGCCGGCATTGTAGAAGAAGACATAGCCGAGGCCGAGCACGAGACCGGGCACCGCCATCGGCAGCATCGCCAGGAACTGGGCGAAGCCGCGCAGCCGCGGGAAGAGCTTCACCTTCTCGATCAGGTAGGCGCCGGTGAAGATCAGCGCCGTGCCGATCAACGCCGTCAGCGAAGCCAGCAGCAGCGAGTTGTGATACGGCCCCCAGCCATCCGGCTCAACCGTGGAGAAGTCGTAGTTGCCCAGGGTCAGCGAGAGATTATAGGGCCAGTATTTGACGAAGGAGCCCCAGAAGGCGACGGCATAGGGGCCGACGATGGCGAGTGCGATCAGGCTGACGAAGCCGAGAAGCGCGAGGTCGCGGTGCCGATCCGGCTTGGGGACGTAAGGCACGGCGCGGGCCGAGAGCATGGCGCTCTGGCGCCGCTGCACAACGCGGTCGACGAAGAAGGCGAGCACGGCCGGCACCAGCAGAATGATGCCGACGACGGCGCCCATCGGGAAGTTCTGCTGGCCGACGACCTGCCGGTAGGCGTCGGTCGCCAGCACGCTGAACTGCCCGCCGATCACCTTGGGAATGCCGAAATCGGTGATGACCAGCGTGAAGACGACGAAGGTCGCGCTGATCACGCCATAGCGCGCGCCCGGCAGGGTGATCGTGTGGAAGATGCGCCAACGCGAAGTGCCCATCGCGTCCGCCGCCTCGCGCAAGCGCCCATCGGAGAGCGCCAAAGCCGTGACGAGGATCAGCATCGCGTGGGGGAAGCAATAGAGCACCTCGGCGGCGATGATGCCGACGGGGCCGTAGAGCGAGGCGCCCATCATCCAGGATTTCAGGATGCCCTGGTTGCCGAAGAGATAGATCAGCGCGAGGCCCGACAGCAGCGAGGGCGCGAAGACCGGCACCATCGCCGCGGCATAAAAGGCCCCCTTGGCCGGGATGCAGCTGCGGCGCAAAGCATAGGCATAGAGGAAGGCGAGCGGCACCACGATCGCCGTGGTCACGCCGGCGACGAGCAGGCTGTTCAACAGCGAATAGAACAGCGCGGGCGTCGTCGCGTAGCTGACGAAATTCGCGAGCCCGACGAACTTGCCGTCCGTGTTCTCCAGGCTCTTGGAGAGCAGCGCCCAGAGCGGCAGCGCGATGATCAGGACCAGCACCGCGCAGAGCGCCAGGATCAGCGCCCCGGCAACATGGCGTTCGCTGATCCGCGGCGCCGAGACTTTCACGGGCGTATCGGTCATCGGCAGGGGCTGTGCGAGATCGCTCATCGTCCCTCCCCGGCGAAGACGTGCAGGGCCTCGGGCGGAAAGGCGACGGTGCGCACCTGGCCCGGCACGATCCCGAGATCGCGCATGGCATTGGACGAGAAGTCGGCGGCGATCCGGGTCGCGCGCGAGCCCGTAGGCTGGAGATGCGCCCGGCAGAAGGAGCCGAGGAAGGCGAGATCCCCGATCGTCGCCTCGAAGCGGTTCGGCGTCTCCGCGCCGATGCCGCGGGTGCGGACCTCCTCCGGCCGCATCGCCAGACGCACCGGCGTGCCTGCGGCGAAGGGCGCGGCATTGGCGACGACGAGGTCGAGTTCGTCGACCCTTACCTTGCCGGGTCCGGTCACGATCGCATCCATGAAGGTCATGTGTCCGACGAAATCGGCGACGAAGGGCGTTGCGGGGCGGCGGTAGATCTCCTCGGGCGAGCCGACCTGCTCGACGGCGCCGTCGCGCATCACGACGATGCGGTCGGCCATGGCGAGCGCCTCCTCCTGGTCATGGGTCACCATGATCGTGGTCACCCCCAGCCGCTGCTGCAGCGAGCGCATCTCGTCGCGCAGGCGCTCCCGGACCTTGGCATCGAGCGCCGAGAGCGGCTCGTCGAGCAGGAGCAGTTCCGGCGAGGTGGCGAGAGCGCGCGCCAGCGCCACGCGCTGCTGCTGGCCGCCCGAGAGCTGGACCGGATATTTCTTGCCCTGCTCAGGCAGGCCGACGAGCGTCAGCAACTCGGCGACGCGCTTGGTGATCTCATCGCGGGTGCGGCGGCGGTTGACCAGCCCGTAGCCGACATTGTCGGCGACGGTGAGATTGGGGAAGAGCGCGTAGGATTGGAAGACGATGCCGAAATCGCGCTCGGACGGGCTCGCCCGCGACACGTCGCGGCCGCCCATATGGATGGTGCCGCTATCCTGGAGATCGAGGCCGGCGACCGCCCGCAGCAAGGTCGTCTTGCCGCAGCCGGACGGGCCGAGGAAGCAGACGAACTCGCCGCGATGGATGTCGAGGTCGATGTCGTGCAGCGCCCGGAACGCGCCGAAACTCTTGGCGAGGTTGCGGACCGAAAGAAATGGGGTCGTCATCGTGGACATCGTGCCGGCCTTCATATGAACGGGCAGAGACCCGCCCCGCACTGGCGGCGAGGCTTCTCTTACGTCTTGCACAGACCATGCCGCCGCCCGCACGGACGGCGGCATGGCTGAGGCTCAGTTCTTCGGCACAGCCTTGGACTCGTAGCGCTTCGACCATTCGGCGAGCACGCGGTCGCGATTATCGGCCATCCAGCCGAGATCGTTCTTGATCATGCCCGCCTCGGCGTTGGCGGGGTAGTTCGCCGGCTTGGTCCCGACGCCCGGCGCGGCGACGATGGCATAGGTCTTGGAATAGAGCTCGTTGGCGTCCTTGGTCGTCGACCAGTCGGCGATCTTCTTGGCGAGCGCGAGGTTCTTGGAGCCCTTGACGATGGCGCTGGCTTCCATCTCCCAGCCCACGCCTTCCTTCGGGATCACAACCTCGATCGGCGCGCCCTTGCTCTTCTCGGAGGCGCCGCGCATGTCGAGCGCCAGCCCGATCGTGCGCTCGCCGCGCGCGGCCTGGACACAAGGCGCCGAGCCGGAATGAAGGTAGGCGCCGATATTCTCATGCAGCCCGTCCATGAACTTCCAGCCTTCGGCCTCGCCCATGCTCTGCAGCCAGCCAGCGACCATGAGGTAGCCGGTGCCCGACGAAGCCGGGTGCGGCATCACGATCTTGCCTTTGAAGGCCGGGTTGAGCAGGTCCTTCCAGGAGCTGGGAACGGCCACGCCCTTGGCCTCGGCGGTATTGTAGCAGACAACGCCGAGATAGGCGTCCATGCCGGTCCAGGTATAGGGCTCCTTGCTGTCGCGGAAGACCGGCTTCAGCGCGTCGGCGCCGGCGGGCTTGTAGGTCTCGAGCAGGCCGGCCTTCTCGAACATCAGCAGGCTCGACGCCGCCAGCCCCATCACCATGTCGGCACGGGGATTGTCCTTCTCGGCGAGGAAGCGGGCGGTAATCACGCCGGTCGAGTCACGGACCCAGACGACCTCCGCCTCGGGCACGGCCTTCTCGATCGAGGCCTTGAAGGGCGCGAGCTGGTCATTCTCCAGGGCGGTGTAGACGGTCACTTTCGTCTTCTGTGCGTGAGCCATGCCGGGAAGCGCGAGCGCGATAGCCCCGATGACGCAGGAAGCAAGCCAGTTCTTCATGTTCTCATCCCCTGTTTTTCGATTGGTTTGAACGCTCTTGCGACGTTTTCTTCCCCTGACAGACGAAAACGCAGGCGGATCGCTCCGCCTGCGTTGGCTTTTCTTGTTTCACGCGGTCCAGGGCATCGACCACGTCTTGACGTTGGTGAAGGATTTCATGGCCTCGACGACACCCTCCTTGTAGCCGAGGCCGGAATCCTTGATGCCGCCAAAGGGAGACATCTCGATCCGGTAGCCCGGCACTTCCCAGAGATTGACCGTGCCGACCTCGAGATCGGCGACGAAACGCTGGATGTAATCGTAGCGGTTCGTGCAGATGCCGGAAGAGAGACCATAGGCGGTGGAGTTGGAGATCCTGATGACCTCGGCGATGTCGTCGGGCACGCGGATGATCGGGATCACCGGGCCGAAGGTCTCCTCATGCACCAGCTCGCAGGTGTAGGGGATCTTGTCGACCACGGTCGGATGGAACAGCGCTCCCTCCGCCCGCTTGCCGTGGAGCACCTCTGCGCCCTTGGTCACGGCATCGTCGACGCGGGCCTGGAAGAGCGCGGCCGAGCGGGCGTTGATGACGCAGCCGACATCGGTTTCCGGATCCATCGGGTCACCGCATTTCAGCTTCTTGGCCTTCTCGACGACCAGCTTGGAAAAGGCGTCTGCGACGCTCTCGACCACCAGGATGCGCTTCACCGCCGTGCAGCGCTGGCCCGAATTCTTGGTCGCGCCGGTGACGGCAAGCTCCGCCGCCTTGTCGAGATCGGCATCCTCCATGACGATCAGTGGGTCGTTGCCGCCGAGCTCCAGCACGATGCGCTTGTAGCCGGCCTTGTCGGCGATGTGCTTGCCGACACGGACGGAGCCGGTGAAGGTCACCAGATCCGCATCAGGATCGGTGATCATGGCGTCGCCCATGGTCGAGGGATTGCCGGTGACGACCGAGAGCATCTCCGGCGGCAGGCCGGCTTCATAGAGCACGTCGGCGAGCGCCAGCGCGGTCAGCGGGGTCAGTTCGGTCGGCTTCAGCACGAGGCGATTATTGGTCGCGATCGCCGGGGCCAGCTTGTGGCTGACCATGTTGAGCGGGTGGTTGAACGGGGTGATCGCCGAGATCACGCCGAGCAGCGGCTGGCGTGTGGTGAAGATCTTGCGCGCCTTGCCGTTCGGCGAGATGTCGCAAGAAAACATCTCGCCATCGTCCTTGATGGTGAGCTGCGCCGCGAAGGACCAGACGTCGTAGGCGCGGCTCGCCTCATAGAGCGAGTCCTTCCAGCACAGGCCGGCTTCCGCCGTGATCAGCTTGGCGAAGAGCTCCTTGCGGTCGCGCAGCAACTCGGCGGTCTTCTGCAGGATCTGCTGACGCTCGTAGCGCGAGAGCGTCGGCTTGAAGGCCTTGGCCTTGGCGAAGGCCTCGCGGACATGCTCGGGCCGGGCCGCCGGGATCAGGCCGACGAGGCTGTCGTCATAGGGGTTCTTGACCTCGACCATGTCGTCGGTCGTGACCAGCTTGCCGGCGATGCGCATCGCCTCGCGCCGCACCGGCGGCTTCACCGCAGCGTTCATCTCAGCTCACCAGGTTCAGGGCGACGTCGAAGACGTCGAAATTGCGTAAGGTTCGGCCCTCCGGCACCGTGATCGGGCGGTTGGCGATCATCGGCACGCGCTGCTCGGTGATGCCGCCATGCGAGCGCAGCGGCTCGGTCAGGCCCGAAAGATCGTGCCTGTCCGGCGAAGTGCCGATCACCTTCTGGCGCGTCGAGACGACCACGACATCGCCGATCCGGTCGGCCGGCAGTTCGAAGCGCTCGCAGGCCTCGGCGGAGGTTACCGCCAGCGCGATGCCGTCGAGGCCGGAGATGCGGGCCGCAACCTCTTCCTGGCTGGCGCCATCCGGCAGATAGACCGTGGCGAAGGAGCCGAGCGCGCCGTGATGGACGACGTAAGGATCGGTGATCGGCAGGATCACGCGCATCGTGCCCCGGCCGTACCACTCGTCCATCAGGCTCTGGAGATAGACGACATCCGGCTCGCCATTGGCGAGATGCTTGTCGTTCATGCCGTGGTCGGCGGTGATGACCAGCGTGCAGCCGAGCGCGTCGAGCTTGCCGACATAACCGTCGAACATGGCGTAGAAGCTATCGGCCATCTCCGAACCGGGCGCAGCCTTGTGCTGCACATAGTCGGTGGTCGAGAGATACATCAGGTCCGGCTTGAACGTCTCCAGCAGCTTGACGCCGGCGGCGAAGACGAACTCGGAGAGATCGGCCGAGTAGACCGACGGCACGGGCATGCCGACGAAATCGAGCACGTTCTCGATGCCGTTTTCCGCCTTGTTGGCCTTGTTGGCCTTCTCCGAGGAGAAGGCGATCGCGCTGCCGGACGCAAAGTCGAGCCCCTTGCCGAGCAACGTGCGCAGCTTGTCCTTGGCGGTGACCATCGCGACCTTGTGGCCGGTCTTCTGGAACTCCGCGAGGATGGTCGGCGCCCGCAGGAAGCGGGCATCGTTCATCATCACCTCTTCCTTGGCCTCGCGGTCATAGAAGAAGTTGCCGGCGATGCCGTGCACGGCCGGCGGGCGGCCGGTGATGATCGAAAGGTTGTTCGGGTTGGTGAAGCTCGGGATCACCGAATAGGCATGGGTGCTGGCGCCGGTCTTCATGATCCGGTCGAGGTTCGGCGTCAGGCCCTTGGCGCTGGCCGCCTCGATATAGGCCGGCTCCGAGCCGTCCATGCAGATCACCACCGTCGGGCGCTGCGGCCGGGCATAATTACGGCCGTTCGCAACGACATCCGCGCCGATCTTCGTGTGCATTGTCATCTCAGGGCTCCTCACGCGGCCGACTTCAGGCCGACGCCCATTTCATCAAGGACATCCGACACTGTGGCGACGAAGGCGCGCATGTCCTGCGCACCGAGCGCGCCGATGCAGCCGATGCGGAAGCTGTCCGCGACCGTCAGCTTGCCGGGATAGATGACGTAGCCGGCGTCCTTCAGCGCGTCGTAGAAGCGCTGGAAGACGAAATTCTTGTCCTCGGGCATGTGGAAGGTGACGATGATCGGCGCCTGCCGGGCCGCCGGCAGCAGCGTTCGGAAGCCGAGCCCTTCCATGCCCTCGATCAGGATGCGGGCATTCTCGGCATAGCGCTCGCCGCGCCCAGCGACGCCGCCCTCGGCCCAGAATTCCTGCAAAGCCGCGTGGAAGGCGACGATGACGTGGATCGGCGGCGTGAAGCGGTACTGGCCGGTGCGCTCGAAGCCGGCATTCTGGTCGTAGAGATCGAGCACCAGCGTGGTGGCGTTGTCCTTGGTCTCGGCCAGCGCGCTCTTGCGGGCGATGACGAAGCCGAGGCCGGGAACGCCCTGGATGCATTTGTTCGAGGAGGCGGCGACGGCGTCGAAATAGACCTCGCGGCTGTCGAGCGGCAGGGCGCCGAAAGCGCTCATGGAGTCGACCAGCAGGCGACGGCCATGGCGCTTGGCCAGCGCGGCGATCGCCTCGACCGGGTTGCGGATGCCGCTCGTCGTCTCGCAATGGACAGTGAAGATGTGGGTGATGCCGGCATCGGCGACCAGCATGCGGTCGACCTCGGCGAGATCCGGCGGGGTGTCCTCGGCGGTCTCGTGCACGGCAACGGCGCGGCCGGCGATCTCCAGGATGCGTTTGGCGCGCTGGCCATAGGCGCCGTTGATCAGGACCAGGATCTTGCCGTCGCGCGGCACGAAGGTGGTCAGCATCGCCTCGACGGCGAAGGTGCCGGAGCCCTGCATCGGCACGGTGACGAAGTCCTCGCCACCATGGATAATCTTCGGCAGCTCTTCCAGAACCGCCTTGTTGATGCCGACGAAGGTCGCGTCGCGCGAGCCCCAGTCATGCACCATCGCCTCCTTGATGGCCTTGCTGGTGGTCAGCGGGCCGGGGGTCAGGAGGAGCGGGTCACCGGTTTCGGAGGAGGCAGGGCGGCGGGCCTGGGCCATGATGGTCTCGCGATGTGTTGCGGCGGATGACCCGGACGCTAGGACCGCGATTGACATAGGTCCAATACATCGTTTCCATATCTCCTATAGATAGGACCTATAGAAGATGACCATCAGCTATTCCGGCCTCGCCGCGTTCCATGCGGTCGCCGAGGCGCAGAGCTTCACCGGCGCTGCGAAGACGCGCCATGTCAGCCAGCCCACCCTCTCCGCCCAGGTCCGCGGGCTGGAAGATGCCTATGGCGTCAGGCTCTTCGACCGCGCCGGCCGGCAGGTGAAGCTGACCCCGCTCGGGCAGAGCCTCTTCGTCATCACGACCAAACTGTTCTCTGCGGAGGACGAGGCGGAATCGCTTCTCGCCGGCAGCCGCACGCTCCAGCGCGGCCATCTGCGGATCGCCGCCGACAGCGCCACCCATGTCATGCCGGCGCTCGCCCGCATGCGCGAGCGCTATCCCGGCCTGACCTTCTCTCTGACGATCGGCAACTCCTCCGAGGTCGTCGACCAGATCATGGATTTCGCCGCCGATGTGGCGATCACCGCGCGTGCCAATTCCGATCCGCGCATCCACAGCGTCCGGCTGCGCTCCGACGATCTCGTCGCCTTCGTCTCCGACCAGCATGAATTGGCGCGGCACGACCAGATTCCGATAGAGGCCTTCGCCGGCCAGGACATCGTGCTGCGCGAGCGCGGCTCGATCACGCGCGAGGTCTTCGAGAACCGGCTCTCCACGGCCGGCATCAAGCCGGCGAACCTGCTGGAGGTGCAGTCGCGCGAGGCCGTGCGTGAGGCCGTGGCCTTCGGTTTCGGGATCGGCGTCGTCTTCGCCGCCGAGTTCAGGCCGGAGGCCGGCCTGAAGCGCATCATCATCACAGGGGCCGATTTCGACGTCGGCGAGTACATTGTCTGCCGAGCCGAGCGCCAGCGCCTGCCGCTGGTGCGCAGCTTCTTCGAAACGGTCCAGGACGTGATCGACGCGCGCTGAGACCGGAGGCGCGATGGCCCTTCCCGCCGGAACAACCCTCAGGCCAGTCTCAGGACCGAAATGCCGGCCACCACGAAGGCGATGCCGATCCAGCCGCGCCCCGCCAATCTCTGCCTGAAAAGCACGAAGCCAGCCAACGCCGTCAGGACGATGCCGGCCCCGCCCCACAATGCGTAGGCGACCGACAGATCGATCCCGTGGATCGCCTGGGACAGCGCCGCCACGGAGAGCAGGATGCATCCGATTCCCGCAAACCCGGCGGCGAGCTTCCGGAACCCATCGGACAGCTTGATGAAGACGTTGGCCGCAACCTCCAGCCCGATGGCGCCAACCATCCAGGCAAGGTGGACAAACTGGGCGTTCTGCATGGTTACGCCGCCTCTTTCGGCGCGCCGGCATTGACGAGCACCACACCCAGGACCAGCAAGGCGATCCCTCCCAGCTTCAGCCAGCCCAGGCTCTCGCCGAAGACCTGATAACTGATAGCCGTCACGGCAATGAGGCCGACCGTTTCCCAGGTCGCGTAAGCCATGGCGACGGGCAGCACCTTCACCGCGAGCGAAAGAAAGAAGAAGCTCAACCCCATCGGAATGTACACAAGGGCAACGGCGTATAGCGCACCACTATCTGCCACCAATTTCATCGTCGTTACGCCAATCAGCTCGGCACCGATCGCAGCAAGCAAGAACAACCACGGACGCGCGCGCATCGAGGAGCCCCATAGAGTTTCACAATGGCGGCCAGAAGCACCAATCATTCCGATTGAAAAAGATAGAATGCATCATCAATTTCGATAGATTGCTGGGATGGAGTGGTCCCTGGATCATTTGCGTCAATTCGTGACGGCGGCGAACGGCTCGACGCCTCTTTGTTCGGTCGACTGCCCATCCCTCGCCTTGCCGCCGCTTTCGGTGCGGATGCTCTGGCGCCAGGGGCGCCAACTGCGCCCACCGGAAAAATGGGTGGAGACGCGCTTCAGCGAATTGCTCTGCGAGAATGCGGAGCGCTGGGCTGATCCGGACGGCGCTTCATAGGCTCCGACCGCAAGGATATGTACAAAACCGCTTTTCCGATGAGGTCCAGCAGATCCTGGACGCAGAGGGAACAAACGACGATTGAGCGCTGGAGTGCATCCGCGATTCTTCCAAGCGCGGATGCACTCCAGGCCGTTGTTTTATCGCGCCGTCATCGCGCGCGGGATCGCGGATCGGCGGCATCGCGCAGCGCATCGCCGAGCAGGTTGAGCGCGAACACCGTCAGCAGGATCGCCAGGCTCGGGAAAACGGCGAGCCACCAGGCGTCGAGGATGTTCTCGAAGCCCTCGCGGATCATGCCGCCCCAGGTCGCGGCCGGCGGCGGCACGCCGAGCCCGATGAAGCTCAGCGAGGCTTCGGTGCGGATGGCCGAGGCCAACCAGAGCGAGCTCATCACCACGACGTCGGAGAGCATGTTGGGCAGGATATGCCGCGTCATGATCCGGAACGGGCCACAGCCATAGGAGCGGCTCGCCTCGACGAAATCGCGCTGGCGCAGCGTGATCGTCGGAGCGCGGGCGACACGGGCGAAGGGCGCGATCTCGGTCACCGCGATCGCGATGATCAGGTTCTCAAGGCTCGCCCCGAGCATCGCGGCGATCATCAGGCCGAGCAGCAGTGTCGGAAAGGCGAGCATCACGTCGAGCACGCCCATGACGATCTGGTCGAAGAGGCCGCCGATATAGCCGGCGGCGACGCCGATCGCCGTGCCGACCAGCATCGCGATCAGGATCGCGAAGAAGCCGACGAAGAGCGAGATGCGGGCGCCGTAGATCAGGCGCGAGAGCACGTCGCGCCCATAGGAGTCGGTGCCGAGCCAGAACTCGGCCGAAGGCGGCTCGAGCCGGGCGACGATGTTCTGCTCGAGTGGATCATGCGGCGCGATCCAGGGCGCGAGCACTGCTACGCAGATGATGAACGCGAGCAGGAGGAGACCGATCCAGGAGAGCCTGTTCTGGCTGAAGGCGAGCCAGAGGCCGCCCGGCCGGATGTCGACGGTCGTGGTGGCGACGGCGCTCATGTGTATTTCACCCTCGGATCGACGAGGCCATAGGCCAGGTCCGTCAGCGTGTTCACGACGATCACGCAGATGGCGAAGATGATCATCAGCCCCTGCAGCAGCGTGTAGTCGCGGGCGTTCAATGCACCGATGATCAGCTTGCCCAGGCCCGGACGGTTGAAGATGATCTCGGTCAGCACGGAATTGCCGATCAGCGTGCCGAAATAGAGCCCGACCACCGTGATGATCGGGATCAGGCTGTTGCGCAGCGCATGCGTCACGACGAGCTGGCCGGGGCTGACGCCCTTGGCGCGGGCAGTGCGGATATAGTCCTCGGTCAGCACGCCGAGCATCGCCGCGCGGGTCACGCGCATCACATAGGCGGTCATGATGATGCCGAGATTGAGCGCCGGCAGCGCCAGCGCCCGCAGCCTCTCCGCCAGATCGCCGGAACCGCTGGTGTTGCCGAGCACGGGGAACCAGCCGAGCTGGATCGCGAAGACGATCAGCATCAGGATGCCCGAGACGAAGGCCGGGAAGGACAGGCCGACCAGCGAGACGATGCGCGCGACGTAATCGACCCAGCCGTTGCGGGCGAGCGCCGCCGCGACGCCGAGCGGCAGACCGAAGGCGAGGCCGATCACGATGGCGGCGACGGTCAACTCGATGGTCGAGGGCAGGACGAGCAGCACCTCGTGGATGACGTTGCGGCCGCTGCTGAGCGACTGGCCGAGATCGCCGGTGAGGATCTTGCCGATGAAGGCGAGATACTGGGCATGGACCGGCTGGTCGAGGCCGAGCTTCTCGCGCAGCGCCGCGAGCGAGGCGGCACTCGCCTGGTCGCCGAGAATGACGGTGGCGGCATCGCCCGGCACGAGCCGGACCAGCACGAAGATCGCCGTCAGCATCACGAACAGCGTCGGTATGGCGAGCAGAAGACGTCTGACGAAGAAGCCCGTCATGCGGCGACCCTTTCCTGCATCAGGCGTTGCGGCGCGAAGGCCGCGATCTCGCGGCGGGTGCGGCCCTCGACGACGAGCTCGGCGAGGATCGCCCCGACGACCGGCACGAGCTGGAAGCCGTGGCCGGAGAAGCCGAAGGCATGGACCAGCCCGGCGACATCGGGCGAAGCGCCGATCACTGGCAGTCGGTCGCGCGTCTGCGCCTCGATCCCCGTCCAGCAGCGGGCGATGCGCACGCCGCGCACGGCCGGGAAGAGGTCGCTGGCGGCGCGCGCGCCCTTGGCGAGCTCGCGGAAATTGACCGTGCTGCGCTCCCGGTCGAGATCGGCCGCGCCCTGCAGGCCGCCGCCGATCACGAGCGTGCCCTGGCTCGCCTGCTTGAAGGAGAGCGCCCGGCCGACGACGCTGACGACGGGGTCGAGCAGCGGCGCGAGGCGCTCCGTCACGATCATCATGGAAGCGCGCACGCCGAGCGCGATGTCGTCGCCGAACAATGCCGCGAGCCGCCCCGCCCAGGCGCCGGCCGCATTGACGACGACGGGCGCGCGAAAGCGACGGGCGCCGCAAACGAGCAGCCAGTCCTCCCCTTGCCGGTCGACCGTCTCGACGCCGCAGGCCTCGGCGATGACGACGCCTTCCGCCTCGCAAGCGCGGCGAAAGGCCAGGATGGTCCGGTGCGGATCGGCGGCGCCGTCGCGCCGCGCCACCAGCGCACCGACGCAATGCGGGCTCAGCGCGGGCACCAGGCGGCGCAGCTCCCTCGCGTCGATCAGCTCCTCATGCGCATAGCCGAGGCCGCGCATCCTCGCCTCGCGTTGCACGAGGGTCGGCATGTGCTCGTCCCGCTCCGCGACATTGAGCTGGCCCTGCGCCTGGAACCCGCAATCGTCGCCGACGATCTCCTCGATCCGGTGCCACATCGCCATGGCCTCCAGCGAGATCGGTACCTCCGCGAGGTCGCGGTTGAGCGTGCGCACACCAGCCGCCGTCGCGCCCGAGGCGTGCCGGCCGGTCCAGCGCCGCTCGATCACCACGACGCGCCGGCCGGCGCGGGCCAGATGCAGCGCGGCTGAAAGGCCGTGGAGACCGCCACCGACGACCGCGACGTCGAAGCTTTCCGCGTTCATGCGGCGGGCTCCCGTTCGTCGAGGCTGGCAAGCTCGCCCAGCGTCACCGGCTTCAGCGGCGGCCTGATGCGGTAGAAGCCAACCTGCTCGACCGGCCTGTCCTGAACGGCGGCGACGATATGGGCCATGGTGTAACCGCATTGCCGTCCCTGGCACGGCCCCATGCCGGCGCGGGTGAAGGCCTTGAGCTGGTTCGGGCCGGGCCGCCCCTGTGCCGCGCGGCTGCGCAGCTCCCCGGCGGTCACCTCCTCGCAGCGGCAGACCAGCGTCTCGTCGGCCGGCGCGAAGACCTGAGGGCGCGGTGCGTAGAGCGCATCGAGGAAGGGGCGTATCGCAAGCGCACGCGCAAGCGTCGCCCGTTCGGTTCGTGCCGTGGCTTCAGCGGCGCCCTCGTCCAGCCTTCCAAGCTTGCTCGCGGCCCGCAGCGCCGCAAGCCGTCCACGCGGTTCAGCAGCCTCGGCCCCGCCGATGCCGGCGCCGTCGCCGGCGACGAAGATCTTCGCCTGCGTGGTCTCGCCCCAGGCGTCAAGCACCGGGACCTGGCAATGCTGGCCGGCATTCCATTGCATCGCGCAGCCGAGCGCGAGCGCGGCGTGGATGTTCGGCACGACGCCTTCATGGACGAGCAGCACCTCGGCCGCGACCTGCGCCTCCCGGCCGTCCTGCGAGCGGTAGCGCAGGCTTTCGAGGCGCCCGTCGCCCTCGGCCCGCAACTCCGCGACGTGGCGGATGATCGGGAAACCGGCCCGCTTCAGCGCGAGCGACCAGGACAGACCCTTCAGAAGGTCGCCGAATCGCGCGATCCCCTGCGGCAGATGGCGCAAGGCCGGACCGAGACGGCCGCGAGGCGTGGTGTCGAGGAAGCCGGCGATCCGCCCGCCCGCCGCCAGGAGCTGCGTCATGTAGAGCAGCGGCAGCGGTCCGCATCCGGCGATCCAGACCGGCTTGTCCGGCACGGAATCGGCGGTCTTCAGCAGGATTTGCGCAGCACCGACCGTCAGCACGCCAGGCAGCGTCCAGCCCGGGAACGGCACCGGCCGCTCCTGCGCGCCGGTGGAGAGGATGATCGCCTCCGCCGTGACGCTGCGCGCCCTGCCCTCGCGGGTCAGGAAGGCACGAAAGCCCGGCTCGATCTGCCAGAGCTGCGCCTGCGGCTCGTAGAGCGCGCCGCAGGCGCGGAAGGCGGCGGCCCGGTCGACACCCGCCCGATAGGCCTCGCCCAGGCGGGCGAGGCGCGGCGTCGCGGCGACGGTTTCGACGGCCCGCCAGATCTGGCCGCCGGGCGCCGGCTGGTCGTCGACGACCCGCACGGAAAGGCCGTGTTGGCGCGCCGTCACGGCGGCGGCCATTCCGGCAGGTCCGGCGCCGACGATCAGGAGATCGGTATGGCTGAGGTCCGAATGTTCGTTGCTCATGCCGAGAGGCTCCGGCGGCCTTGCTGCCGGGTGACGGACATGCCGTCTTGCACCGGCGTCAGGCATCCCTGCACGGAGCCCTGACCATCGACCTCGACGAGGCATTCGAAGCAGACGCCCATCATGCAGTAGGGCGCGCGGCGGCTTTCGGAGACCGGCGTCGTCCGGCTCCAGCCTTCGGGCTGGCGCAGCAGCAGCGCGGCGATGCTTTCACCGACTTCGGCCCTGACCGGGCGCCCGTCGATATGGACCGTCACGGTGGCCGGCCCCGGATCATGCAGCTTGCGGAACATCGAAGCGTCTCTGGTGGAAGGGAGAAAAGTTCTCGGGCAGCGAGCCGGCGGCGATCGCCCCGGCCAGAATCTCGGCGTGGAAGGCCGCGAGCGTCACGCCGGAATGGCAAAGCGCGACGAAGGCGCCGGGATGGCTCTCGGACTGGGCATAGATCGGGTAGCTGTCGGGCGTCATGATCCGCAGGCCGGCCCATTGCCGGACGAGCCCGACATGCGCGAGGGCGGGGATCAGCCTGACCGTCTTGCGGCTCAGCCCGGCCGCCGCCTCCGTCGTCGTCGAGGCGTCGAGGCCGACCCTGTCCTTGGTCGCGCCGATCATCACCGTGCCCTCGGTCGTCTGGCGCAGGCCGCTCACCGGCAGCGGCAGGAAGGGGGCGAGCCTTTCGGTGACGAGAACCTGGCCGCGTTCCGGATGCAACGGCACATCGAGCCCAACCTGCCGACCAAGTTCCGCCGAGCCGAGCCCGGCGGCGATGACGATGCGGGGCGCGCTCAGCGTCTCACCAGCCAGGACGAGCCTGAAATCGGCGCCGGCCCTCTCGATCCGCTCGACCCGCGAACGGTGGCGGATGCCGCCGCCGAGGCGCAGCAGCCCGCCATGCAGGGCCGCCAGAAGCCGGAGCGGATTGGTGTGGCCGTCATGGCGGCCGAAGCTCGCGCCCGACACGTCGGGGCCCAACCCCGCTTTCGGCAGGAGACGCTCCAGCGCCTGCCGGTCGAGCATCTCCCAGTCCGGCTCGCCGGCGCCGCGCTGGTTGTGCAGGCGCATCATCTCGAGACGCCGCTTCTCGAAGCCGTCCTCCCCCAGGCAGAAGACCAGGCCGCCGTTCTGCTCGTAGCAGAGGTCGGTTCCCGTCTCAGCCTCGAGCCCGTCGGAAAAAGCGCGCCACAAGGCGATGCTGTGGCGCGTCAGCGCCTGATAAGCGGGCATGCCGAGGCCCTTGCCCTGCAGCCAGACCAGCCCGAAATTGGCACGCGCCGCCCGAAAGTCGCCGTCCTCGCCATCGAGCAGCAGGACCTTCTCGGCCCGCCGCGCGAGGCCATAGGCGATAGCCGCCCCGACCGTTCCCCCTCCGATGACGATGATGTCCGGCCGCATGCGAATTTCCCTTGCCGACCGTGACGTTAGGAAGCCATGTTGTATTTCGTCAAAGTCGTATTTCTCTCCCTCCTATTCTTCAGGGTTATGGCATGGTCAGACGGCTCAACCTGCGACAGGTCGAGGCCTTCAAGGCGGTGATCGAATACGGGACGGTGAGCCGCGCGGCCGAGATGATCAACATCTCCCAGCCGGCGATGAGCAAGCTGATCGCGCATCTAGAAGCGGATACGGGCCTGCAGCTCTTCGACCGGGTGAAGGGGCGCCTGGCGGCGACGCGGCGCGGCATGCGGCTCTACGAGGAGATCGACCGGATCTTCGCCGGCGTGCGCCAGGTCGAGAACGCCGTCGACGCCATCCGCCGCGACGAGCAGAGCCGGCTATTGATCGGTGTGATGCCGGCCCTCTCAGGCGCTTTCATCCAGCAGGCGACCTGCCGCTTTCTCGCCAGTCAGCCGAAGGTCTTCTGCTCGGTTCAGTCGCGCAGCTCGCAATGGATTGCGGACGGGCTCCTCACCCGGAAACTCGATGTCGGCTTCACCGTGGCGCCGATCGACAATCCCTACATCGCGTCCGAGCCGCTGATGGCCCATCCGCTCGTCTGCATCATGCCGCTCGCGCACCCGCTGGCGGAGAAGAGCGTGATCAAGCCGGCCGATATCGACGGGGTCGACTTCGTCTCATTCGATCCGGAGAGCTTCACGAACCGGCGCATCGGGCAGGTTTTCGACGCTCATGGCGTCGCGCCCAATGTCGTCATGGTGGTGGGGGTTTCGCCGACCTTGTGCGAGTTCGTCGCTGCCGGCGTCGGCATATCGCTGGTTCACCCATCGGCCGTCGGGGGCCTGCGCGGCAGGGTGGCGATCCGACGCTTCGAGCCCGCCGTCAAGCTCGACTTCCAGCTGTGCCACATCCGCGAGAGCCGCAACGCCCGGCTGGTCGGCGCCTTCCTCGAAGGCGCCCGGCACGCGGCCGCGGAGATATCGCGGACCATCCTTATGCCGGACTGAGCCGAACGTTCGCTAGAGCCTGCAGCAGCCGCGCGTGGTCGCCCGCGCGCAGCTGCACCGTCAAGGGGGGCCGGCGGAAGGCCGCGACATGGCCAAATCCGACACGCGGTCCCCGCCGTTTCACATCTCGCGCCCGCTTCAGCGCGCCTTCAGCGTCGTGGCTTCGGTAATCGCCGGAGCCAGGTTCATCGAACCTTTCAGCTCGTAGCCGAAATCGAGCCGGTCGCTGCGCGCCCAGACCTGCCGCAGCTCGAACAGCGGGATCGCGCAGACATCCTCCATGATCTTGCGCTGGGCTTCCTTCCACAGGGCCTTCTGCGCCTCGGCGTCGGAGGCGGTGCGCGCCTGCTCGATCTCCTTGTCGCCAACCTTGCAATGCGAGAAATTGGTCGCCGCGGTTGGCGTGTTCACCGTGGCGCGCGAGTGGAAGAACTCGCTGAGATAGGTGTCCGCGATCGGAAAGCGCGCCGCGCCGTAGAACACCACGCCGCTCAGGTCCTTGCGCGTCTGGCTCTGATAGGTCGCGTGGTCGACGACCTGCATGTCGAGCTTGATCCCCGCCTTGGCGAGCTGCGCCTGGATGATCTCCATGATCGGCTGCTGCGCCGAGATGTTGGAGACGATGGCCTTGACCGTGATACCGTCCTTGTGGCCGGCCTCGGCCAGCAGGGCCTTGGCCTTGGCGAGGTCGAAGGCATAGCGGACGGAGCAATCCTCGCCGAGATAGCCGGGCGGCACCACCGAGCAGCCCTTCGGCCCGACATCCTTGCCGACATAGCGCACGAGGTCGTCGGTATTGACCGCGGCGGCGATGGCGCGGCGCACGCGGATGTCGTCGAGCGGCGGCACGCTCTGGTTGATGTGGAGCAGCCGGTACTCGCCCGGCCGGAAAATCTCGACATTGAAGCCGGGGCGCTTGCGGGCGGAATCGACCCAGCGCTGCTCACGCTTGGCATACATCAGGTCGACCTCGCCCGAGGTGAAGGCGAGCTCGCGGGCGCTGTCCGAAGGGATGTTGCGCACCATGATCGTGTCGATCTTCGGCTTGCCGCGGAAATAGGTCGGGTTGGCGGCGAGCTTGACGTATTGCTGCGTCACCTGCTCGACGAAGGCGAAGGGGCCGGTGCCGACGGGGCGGCCGCCGAACTTGTCGCCGAGCTGCTCCGCGGCCTTGCGGCTGACGATGTTGCCGCCGTGATAATTCGTCACCCGCCCGAGGAAATTGACGTCCGGGTACTTCAAGGTGACACGCACGGTCAGGTCGTCGAGCTTCTCGACCTTGTCGACCGCCGCGAAATCCGAGGAAAAGGTCGAGCGCTTGGGATCGGCCGAGCGCTGGAGCGAATAGACGACGTCATCGGCCGAAAGCGTGCCCCAGTCGCCCTGAAACCTGACGTCCTTGCGCAAGTGGAAGGTCCAGAGCTTGCCATCCGGCGACTGCTCCCAGCGCTCGGCCAGATCCGGCTCGATATCCTTGGGATCAGCGCTACCCGGCTTGAAGCGAACGAGCCCGTTATAGATCCAGCCGACCACGCTCTTGTCGCTGGTGGCGCTGGCACGATGCGCATCGAGCGTCGAGACGTCGCCGTCGGCGGCGACGCGCAGCACGGTCTCCTGGGCCTGCCCCGCGGCTGGCAGGCAGGCGGCGAGCATCAGACCAGCAAGCCCGATAACGGAATTCTTCATCATGCACCCCCTCGATTTCAATTCTTTGAGACAGTGTGGGCGGAGCGATCCCAAGCTGTCCAAGTCGAAATCAGGCAGGGTGTATTCTGGATGGTTATGCCCCTTCCCGCGATCAGGGGCAGCCAGTCCATCCTCACAGGCTGCGACGGCAGCCGCGCAGCCGTTCCTTCTAGCTCTGCATGCCGAAGACCACGAACGCTCCCCAGTTCGCCGGGTGGGCGTATTCGGCCGGCCCCTCCACCGCGATCAGCTCGCGGACCGCCGAGCGCAGAGCATAGTCCCAGCCGCGCTGCGGGGCGGCCGCCATGTCACGCGCCGACTTCGTCATCAATGCGACCGTCGGCCCGGAGGGAATGGCCCAATGCGTGACGATCAGGCTCCTGGCGCCACTGGCGAGAAATGCTCGGGCAAGGCCCGACAGGCCCGTCGCTCCCGCGCGGCCATCCGACGAGGCCGTGTTGCAGGCGGACAGGATGACGAGCTCCGCATCAAGGCGCATCTGCGCGATTTCGCTCATCGTCAGGATGTCATCATCCTCCGCACTGCTTTTCGCCGGAGGCGTCAGGACGAGGCCGGGCTCGGCAAGCCCGTCGAGATCGCCCGTGACCAGCCCGTGCGTGGCGAAAGCGATGATCCGATACGCATCGAGCGGCTGCTGACGGAGCGCGGCTTCCGTGGCTTGCCCTCCGAGCAGGATATCCTGAGGCCGTGCGCCGAAAGCGGTCGACAGCGCCTTGATCTCCTGTGCCGTCTCGGGAAGCGCCGGCAGGCGGCGCAGCGCGTCGGGATCGGCGAGCGAGCGCCGCGACAGCGCCGCAGATACGTCGACGGACCGGATCGAGCCCGGGCTGCCGGCAAGCTGCGGATCGCCGATCCCGAAGAAGCGCTGCGGCGCCTTGCTGGCCAATTGTCCGCGGCCTCGCGTCTCCAGCGAGCGGATGCCGGGCAGGTACAGGATCGACGGGCCGAGCGCGAGCCACTCCGCCTTGGCCGAGCGGTAATCCGCAGGCGACGTGGGCTCCGTTGCCGGCACGCTGAGCGGAAGAACGCCCAGCGGAAGCGCCTGCAAGGGCCCATCCGCCACCACGATCAGCCGCGAAAGCGAGCCGACCTCGCTGCGCACCGGCCCCAGCAGCTGTTCGAACAAGGCATGGGCATCGCCGAAGGGAAAGCGCGGCAGCGTGCCGTCCGAAACGTCGAGGCCGGTGCGGACGCTGGCGATGCGCGCTTCGAGATCCTTCGCCGCGACCGACGAGAACCACGCTCTGGGGGCGCCGCTTCTGGGGACGAGCATCCCGTAGACGCCGTCGCTGCCCGCGTGGAGCACCAGAAGCCCCTCCCCGGCCGCAAGCTTGGCTTGCGCGGCCGGCACCGAGATCGACTCGATCGAGGTCAGCTCCTCCGGCACCGGGAGCAATCGCGTGATCGCGCCGGCGGCAACCTCCCTCGCCTGCTCGAACCGGCGCTGCAGGGCGTCGATCCTGGCAGCATCGAGCGCCCGCCCGCCCTCTCCGAATGATTTGATTTCCTGCAGCCCGGCCTCCGCTTCACTGCGACGGCGTATCGCGTCCGCGACGGTCACGTCGGCGGTGACCCGGCGCCGCTGCGAGGCCAGGAACGACAGCGCCGTATCGCTCATCATGGCGCGCTGCAGATCGACGAATGCGGCGTCGGCGAAGCCGACCGCGTCCTTGCCTGCCGCCGGATTGGCCGCAACCCGCGTCGCGAGCTGGGCGGAGAGCCGCAGCGCCGGCTTGAAGTCGCGAAACAGAACCGAGGCCTGCTCGCTCGCCGCCGTCCATTCCCGCGACAGCCGCGCCATGGCGATCGCCCTGACGCGCGCGAGGTGGAAGCGCACCTCCACCCATTCCCGCTTCTCGTAGGCGAATTGCGCGAGGCGGGCATGGACGGGGACGAGCAACCCGGCGAGACCGCGCTGATAGTCGCTGACGAACTGCACATCGTCGGCACGCGGCTCGTTCTCCGGCCGCGACAGCCGGACGAAATCCTCCAGCACCATTCTGGCCGCGATCGAATACCCGGCCGTGTGCAGATGGCGGGCGAAGTCGTCGATGGCTTCGAAGGCGTCCTGATCGGCACCGAAATCACGCAATGAATCCAGCGGCGTCGAAATATGATCCTTGATCAGCGCCCGCTTCTTGACCGGATCGCGCTCGGTAAGCGCCTGGAAGAACAGATTCGGCTCCGGCGCGTAGGCTGAACCGCCCGGTCCCGCTTCGTAGAGCGCGATCACGGTGGCGATGGATGCGCTGTTGCCCTTGAGCGTGGGGACTTTCTGCAGATATTCCAGGAAGGCTGGCCCGTACATCTGCACGGCCGCGCCCTTCACTTTCTTCTCCTCCAGATAATCCCCGACCAGCCTCTGGGCGGCCTCCTTCCGCTGCGCATCGGCCAGACGATTCACGCGGAACAGGTTCGTGGCGATATAGGCCTTGGCCTTGGCCGCGAGAGAGCTTCGACCGCCCAGAACCTGAAGAATCCGCTCTTCGGCCTTTCGCGTGAAATCCTCTCCGCAATCGGAACAGAAGCGCCGGCGCAGATGCGATATCTGCAGCTTGAGCAGGGCTTCATCGATGAAGGAGAGTTCGACCTCGGGCTGCTGGTCTCCGGGAGCGGAGGCTGCCGAGCTGCCCATCTTCCGGTCGATGTCCCGCTTGAACGTTTCCGCGGCCCGATCCATCTCCTCGACGATACCGATCGTCTTGAGCTGGTCGCCCTCAGCGTTCGCGGCCAGGGCTCGCAGCTCGAACAACCTCATCGGGTGGCGCTCGGCTTCGGCGGAATTGTCCACGCGCGTTCGAATGTTCTGGTTCGCCTTGGCCGCACGCTCGAGCAGATCTGTCGCCCGCGAGACCACTCCACTCTGCAATTCGAGCGCGCCCTGGCCGAGGAGAGCCCTGTACAGGCTCTCCTTGTCGCGGCCGTCGGCACCAAGGAAGCGGGCAGCGTCTCCGTAGAGTTCTCGCGCAACCTCCGGCACGTTGAGCGATCGCGCAGCATCGGCACTGACGATGGCGGCGCAGGCGTCATAGGCACTCTGTCCCTCCTTGCAGAGCCCCGCGGATCTGCCGAGCACCTCCATCCCGCGCCGATAAGCCTCCCGATCGACCAGGCGACCGTTCATGAGCGTGTCGAGATTGCCGAAGAAGCCGAGCGTATCGGTCCCCGTCTCGACCTCGAGGCCCCGGCGCGCAATCACCAGCGGCAGGATCGAGGCGATCTCGGCTTTCATGCCGAGCGCTCGCATCGCCTCGAAGAACGGTTTGGCCTGCGACAGCATCAGGCAATCGAAGCCGCCCCCATCCGGTCCCGGATCGAAGGCCAGCGCCTGCGCGACGTCGATCTCCAGCCTCGTGCGATAGTCGGGCAGCAGGCGCTCGACCGATTGGCGCAGCTCCGCATCGATCCGCTTCCTGGCCAGCGCGAACACGATCAGGTCCATACTGGCCTCGATGCGGAACCGCGCCGAATTCAACCGCTGGGCCAGCGCGATCTGGGACCGGATCACGCCTTCCCGCAACGGGCTTTCCTCGGGCACGGCCGATGCCAGCGTGCGCATCAGGGGAACCTGGCGCAGGTCGCTGCCGAAATGGCGCTCGAAAATCACGGCGACGCTGGAATAGAGACGCGGCACCAGCCCCGTTTCCGGCGATCCCCAACGCCCGCCGGCAAGATCGGACATCGCCTCGGCGAGAGCCTCGACCTGCTCTCTGGAGCCGGCGCTCCTCGTCATCGCCTCGATGCCCGCGCTATGCTCCTTCTGGAACGCCTTGCCGTCGATCTTCGCGCCCGAATGGAGCATTCGGCCGAGATCGAAGCGCAACAACCCGACATTGAAGCTGCCGGCGCCTTCGCGCGCGCCGAGCTGGACGATCGCCCGGTCCAGCGCATTGGCGCTGGCCTGGAGGCGAGCGTTGAAGTCAGACTTCCGCTCTCCTGCGAGCAACGCGATGGCCGCGCGGTGATCGCTGTTCACGAAAAGCGTCCGGCGTGGCTCGAAGGCTCCGATCGCGTCGCAGGCCGACGAGCGCGCCACGGCGGGCAGAACGCCCCAGATCAGAAGCAGGCCGGCAACGAGCAATCTGCGCATTGTGTCCCCCCGATCCGGTCGATGATGTTTCACCGACCTTTCATAGCCCGCTGCCCCGCCTGCCGGGCCGTGCAGGCGCCGGCCGGACATCGGATCGGCGCGCTCGCGCTCATCCGCCCGCGCCGACGACGAAGAACGGTGCCCAGAGCGCCGGATGCGCGCTGTCGCCGCCCTTGACCAGTTCCCCAAGCATCGCCGTCCGCAAGGCCTGGGCCGGCGGCGTGCCGGCCGCCAGGCCGACGCCGAACCGTTCGATCAGGCTCGCCGTCGCCGCCGAGGCGACCCGCCAATGCGATACGACCAGTCCTCGTGCACCGGCGGCGATGAAGGCGCGCGCCAGCCCTGACAGGCCGTCCGCGCCCGGCCGTCCGTTCGGCGAGGCCGTGTTGCAGGCGGACAGCACGACGAGATCGGCATTCAGCGAGAGCGCGGCGATCTCGCTGGCGGATAGCAGCCCGTCCTCCTGCGGCATGGCCTGCGCCGGCGGCGTCAGGACGATACCGGGCTCGGAGATACCGTCGAGCTCGCCCGCAACGAGCGCATGGGTCGCGAAGGTCACGATGCGGTATTGCGAGAGCATCTGGGTCTTCACCCGCGCCTCGGTCGCCCGCGGTCCGAGCCAGACCGCATCCGCGCTGCCCTTGAGCACCCCCGCCAGCGCCCGCAATTCTGTGGCGGTGTCCGGCAGCGAGGCCAGTTGTCTGAGCTGGCTCAGCCGCTCGCTCGCCGATCGCGTTGCGATCAGGGTCATGTTCCCCCGTGTCTTCCAATCGGCGGGTCCGAGCACCGGGTCGCCGATGCCAAGAAACGGTTCCGCACCCCGCGAGGCGGGATTCAGCGCACGGAGCGTCACGAGCGAGCGGATATTCGGCAGGTTCGCTAGGGAGAGCTGTTCGATGAGATAGCGCGGACGGGTGCCGGCCGTAGCCGGCGGCTCGGCCAGGACGGCGAAGGGCAGGCTCTCCAGCGGGCCGTCGACGACGAGCGTGAGATGGGTCTTCCCGGCCAGCTCGGCGGCAAAGGGCAGGATCAGCGTCTGACGCAGAAGGATCGCGGCATCGTCGCGAAAGCGCTCCAGCTTGCCGTCGGCGATGTCGAGCCCGAGCCGGAGATCCGCGACCAGATCCGCGAGAGCCTCACGGCCGATATCGGTCTTGATCAGCTTGGTCGCGGAGGGCGTGACCAGAAGCAGATAGACCGAGCCTGCCGTGCTGTGGCTGCTCAGCAATGCCTCGCCCGGGCCGAGCGCGGCACGCAGCTCCTTCAGGGTCACGGGCGCGAAGGCTTCGGCCTCGACGAGGCGCGGCGCCTTCCGGGTCAGTTGCCTCGCCGTCTCCTCCAGCTTGCGGCGCGCCTCGGCCAGCCGTCGCGACGCAGCGAGCTTGGCCTCGTCGGTGTCCGCGCTCTCGATGCGCCCGCCCTCGCGCTCGATGAGATCGGCAAGGTCCTGACGCTCGCGCAGCAACCCGGCAACCGCCGGCTCGGATGCGGCGAGCCTGGCACCAAGGCGCGCCGTCGCATCGGCCGTCGCCGTCGCCCGCGAAAGCTGCATCGCCGTCAAGGCCCGGCCGGCCGCCTCGTCGCCATCCTTGCCGGCGAGGCTGCGCTTCATCGTTTCCGCCGCGATCGCGACCTGCAGGTCGAGCGGTTCGCGAAACCTGTTCGCCTCCCGCTGGCGATCCGCACCGGCGCCGCTGGCGCCGAGCCGCTGCGTGATCAGGGCCAGCACACGATCCGCCGCTGCGCTGGCGCCCGCAAGGTCGCCGACCTCGAAACGCGCCCTGGCCAAGGATGCCAGCCGCGGCGCGGCTTCCGGATCCCGGGCGATGAGGCCTGCGTCACGCTTCCCTTGGTCGCCGTCGACAAGCTGCGGCACGGCGGTCTGGAGATAGCGCAAGGCCACCTGCGGCTCTCCCGCAGCGAGCCAGAGCAGGCCCTCATTCATGAATTCGACGAGCTGGGACTCGACCGAGCCGGGGAAATTTCCGGCGCAGAGATTGTCGTCCACCGCCTTGTCGATGTCGGAGACGGAAGGCGCCCGGCCGGCCGCGCGCTCGCGCCCAACCAGCTTCATGACGGCGATGCGGCCGAAAGCACAGGAATGATCATCCGCATCGGTCTTCGCGCGCCGATTGATGGCGCCGTAATCGCGATCGAGGATGAGCGAAGCCGGCGATTCCGCCAGATTGACCCGCTTCTTCGCGCCGCCGCCCGGGGCGATCTCGTCATATTGGGCAAACCAGGCCGCCGCCACGTCGCCCGCAAGCCGCAGCTTCGGGTAGCGATTCACGGCCTGATACTGGAACGTGGATGCCGAGACCGCCTTGGCGCGCTCGAAAAGCGGCTTCTCATGATAGCGAACCGCGACATCCAGCGCGAAGACCATGCTCGGAACATGCTCCCCGCGGATCACTTTCGGGGTCGAGCGGTCATGCCCGTAGCGGGTCAGCATCGACCCGGCATGAGCGATGAAATCATCGCGCAGGACTGAATCGACCGCCGGCGGCAGCTTCTGCGCGAAGCTGAAAACCTCCTGGAGCAGGGCGACATCCGCCAATGGGGCAACGTCGCGGGCGGCCTGGGCCACGAGATCGACCGCGCGCATGACATCACCCTCGTCGCGGGCATTGCGCGCCAGGATCAGCCGCGCCCTGGCGACATCGCCCGGCTTCAACGCATGGGCCGGGAAGCCTCCGAGCGCGATGCGGGCATAATCCGTCGCCAGGCTGCGGCGCCCGTACTCCTCATGGAAAAGCGCCGCGGCGATGGCATCCTCGGCCGCGCCCCAGCCGCCAGTCTGGCCGGACGCCGGAGCCGGCCTCAGCTCGCGCGCCTTGTCGTACATCAGCTCGGCTTCGGCATAGCTGCCGCTGCCGGCCAGAGAATCCGCCACCATCCTCGCCATCGCAGCCGGATGCATACCGGGCTCGAACCCTCCAAAGGAGAAGGGAACGGCAAGCTCCATCGTACGCCTCAATTGCTCGACCGAGCCGTGCTCCGCGATGATGGCGATCGTCCAGGGCACGCCGGTGTAGACTGCGCGGGACCATTCCTTCGGATTCTGCCGCGCCTGAGAGCGCAGCTGCGCTTCCAGAAGCTCCGCCACCTTGGCGTTGCGGCCCGCCGACGCCAGGATGGGCACGAGGCGATCATATCCCATCGTGATGTCGCAGCCCCGGTTCCCGCTTGCGACGGTCGCATCGACGAGATCGGCCGCCGCCTTGCGCGCCTCGTCGGCGCGCCCTGCCTTGAAGCGGATATCGATCTGGCCGGCCCGGGCGGTCAGCTCCGGGCAGCGGGCGCCGGCCCGCTGATCGGCAACCATCGCCAGGACGCGCTCGAACCCCGGCAGCTCGCTTGCGCGCGGGAAGGACCAGCGCCAGGCCTCGACCAGCGCCTCCTCCGCCGCGCTCGAACGCCGCTGGCGCAGCAGTTGCAAGCCATCGGCGAGGTGCCGCGCGACCTGCGCGCGATCGGAGCCGTCGCGATCGAACCGCCGGGCCAGGCGATGGACCGCCTGCGCATAGACCATGTCCAGCCGCGCATCCTGCCCGACATAAGGCGCGAGCGTCCTCACCGCGGCCGACAGCACGGCTGCGTGCTGACGTTCGGTTGCCTTCGTGCCGTAGGCCGCCCCCAGATCCGAGAGCAGCACGCCGATGCGCCAGTCGGTCTTGCCGAAGCCGCGGCCATATTCGTAGTCATTGATGATGCGTTCGAGCTCGCGCGCCGACGCCAGGCGCAGCACTTCGACCTGCGCCGCGGTCCCGCACGGGACGAAGCGCCAGGGATCCACGGCGCGTTGCCGGGCGTCCGAATGGGCCTGATCGAGAACGACATAGGCGTCGTTCAGCAAGTCGCGCTGCTTTTGTCCCTGCGCCGTCGCCTCCCCGCCGAAACCGGCCAGCGCGGCGCAAAGCAGGGCTACGAGCAGCCGGATCATGATCGGGGCTTCTCGCCTGCGGCAAGGCCGGCCTTCAAGGCTCCGGCGGCCGGGAACGATGCCGCGATCGCGTTGAGGCGGGATGCCGCCTCGAGGAGATAGGCGCCGTCATCCTGCATGGCGAGCCACCCGGCCGAGAGATACTGGCGGTGCGCCATCGTCGGCGCCGCGGATGCCAGATCGGGAAGCGGCGGGATCGCGGCGACGACCTGAACCGGCCAGCGCACCGAGCGGCCGCGCTCGTCGACGATCACGATCTCGGCGCTGCCCGGCTTCAGCCGATGGCGCGCGAGCGTGGCTTCGCGGCTCTCGGTGCGCGTCTCCACCGAAACGCCCGCCTGCTCGATGCGAACCTTGAACGGCGCGTCGCCCCCGCTCCAGCCGAGCCATAGCGGCGCTTCATCGGCGACGATCTTCTGCGGCTTGCCCGCGCCCAGCCGAATGCGCGGCGGATTTCCCGCGCGCGTCACCAGATTCGCCGTCTGCGTTGCGCTGTACCAGCTGACAATCTTTTCGAGCGAGCCGACGAACTGGGCCACGGCCTGCAGATAGCTGCCCTTGCCCTCGATCACGGCGACGCAGTCCTCGCTTCGGGCGCCTCTCGAACAGATCGTCAGGGGGCCTCGCTCCCGCGCAATGACGATCGTGGTATTGGCATGCGGCGCCCGGATCCGGTCGCCGTCATGGATGTACTCGCCCAGCACCAGCGGCCTTTCCGGTGTGTCCGAACGCTGCAGCATCGCCTGCTGGGCTCCCGGAGACCATGGCTCGATCCGCTCGACGACGCCTACGATCTGCTTCTGGGTCTGCTGCGCCCACGCCTCTTCCATCGGCAGGGAGAAGAGCGCTCCGACGAATGCAATCGCAGCCTTCCGACGGGGCGTCACGGAAGCAACTCCTGGGTTGTGGATTGTGCGCGTGCCCGTGCCAGCCGGCGCGCCCGAAGCATCTTCAGCAGCTTTGCCAGGATGGCACTGGCCAGCAGGTAGAAACCGTACATCAGCAGCGAGGTTTTGATCGCCGCGATCGCCGTCGCCGCATCCAGCCCCGCATAGCCGGACGCAATCGCGAAGATCAGCAGGCCGACTGCGATCAGGACCGTCGCGGCCTCGGCCGAAAACGCCCGCCCGGCCGCAACACAGGCGAGGAAGAGGATAGCTCCCCAGAGGGCCGACGCGGGCAGGCCGCGCGGCGGATCGCTCTGTGCCATCCACCGCACCCCCAGCAGCGTGTTCGCGAGGATGTCGACACCGGCCATCGCGCCGAGCGGAGTCACATGGCTGTCCTGCGCATCGACATGGGTCGCGCCGATCAGCACGGCCCGGCCCCGCGCCAGATCGCAGGATAACCGCTGCTTCCCGTCCGCCGCCGTCATTGCCCCGCCTGTGCAGAAATCCGCCGACGCCCCGGCCGGCAAGCCGGCATCCGAGTCCAGAACTTCCAGCGCGGAGCGGAGTTGAACGGCCGGCACCGCCTGCCCCGACGCATCGCTCGCCGTACCCGCCGCATGCGCCCCGCGAATATCCCGCCAGAACGTGAAAGGGATGCTCAGCGAGCCACTCGCGGCGAAGGGTAAAGCGGATGCGCCTCCGGACACCGCTGCCGAGCGCGGCCCGCCTGCACAGTAGCGCTGCGCATAGGCATTGGCTGACCCCTTGAGCGCGACAAGACGCTCCGCCCTGCCGTCCGGCTTCTCGAGGATATCCGCGGCGATCGCGGCAGCGGCGAGGAAAGCACGCGCCCCCTTGGCATTTTGCGGATTGCACACCGCCTCGACCGTCCGCCAGGAGCGCACCACACCACCTGCTTCCTTGGCGTGGAGCGGAGAGGACCAGATGAGATTCGGCGCCTTCTCGACCACGGCCTCCAGCGCGGCGAGGGCTTCCTGCATGCCGTCCCTGGCCGCGTTGGCATAGGTCGGGACCGCGACGCTTGCCGGCCGCCGGAGAGCCTTGTTCTCCCTTTGGTACCAGAGCCTTCGCATCAGCAGCAGCGGCGCAACCTCCGCGCCGCGGCCGGCATAGGCCTCAAGATACTCCGTCACCTTGTCCAGGTCCTGGGCCGTCGCGGCCGACGTCACATCGACATCCACGAGAACAAGCGCCGCCTGCCGCCTGGAAGCCGCATCGATCAGCTTGAAGAGATCGCCCCTGGGCGTGGCGACGGGCTGCCCCCAATGTCTGAAGGTCGCATCGTCGATATCGATGACCGTCACAGCGAACCGGCCAGGCGGTTCATGCCCGGCGAAAGCCCGAATGCGCGCGAAATTGTCAGGATCCAGAAGCGCTTCAAGCGAAACGCCCGAGCGACTTTCTATCTTCATCACCACGAACAGCGCCACGATGATGGCGACAACAGCCACAACAGCCGCCAGAGGCAGCTTCGCAGCATCGGAAACCTTGAATACGACCCTTCTCAGAAACGATCGCACTCTTTCAAACCTGCCCCAGCCTCAGGCGAGCACCGCTCGCATCACCACCCCAAGGATTGCAAGCTATCGAATCCAAAGGGGACATCAATCACAATCTCACCTGACCCCGAGAATGATCTACGACACCCAATATGACTTCAATCTTGATTTGTATCATTTCGCCATGAAACTCAGTCCGAAAAGAACTAATCAGGAAACGACAGATACATAATCTTCCTTTCTCACTGATCGCAAACCGTTAGCGGCGAAGAATCCCCTCTCTCAAGCCGAAGCGAGGAACCGGGAGATGCAGCGCATCGCCGTGGCCCGTCAGCGCCCGGAATACGCAACTGCGTGAAATTGAGCTGCGCGCGACGACTTCGCAACGGCCAAGCACGCGCCGTTCTCGCGCCTGGAGCGAAACTCCAATGGCAAGCCCCCCAAAAGGCATCGGCCTGCCCCCAGCGTCCGAGCACCTTGGGGCGGCCGAGATCCCGCATGCTTCCGACCGCAGGCTGCCCGCGGCCGCTTTCGGCGCCAATCAACGACCGGCGATGGCGCGCAACGGAGCCGAAATCACCGTGATAGGCAGCTTGACGATGGCTTCGAGCGAATTCCTGGCGATCTCATCCGCCCCTACCGAGGATCGCTGGGCGGTCACGCCGCGTTCCAGCGCCTGCTGCAGTTGTGGGGCGATAACGGCAAGCTGAGCGAATTTCCCGTGATTGCTGGAATCCAACGCCTTCACCTCCGTCATATCGATGACGAGCGCGCCCAGCTCCGTCAGCTCTGCGGCATCGGCGTCGGCGCCGAGCCGCGCTTGCCCTCCCGCCAGGAAATTCGACAGACCGAGCGCCTTGTCGTCCTTGGACAGCACGATGATGAAGGGCTTCTTCGGCTTGCCGAAGCGGCGCATCTGGGCCTTGAACACGTCGATATCGATGTCCGGCGCTGCAAGGATCAACTGCCCGAACTTCGAGGTCTGAGGCAGGCCGCCGGTCATCTTGATCTGACGCAGAGCCTCGACGGTCACCCAGTTCCCCATCGAATGGGCCATGAGGTTCACTTCGTCGGCATTACTGGCGAAGACCAGCCGGATCGTCCGCTCGAGGTCATCGCGCGCGGCCGTCGCACTGTTGTTGTCATAGACGTATTGCGCGAGTTGCCCGCGCGATGCCCAGGTGAAGAGGACAGGAACGGCCGGCATCTTCGAGTCGTGGACGACCTGAGCGAAGCGATAGAGCCCCTCCGCGAACATGGTGTTGTAGCCGTGAACGAAGAGGAAGACGCGCCGCTTCCCCTTGGGCAGGGATGCCAGTTGCGCGTTCAGCGCTTGCACGAAGGCCTTGTCCCCGTCGAGGTAACTCGCCTGACGCGTCACGAAGTTGGTCTTGGGATCGCCCGGTGCCGTCGACGCCCACTCGATCTGGCCGACCTCATGATTGGGCGGAACGGAAACGGCGATCCGGGCGAAATCAAGCCGCTCGGCCCGCTCACCGTTGAACAACGTCCCTGAGCGGTCATCGCGCTTTCGCGTCGTGGCGACGAGAATCGTGTGGGTCGCGGCACCGACCTGCGTCTCGGTGACGGGTGAAAGGAAGCCCGCCTCGGGCCGTGCACCGCAAGCCGCGAGAACGAACGCTGCGGCGAGGGCTATGCCAAGCCGAAAGGACCTGACGAGAATGGGTGGCTTTCGTAACCTGCCTGTCGTTGACGCAACCTGCGAAACACTCAAGAGCCACCCCCCATTCGATATCCGCGAGAACGTCAGCGGCAGACTCTGCGACCATTGACGATCGCGCAGCGAACCGGCGCCGGCCTGACGACGACCGCACGCGGGGCGGGACGGCGCGCGCGCAGACGACCGCGTTCGCTTCGACCGGAACGGTGATCAACGCCAGTCCGAGCATGCCGGAAGCCATGATCAGGGCTTTCATGCGCGCTTCTCCTGCTGCTGACAATGGTGCGGCCGCAACAGCGGTCGACGAATTCGCTATCCGCCTTCGCATCCGGTCCCCGGTCGCAACGTAATCGGGAACCCGATGACTGAAGGGCTACTGAAGATATTTGACCTTCGCCTCGGAGATCTGGCCGTTGAAGGCGAACGGCGCCTCGTCGAAGTCATCCAGCGATACCGGCGAGCCTAGGTCGGTGCCGATGTCGAGGCGCGCCCGCGCAACCATCTCACTGCAACTCGCGCCCATTTCGGCGCGATGACGCTGCAGCGCGTGTGCTCACGCGAAGCTCCCTTGCGGCAGCCCGAAGAGATGCGCCATGATGTTGCCGTGACGCGGCGATCACTATTTGCACGGCCTGCCGGGAGGGCATGTCGATGGGTTTCATCGTCAAGCCGCAGCAACAAGGAGCTTTGGCCCCCGTTCGAACGGCGACGCTATTCAAAGACTGAAAACGTCGGCCTTCTGGCCATCAGGGCACATTTTCGATCGGCAGCCGGATCGAGCGAGAGTTTGGCGCGAAATGGCAATAATCTCAGCCGGCCTCACGATAGGATGCCGAGCACCGTACCGACATCAGGCTGCGCTGCCCCGTTGTTGCAAGAAGCAAGATCTGCGGAAGGAGATGGAGATGTTCCGGAAGCTGCGTCACGATTTCAACGATGCCGAGCGTCCTCTGGGAGGAACGCCGTTTCGCAACCCCGCACAGGAACATGGTGTCCCCTGCGCGTTCGACGCACAAAAGCCTATCCTGAGAAGAAGTCTGGCTATCCGGGCCGCCGCGCTGCTCTTGGGCCTCATGTTCGTCAGCGGGAGTGCGTACGCGCAGGCCCGCCCTGCCGGCCCACCGAGCGCCACGGTTCGCATCAAGCAGCTTCAGGTCGCGTTCATCGGCTCCGGTGCGATCGGCGGCGGCACGCTGCGCTTCCGCAACAAAACCTACGAGATCACGGTCGGCGGCCTCGGCGTTGGAGGGATCGGCGCTTCGAAGCTGACGGCAACCGGAAAGGTCTACGGCTTGACGGACGTGGCGAATTTCGCTGGCGCCTACGGTCAAATTCGCGAAGGCTGGGCGATCGGTCAGCAAGGGCGGGGCACGCTCTGGCTGCGCAATGCCAACGGCGTGATGATGCGCCTGGCGACGCAGAGACGCGGCCTGCAGCTTTCTCTGGGAGCGGACGGCGTCCTGATCGGCTTCAAGCGGTAGATCCTGAGAAACCTCTCCCGAAATCCGGACCTCGGCATGACCGCCGGCGCATGCGTTGTCGAAACGCCAGCGAAGCTATCCCTGCACACGCATTCCGAGCTTCATCCGCTTCCTTCAAGAGCCTTGCTGCACGCGCGCGGTGAGCAACACGAGCACGGCATCGAGCAGGACATACATCGCGACCCGCCCCGTCGGGATGAAGATGTCGCTCTTCGACTTGCGATAGGCATTGAGCGCGATGTTGACGTCGGAAAGCTCGGCCACGAGCGCATCGGCCGGCGATAGCGAGACGATCCGCGCGCCCGCCTTGCGCGCGATCTCGATCTTCGAGACCAGATAGCTCGTCAGGCCGGAATAGGAGAGCGCGAAAACCACGTCGTGCGACGTCAGATGCGGCGCTGAAACCATCTGCAGCGTCGGGTCGGCATAGGCGACGCTGGCCATGCCGAGCCCCGCCATCCGGTGCTGCGCCTCCGCCGCAAGGAAACCTGAGCCGCCACCGATCAGCGTCACCGCAGATGATTGAAACGTCCAACCAAAATGATCGATTTCGCTCATAGACTCCCAAGATTCGATGCAGCACCAACAAAGATTCGATTGACATCCGTATCTCAATGATCGTTATAGATCATAAAAATGATCACAATCGATCACGGATTCAGGGATGAACGCTCCACTCTCCGGCCCCCAGCGGCAGGCGCGCCTCCTCGACCAGGCGCGTGCGCAGCATTTCGTCGACGTCCAGGCGCTGACGGAGCTGTTCGGCGTTTCCGTCGCCACCATTCGCCGCGACCTCGCCGAGCTTGAGACGCAAGGGCTTCTGCGCCGGACCCATGGCGGCGCCCTCTTCGTCGATCAAGTCACCCGCGATCCCGCCAATCGCGACCGCACCGTCGCCAATGTCGAGGCGAAGCGCCGGATCGCCCGGGCAGCGGCCGATCTCGTGGTGGATGGCGACACGGTCATCGTCGATGCCGGCACGACCTCGCTGGAGGTGGCGCGGCTGCTCGGCGCCCGCAGCGGGCTGACCATCATCACCAACGGCCTCGACGTCAGCCACGAGCTTGCGAACAACGCCACCGGCAGCAACCGGCTCTTCGTCATCGGCGGTGAATTCCACGATGTGAACCACTCCTTTGCCGGACCGCTCGCGGCCGAGGCGATGCGGCGCTTTAATGCCGACAAGGCAATCCTCAGCGTCTCCTCGGTCGATCTCGACCGCGGCACGATCGGCCTGTCGAGCCCGCAATTCGCCTGCGTCCAGCAAGCCATGATCGAGGCTGCGAAGGCCACCATCGTCGTCGCCGACGCCTCGAAATTCGGCCGCGCCTCGCTCTCCGTCGTGGCGCGCTTTTCCGCGCTCGACTGCATCGTGACGGATCGCGACGCACCCGCGGAAGCCGACCAGAAGGCCGTCGCGCACGGCTCCCTGCTCGTTCGCGCCTGAGGAGGGCACCATGTCGGCAATCGAAGTCCGCGGCCTGACCAAAGCCTGGGGCACGAGCCATGCCGTCGACGACATCTCCTTCCGCGTCGAGGAAGGCGAGTTCCTGGCCCTGCTCGGCCCCTCCGGCTGCGGCAAGTCGACCACGCTCCGGCTGATCGCCGGCCTCGACCAGCCGACATCCGGCAGCATCGTCATCGGCGGGCGCGACGTCACCGAACTGCCGCCGGCGAGGCGCGCGCTCTCGATGGTCTTCCAGTCCTATGCGCTGTTCCCGCATCTGAACGTCGCCGACAACATCGTCTTCGGCCTGTCGGTGCGCGGCGTCGCGAAGGCGGAGCAGCGCGATCGCCTGGCCAGGGTCGTCGACATGCTCGGCCTCGCCCAACTGCTCGAGCGCAAGCCCTCGCAGCTCTCGGGTGGCCAGCAGCAGCGCGTCGCGCTCGGGCGGGCGCTGATCGCCGAGACCAAGGTCTGCCTGATGGACGAGCCGCTCTCCAACCTCGACGCCAAACTACGCCACGAGATGCGCACCGAGATTCGCGCCCTGCAGCGCCGGCTCGGCATCACCATGGTCTTCGTCACCCACGACCAGACCGAGGCGATGAGCATGGCCGACCGCGTCATCTTGATGCGCAAGGGCGGTATCGAGCAGAACGGCACGCCCGCGGCCCTCTACGAAAAGCCGGCCTCGACCTTCGTCGGCGGCTTCATCGGCACGCCGCCGATGAACGTCATCGACATGCCCGCGGCCCTGCGCGCGCCCGATGGCAGCGGCCGGAAGCTCGGCATCCGGCCGGAGCACATCGCCTTCGCCGAAAGCGGCCTGAAGGTCACGGTCGAGGGCGCCGAATATTTCGGTGCCGATTCCGTCACGGCCTGCCGCATCGACGACCAGACCCTCTTCGTGCGCACGCCCGGCCAGCCGCTGAAGGCACCGGGCTCGGAAGCCTACCTCACCTGGCCCAGCAAGGCCGAAAGCCATTTCGACGGCCAGTCCGGGTTGCGGATCGAGAGCGCCGCCTAGCAGCCGGTCCCGGCTGCCCACCACGCGTAACAAGAGCGGCACCATCGCCGCGAGAACGGGAGGACACCATGAAGAGCTCACGCAGGACGTTCAACAAGGGCGCGCTGGCCGCGCTCGGCTCGCTCGCGATGCCGGCCGTCGCGCGCGCCGCCGACACCAAGATCAGTTTCTACTACCCCGTCCAGGTCGGCGGCCCGCTGACCAAGGTGGTCGACGGCTATGTCGCGAAGTTCAAGGCGGCCAATCCCGGCATCGAGGTCGAGGCCGTCTATTCCGGCAACTACAACGACACCACCACGAAATCGTTGACCGCAGCCAAGAGCGGCACGCCGCCGACGGTCGCGGTGCTGCTCGCCACCGACATCTACACCTTCCTCGACGAGGGCGTGATCGAGCCGTTCGACAGCTTCATCAAGACCGACGAGGATCGCAAATGGGTCGCCGGCTTCATGCCGGCCTTCCTGAAGAGCGCACAGGTCGACGGCAAGCTCTGGAGCGCCCCGTTCCAGCGCTCGACCGCCGTGCTCTACTGGAACAAGAAAGCCTTCGCCGAGGGCGGGCTCGACCCTGAGAAATACCCGACGACCTGGGACGAGATGGTCGCCTATGGCAAGGCGGTGCTACGCAAGGACGCCTCCGGCAAGGTCACGCGCTGGGGTGTCGGCATTCCCGGCAATGTCGGCTCGTCGCAATGGCTGTTCGGCGCGCTCGCGGCCCAGAACGGCGCCTCGCTGTTCAAGGAGGACGGCACCCAGACCTTCCTGTCCGATCCCAAGGTCGTGGAAGCCCTGCAGTTCTGGGTCGACCTCAGCAAGGTTCACGGTATCCATCCGCCCGGCATCCAGGAATGGGGCACCACCCCGGCCGACTTCCTGGAAGGCCGGATCGCGATGATCTGGACCACGACCGGCAACCTCACCAACATCAAGCGCAGCGCCGGCTTCGATTTCGGCGTCGCGCCCTATCCGGGCAAGGTTCGCCCGGCCTCGGTGCTCGGCGGCGGCAATTTCTACATCTTCTCCAAGGCCTCGGCGGCGGAGAAGGAAGCGGCCTTCCGTTTCGTGAAGTTCATGACCTCGGACGAGCTGCTCGCCGACTGGAGCGTCCAGACCGGCTATGTCGCGCCGCGCGACAACGCCTGGGAGACCCCGACGCTGAAGAAATATGTCGAGGAGATGCCGGCCGCGACCGTCGCCCGCAAGCAGATCGCCTCGTCGGTGCCGGAATTCTCGACCTATGAGAACGCCCGCACCACCAAGGTTCTGAACGACGCGCTCGGCGCGGCGCTAACCGGGGCCAAGGCTCCGCAGGCGGCGCTGACCGATGCACAGGCCGAGATCGACCGCATCCTCAAGCCCTACCGCAAGTAATTGGTATCGCATCGGATCTTTCCGAAAAGTGGATTCCACTTTTCGGTCCGATGCTATCGACAGGATCGGCCCGATGAAGCTCTCGCGCAACGCCCTCTACGGAAGCCTGCTGCTGCTGCCGGCGACGGTGTTGCTTTGGGTCTTCACCTACCAGCCGATCCTGGCCACCATCGTCAACAGCTTCTACTCGACGCCGCGCGGCCGGCGGCCCTCCCGCTTCGTCGGCCTCGACAACTACACGACGATGGTCGCCGATCCGGTGTTCTGGAAGGCGCTGACCAACAACCTGCTCTATGCGGGCGTGACGATCCCGCTCTCGATCGTGCTGGCGCTGGCCATGGCCCTGCTGGTGCAGGGCAGCGTGCGCGGCACGACACTGACGCGCATGGCCTTCTTCACGCCGACCGTGCTGCCGATGGTCGCGGTCGCCAATATCTGGCTGTTCTTCTACGCGCCGGATTACGGACTGATCGACCAGTTCCTCTCCCTGTTCGGGCTCGGCGGCAATAACTGGCTCGGCAATCGCGACACCGCGCTCTGGGCGCTGATCGCCATCACGGTCTGGAAGGAGGCAGGGTTCTTCATGATCTTCTACCTCGCCGGCCTGCAGCAGATTTCGCCGACCCTGCTCGAAGCCGCCGATCTCGAAGGCGCGAGCTACTGGCAGCGCCTGCGCCGGGTGGTGATCCCGCTGCTGATGCCGACGACTCTGTTCATCGCCATCAACGCCGTGATCGGCGCCTTCCGTCTCGTCGACCATGTCGTGGCGATGACCAAGGGCGGCCCGGACAACGCGACGATGCTGCTGCTCTACTATCTCTACCAGGTCGGCTTCAGCTTCTGGGACACCAACTACGCCGCTGCCATCACGGTCGTGCTGCTCGCCTTCCTGGCCGCGATCGCTCTGTTCCAGTTCGGCTATGCCGACAAGCGGGTGCACTATCGATGAGCGCCTTTTCGCGCATCCGGCCGGGCCTCGCGCTGGCCAATCTCTCCGCCTGGCTGCTCGCCCTGATCTGGGTCGCACCGCTGCTCTACGCCTTCTGGACGGCGTTCCATCCGCCGGCCTACGCGGCGCGCTTCGATCTCGCGGCGCCCTGGACGCTGGAGAATTTCGAGCGCGTCTGGCAGGCTGCGCCCTTCGCGCGCTATTTCCTGAACACCTTCCTGCTGGTGACGTTCATCCTGATCAGCCAGCTCGTCATCTGCACGCTCGCAGCCTATGCCTTCGTCTGCTTTCCCTTCCGCGGCTCGAACCTGCTGTTCCTGCTCGTGCTGATCCAGTTGATGATCATGCCCGAGGCGCTGCTGATCGAGAACTATCGCACGCTTGGCGAGCTCGGCCTGCTCAACACGCTGGTCGGCATGGGCATGCCCTATCTCGCCTCGGCCTTCGGCATCTTCCTGATCCGCCAGACCTTCAAGGGCGTCCCGAAGGAGCTGGAGGAGGCGGCGCGGCTCGAGGGCGCCAATCCGTTCCAGATCCTCTGGCGCGTCTTCATCCCCGTCGCCCGGCCGACGCTGATCGCCTTCGGCCTGGTGACGGTGAGCTATCACTGGAACAACTTCCTCTGGCCGCTGGTGGTCTCGAACTCGGTCGAGACGCGGCCGATCACGGTCGGTCTGCAGGTCTTCGCCACGGTCGAGCAGGGCGTCGACTGGAGCCTGGTGACGGCGGCGACGTTGCTCTCGGTCGCGCCGCTGCTCTGTGCCTTCCTGATCTTCCAGCGCCAGTTCGTGCAGAGCTTCATGCGGGCCGGCATCCGCTGAGCCGGGAGGGATGACCATGCTGATCGCCCATGTTTCGGACTTCCACGTCTTCGCCGACCGGAAGGAAACCCGTCTGGTCCGCGACGATGCGGAAGCCGCGGCCCGCAAGGTCGTGGCCGATCTCGCCGCCTTCCGGCCGGGGCTCGATGGCGTCGTCCTGACCGGCGACCTGACCGATGGCGGCTCGGACGCCGACTACGCCCTGCTCAAGGACATCCTGGCGCCGCTCGCCTGCCCTGTCTTCGTCGTGCCGGGCAATCACGACAAGCGCGTCACCCTGCGCGCCGCCTTCGGCGACCGCCTGCCCTTCGCACCCGAGGGCTTCCTCCATTACGAAGCGAGGCTCGGCCATCTCCGCATCCTCGCGCTCGACACATTGGTCGAAGGCCGCGGCGAGGGCCGGCTCTGCGCGGAGCGGCAAGCTTGGGCAGCGGCGCGCCTGGCCGAGCCGCATGACGGCCCGACCCTCGTCGCGATGCATCATCCCCCGTTCCCGACCGGGATCACCGCCCTAGACACCGCGACGCTGGTCGAAGGCGCCGAGGCGCTCGGCCGCATGGTCCGCGATGCGTCCTCCGACATCCGCATCCTCTGCGGCCATGTCCACCGCCCGGTACAAGCCAGCTGGAACGGCCGCTTCGCAGCGATCGGAGGCAGCCCCGCCTTCCAGATCGGGCTCGATCTCAGCGGCCAGGCCGAGGAACCCGGCCTCGTCGGCGAACCCTATGTCTATTTCATCCATCGCTTCGACGATCGCGGCGATGTCGCCATCCACACCCGCTACGTCCAGATCTGATCGCATGAGCCTGCCCTCCGCCGCCGCCCAGGATGCCGTCGAAACGCTCGCCCGCGAGGCCGGCGCGATCGCGCTCGACCATTTCGCGCGGGTGGCGAGCCTGCCGGTGACGATGAAAGGGCATCTCGACCTCGTCACCGAGGCCGACCAGGCCGTCGAACGCTTCATCGCCTCCGAATTGCGCCAACTCTTCCCGGAGGACGGTGTCCTCGGCGAGGAAGGCAGTGGCCAGGACAGCCGCAGCGGGCGGCTCTGGGTCGTCGACCCGATCGATGGCACCGCCAATTTCGTGCGCGGCAACGATCAATGGGCGGTCTCGATCGGCCTGTTCGAGGGCGGGCATCCACGCTTCGGCGTGATCCACGCGCCGGTCCGTGGCCAGACTTTTCGCGGCGGCCCCGGCCAGCCGGCGACGCTCAACGGCATCGCCCTGCCCTTCGCCCAGCCGCTCGACCCGTCGCGGGCGCTGATCGGCATCAGCCTGCACCCGGCGACTTCGGTGGAGAAGCGCCTCGCCACGATCCGCCATATCATCGGTGCGATGCGGCTCGACTTCCGCACCTGCGGCGCCTCGACGATCACGCTGATGGACATGGCAACGGGCCAGCTCGACGGCTATGTCTGCGACGGCATCGCGAGCTGGGACGTGATGGCGGCCCTGCCGATCCTCGAGAGCCTCGGCCATGCCTGCTCGCTCGACTGGTCACGCATCGCCTTGACCGACAAGATCGGCTTTGCCTGCGGCACGGAGGCGTTCCTGCAGGCGATGGCTCCGGTCATCCAGCGCCACCACACGCCCCCTTCTGCCGGCACGCAGCCGAATTGCGGAGCGTAGCAAAAACCCGTTTCGACAAAGAAGATCGGGCCCCCCGGCAAACCGGAATCCCGGATTTTCGCCCTGCCAAGTCGTTAGGCGGCCGCGCTCTACCGGCCCATCGCGTAGAACTCGTCGTTCGGCCGCATGCTGGTCACGTTGGCAAGGCGGTTCGACATCCCGAAGAAGGCCGCGATGGCGGCGATGTCCCAGATGTCGTCCTCACTGAAGCCGTGCTTCTGCAGATCGGCGACGTCGTCGTCCCCAACCTCGTAGGCACGCGCCGAGACCTTCATGGCGAAGTCGAGCATCGCCTTCTGCCGGGGCGTGATGTCGGCCTTGCGGTAGTTGACCGCCACCTGGTCGGCGATCAGCGGGTTCTTGGCCCGCACGCGAAGGATCGCGCCATGGGCGACGACGCAATACTGGCACTGGTTGGCATTGCTGGTCGCGACCACGATCATCTCGCGCTCAGCCTTGGTCAGGCCCTCCGCCTTGTTCATCAGGGCATCGTGATAGGCGAAGAAGGCGCGGAACTCGTCGGGGCGATGCGCCAGGGTCAGGAAGACATTCGGCACGAAGCCGGACTTCTCCTGCACCGCGAGGATGCGTTCGCGGATATCGTCCGGCAGCGCGTCGAGCGCGGGGACCGGAAAGCGGCTGATGGCGGGCTGCGTCATGTCATCGATTCCTCATCTTGCGCGGATTTGGGCGGCCAGCAGGGAGCGCGGCTCCTCCCCTCTGGCGAAGTGCGGAGCTAGACGGCCACCAGTCGCTCCATCTGCTCGCGATACTGTTCGATCGCATCGCGGGCCTCGCCCTCATAGGGCTCGACCCTGACCAGACAGGTATGGGCCGAGCAGCCCTGGCCGAAGCGGGATGTGCCGATGTCGACCGTCAGGACGTTCGGGTTGCCGGCGATGTCGAGGCCGCTGTTGCCGGTCGGCGTGAACCAGGCCCCCGTCGGCAGGACGACGACCCTGCGCCGGACATCGTCGGTGAGCCGGGCCGTCGCGAGGCAGGCACCGCGCTCGTTCCAGAGCCGGATCGCCTGACCGTCGGCGATGCCAAGCTCTGCGGCGTCCTCAGGGTGGAGGCGCGCCTGCTCGCGGCCGCCGCGCTTGGCAGCCATGCTGGCCGGGCTCGTTTCGAGCTGGCTGTGCAGCCGCCCTTCCGGCTGATGCGAGATCAGGTGGAATTGATCCATCGCATCGGCAGCGCCGAGCCATTCGACGGGCTCGATCCAGGCCGGGTGGGCCGGGCAATCGTCATAGCCGAGCGCGTCGAGGGTCTGGCTGCCGAGGACGATGCGCCCGCTCTCGGTTTCGAGCGCGTGGTCCTCGGGCCGCTCGCGGAACTCCGACAGATAGGAGTGCTCAGCCTCCGTCGGGCAGCGGGCGTAGCCCTGGGCCCAGAAGGCATCGAAATCGGGCATCGCGAAACCGAGGCGCGCGGCAGCGTCCGTCCGGGTCGCCTCGTAGAGATGGCGCAGCCAGCCCATCTCGTCGCGCCCCTCGTCGAAGGCCGGTCCGACGCCGAGCTTTTCGGCGATAGCGCGAAAGATATCGAAGTCGGAGCGGGAAACGCCGACCGACGCGATCGCCTTGTGCATGGCGATGACGAAATCCGAGCGCCTGTTCCCGGCGATGTCATTGCGCTCGATCGAGGTGTTGGCCGGCAGCACGATGTCGGCGCGCTGCGCGGTGGCCGTGAACATCGGGTCCTGGACGATGATCGTCTCCGGCCGCGTCCAGGCCTCGGCGAGGCGATTGAGGTCCTGATGGTGGTGATAGGGGTTGCCGCCGGCCCAGTAGACCAGCCGCGCATCCGGATAGGTCCGGGTTTCGCCCTCGTAGCTGTATTCGCCACCGGGATTGAGCAGCATGTCGCTGATCCGCGCGACGGGAATGAAGCTCTCCAGCGGCTTGCGCAACTGTGGGAGCGCCGGCGACTTGGCCAGGTTGATCGGCGCCCCGACACCGCCGAGCGAGGCGTAGCCATAGCCGACGCCGCCGCCGGGAAGGCCGATCTGGCCGGTCATCGCCGCGAGCGCCAGCGCCGCCCAGAAAGGCTGCTCGCCATGATGGGCCCGCTGCAGGCTCCAGCTCACGGTCAGCATGGAGCGGGTCTCGACCAGCCGCTGCGCCAGATCGGCGATCCAGCCGGCATCGAGCCCGGTGACATCGGCCGCCCAGGCCGCATCCTTGACCGCTCCGTCCCGGCTGCCGTCGAGATACGCGATCAGCCGCTCCGAGCCGCTGGTGCAGCGTTCGAGGAAGGCGCGGTCGTGCCGGCCCCGCTTCAGGATCTCGCCTGCGAGCCCGAGCATCAGGGCCGTGTCGGTGTTCGGCCGGATCGGCCACCATTCGGCCTGGACCCAGTCCGGGATATCGTCGCGCAGCGGCGAAACCAGGATGACCTTCACGCCTCGCTCGGCGATCTTGCGTAGATGCGTCTCGAGCGTGTGGCTCGCGATGCCGCCGGCCTCGTTCTGGGCGGTCCGCGGCGAGAGCGCGCCGAAGACGACGAGCGTCTCGGTATGCTCGGCGACGGTGTCGAGGGTATTGGCCTGGCCGCCGCAGGCGCCGTCGTCACCCAGCGTATGGCGCAGGATCACCGGGCCGGCGGCGATCGAATAGGTGTCGACATGGCCGGTATAGCCGCCGACGAGATTCAGCATGCGCTTCAATTGCGACGGCGCGTGGTGGAACCGCCCGCAGCTCGTCCAGCCATAGGAGCCGGCGAAGATCGAGGCGTTGCCAAAGCTCTCAGAGACACGCCTGATCTCGCCAGCGACGAGCGTGGTCGCCTCGTCCCAGCTCACCGGTACGAAACGGTCGCTTCCCCGGCCGCGGCGGTCGCTGTTCTCGCGATTTTCCAGCCAGCCCGCGCGGACCAGCGGCGTCAGGACGCGGCGCTCCGTGCTCGCCCAGTCACGCACCGACTGGTTGATCGGCGATGGCGAGGGATCATGCTCGAAGGGCTCGATCCCGGCGATCCGGCCATCCTCTACGAGGATCGTGTAGGCGCCCCAGTGGCTGCAATGCGGGAAGCGCTGGATCGTGCTCATCCGTGCACCTTCTGCCGCCCGGTCGCCACCGCTCCCGTTTCGGGGCCTTGCGCCTCCTCCGCCGGGGCGAAGCCCGGCAAGGCATCGGCGAAGAGCTCGCCCTGCACGCCGGCCTCGTCGAGGATCGCGGCGGTATGCTCGCCAAAGCGTGGCGGCGCCATGCGGTAGGTGGCCGGGGTCCGCGACAGCTTGATCGGGCTGCCGGTGCCGCGATAGGCCCCGATATCGACCACCATGCCGCGGTGATGCGTATGCGGATCGGCCATCACCTCGTCGATATTGCGGACGGCGCCGCAGGGCACGCCGGACTTGACCAGGCGCTCGGCCAGCGGGCCGCAGTCGAAGCCGGCCATCGCAGCCTCCAGATCGGCCTTGAGCGCGTCGCGGTTGATGTTGCGATCCTTGTTGGTCGCGTAGCGCGCATCCTGCGCCAGCTCCGGCCGGCCGACGACCTCGCAGAGCGTGGCGAATTGCCGGTTGTTGCCGACGGCGAGGAAGAGCGGCGCATCGCGCGTGGCGAAGACGTCGTAGGGGGTGATGTTGGGGTGAGCATTGCCGGAACGCCCCGCGACCTTCCCCGAAAGATAATAGTTCGGCAGATGCGGATGGAGCAGCGAGACCCCGCAATCATAGAGCGTCGCCTCGACGAACTGCCCCTTGCCGCTCGATGCGCGCTCCTGCAGCGCCATCAGGATGCCAATCACGGCATTGAGGCCCGTCACCATGTCGACCACGGGCAGCCCCACCCGCAGCGGCTCCCCGCCGAGCTCGCCATTGACGCTCATGATGCCGGCCGAGGCCTGGATCGCGGCGTCGTAGCCGGGCAGCCCGCCGAGCGGCCCATCCGCGCCGAAGCCCGAGATGCGGCAATGGACGAGGCGCGGGAAGCGACGCTCCAGCTCCTCGCGGCCAAGGCCCCAGCGCTCAAGCGTGCCGGTCTTGAAGTTTTCGATGAAAACGTCGGCCGTCTCCAACAGGCGCAGCAGCAGTTCGCGTCCGGCTTCCTGCGTCAGGTCGAGGGCCATGCCGCGCTTGTTGCGGTTGAGGCCGAGGAAATAGCTCGCTGCGCCATCGAGGAAGGGGGGCCCCCAGCCGCGCGTCTCGTCGCCCGCGGGCGGCTCGATCTTGATGACGTCGGCGCCGTGGTCGCCGAGGATCTGGCCGGCATAGGGCCCGCCGAGAACGCGGCTGGCGTCGATCACCTTGATGTCGGCGAGGGAGCCGGTGCGAGAAGTCATGTCCTGTCCTGCTGGCTGTCTCGGGCGGATCCGGGCGTCACGCATGGATCTCGCGCCGCATCTGGCTTGCGAATTCGGGGTAGGTTTCGGCGAGCTCGTCCATGACCTGCCCGCGCAGGAGATCGAGCGTCGCGCGGTCTGGCAATTCGGTCTGCGGCGGCCGGTCGGCATGTTCGAACCTGAAGCCCGTCGCCTCCCGGACCTCCGCCAGCTCATGGCCGGGATGGAGGCTCTCCAGGGTGAAGCCGGGGCGGGCCTTGTCGAAGCTGAACAGGGCCTTGCCGGTCAGCAGCGCCATCGGCCCGCCCGTCCGGTAGATGCCGGGTTCGCTGACGCCGGGCGCGCTGGTGAAATCGACCTTCTCGACGAAGACGCGCGGGCTGTGCTCCTCGCGGAAGAGGATGACGCGGGGGACGACGAAATAGAGATAGGCCGAGCCGAAGGAGCCGGGCCAGCGCGGCGCCGAGGCCGGATAATCGCCGATACCGACGAGGTTGATGTTGCCGTGCCCGTCGATCTGGCCGCCGCCGAGGAAGAAGGCGTCGATCCGCCCCTGCCCGGCACAATCGAACAGTTCGGCCGAGCCGTTCGTGAAGAAATTATGCTCGACGGAGCCGAGGATCGAGATCCTGACCGGCGGCGCGCCGGCGCGCTTTTTCAAGGCGCGCAGCAGCATGGCGCCGGCGGCGGGGATCGGCGAGGAAGCGCCGACCGCGACATGGCGGACGCCGTCGAGCAGGCGCGCGATCGTGGTGATCAAAATCTCACGGGGGTGGATATCCGTCATCGGGCGGCGTCCTGCATCTGCCCGGCCGGCGCCGCGGCCATGTATTCGGCGAAACCCTCCGGCGTGCGCGCGGCCTTGGCGTAGCGCAGGATTTCGGCCGTGTCGGTCGCGTACTCGCCCCAGAGGCCATAGGGCCAAGCCCCGCGGGGAGCGACCGCGATCTCCGTCACATAGAGCGCCGGCAGGGTTCCGGCGGCGCTCATCTCGTTGCCGAGCAGGTTCTCCTCGACGATGCGCTCGACCGTCACCAGCGTCTGGTCCGCAGCATAGGCCATCGCGGCGAGCTCGCGCCGCCGCCCGATCCAGACATTGCCATGGCGGTCCGCCATCGGCGCATGGAAGATCGCGATATCCGGCCGCGCGGCGGGGATCAGGACGATCGGGTCGCCGTCTTCGGCGAAGGGATTGTCGATCACCCGCCAATCCGGCCGGAAGCGGAGGATGTCGCTACCGATGATGCCGCGCAGGGGCTGAAAGGGATTGCCCTTCTGTGCGGCCATCAGCGCGGCATGGATCGCCGGACAGGTCGCGTCCCTGACCACGACCCGGCCTTGCGCAATCGCCTGGTTGAAGCGGGGTGCGCCACCCGCCTCGCCGAGCGAGACCGCGCTGGTCTCGACCGAGCGGACGAGCCCGGCGCCGACCAGCTGGTCGACCTGCAAGCCACCGGTGGGGACGCAGAAGAGATCGAGATCGCCGGCGCCATGCTCGATCAGGGCCCGGGTCATCGCCATCGAGACCCCGGCATAGTCGACCGGCAAAGCCAGCTGCATCCCCGCCTCGACACGGCGCGCCATGCCCTGCAGGTCCATCGCGTTCCTCCGTTCCGCCTGCGAAGCCGGTATCTGGATGCGGCGCCGCATTGTTCTGAATTATAGAACGATATTCTGAAAATAGCGTAACGGCCTGCTCGCCGCGCTGTCAATACGGCCTTGGACGCTGCCGTCGCCGATCGTCCCCCAAGCATCGCCCGACCTTGATGAGACAGCTTGACAGCGTCGCGATCAAGCTGATTATTGAAAGAAAACAGAATAGCGTTCTATATTTCAGAACACCGGAGGAAACGTGATGGCGACTGAACTGGCGTCTCTCGCCGAGCCGTCGGCGGGTGCCGGGATGTCGGGGGCGGCCCGGGCGCAGAGCTCGATCGGCGCGGGCATCGTCCTGCGCAACGTGGTCAAGACCTACGGCGATTTCCGCGCAGCCGACTGCATCTCCCTCGACATCCAGCCGGGTGAGTTCATCACCCTGCTCGGCCCCTCGGGGAGCGGGAAGACGACGCTGCTCAACCTCATCGCCGGCTTCCAGAAGCTCGACAGCGGGGAGATGCATGTCGACGGCGCGCCGATCGATCATGTCCCGACGCATAAGCGCGGCTTCGGCATGGTCTTCCAGAGCTATGCGCTCTTTCCGACCATGACGGTGGCGCAGAACGTGGCGTTCCCGCTGCGCATGGCCGGCGTCGACCGCACCACCGCGGAACGCCGCGTCGCCGAGACGCTCGAGATCATGCGGCTTTCCGAGCATGCGCAGAAGACGCCCTCGCAGATGTCCGGCGGCCAGCAGCAGCGTGTCGCCATCGCCCGCGCCATCGTCCGGCGCCCGCGGATCGTCCTCATGGACGAGCCGCTCAGCGCGCTCGACCGGCGGCTCAGGGAATCCATCCAGATCGAGATCCGCGAGCTGCATCGCGCGATCGGCAGCACCATCCTGTTCGTCACCCATGATCAGGGCGAGGCACTGACGATGAGCGACCGCATCGCCGTGATGGATGCCGGGCGGATCGTGCAGATCGGCACGCCGGTCGACATCTACCGGCATCCGCAGAACCGCTTCGTCGCCTCCTTCGTCGGCGAGAGCAACCTGATCGAGGCCGAGATCGTCCAGCGCCGCGGCGCGACGATGGCGCTGCGCAACCGTGCCGGCTACGTCTTCGAGGCCGACGCGGGGCACGGCATCGAGGTCGGGCGCGCGACGGTGCTCGTGCGGCCGGAACGGATCGCCATCGCCGACGGCCCCGGGCCGCACGCGATGCCGGTCACAGTGACCTCGGCGCTGTTCCTCGGCGAGATCCTGCGGATCGAGGCGCGGGCCGACAGTGGAGAGACGCTGCTGATCCGCTGCATGGATGCGGCCGGGCGGAGCTTGCCCGCGGCCGGAGAACGGCTCCATGTGAGCTGGGGCGCGGCTGATTGCTGGGTGCTCGCGTGAGCGTCGCCGCAACCACCTTCGCCGGAGACAGGCGCAGGAGCCTCCTCGGCAGACTCTCCAACCCGGCGCTGCTCCTGCTGCCGGCGGGGCTCTTCCTCGGCTTCATCTATCTGCTGCCGGTCATCGACCTCTTCCGCCTCAGCGTCAGCGGGCCGACATGGTCGGTCTTCTTCGAACGCGTGTTCTCGGTGCCGCTCTACTGGGATTCGCTCGTCCGGACGATGCAGATATCCCTGACCGTCGCGACCCTGTGCCTGCTGCTCGGCTATCCCACCGCGCTTCTCATCCGGCGCACCTCCGGCATCACCCAGATCCTGATCACGGCGGCGGTGATCCTGCCCTATTTTATCGCGATCCTGATCCGCACCTATGCCTGGATGGTCCTGCTCGGCCGCAACGGCCCGGTGAACAAGCTGCTGACCGGGCTGGGCGTTCTGAGCGAGCCTGCCCAGCTTCTGTTCAACCGCGGCACGGTCCTGCTCGGCATGACAGCGGTACTGCTGCCGATCATGGTGCTCAGCATCTATTCCAGCGTGTCGCGCCTCGATGCGGCGCTGCCGCGCGCCGCGCAGGCTTCCGGCGCCGGGCCGATCGCCACCTTCTGGCGCATCCTCCTGCCGCTCACCCTGCCGGGAATGGGGGCGGGCTTTCTGCTCGTCTTCGTGGCCGCGCTCGGCTTCTTCATCACGCCGACCCTGCTCGGCGGGCCGGGCGACCAGATGTTCGCCATGCACATCGTGCAGCAGGCCGACTTCATCAACAGCGAAGGCTTCCTCCAGGCGCTCGCCGTCGTGCTCCTGGTCATCACCCTGCTCTTCGTCGGCGTCGCCGGCCATTTCCTCGGCTTCGAGTTCATCTGGGGCGGCAGCAAAGCAGAAGGCGGGGCAGCGCATGCAGCGGCCGCTCGCGCGAGCGAGGGCGCCCCGCGGCGGAGCCTCCTCAGCGGCATCGCCGACCGGATCGGCTGGCCCATCCTGCGGCTGCTGAGCCGGCTCAGCCCCGCCTGGGGAAGCTGGACCGTCTTCATTCTGGCCGGGGCGGTGATCGCCACGCTGATCCTGCCGATTCTCGTGGTGATGGTGATCTCGTTCAGCAGCGCCTCCTTCCTCACCTTCCCGCCGCCGGGCTTCTCGCTGCGCTGGTACGAGAAATTCTTCTCCGACCCGAACTGGATGGACGCCTTCTGGCATTCCGCAGTGATCGCCGCCGCGTCGGCCGGGATCTCGGTGGTGCTCGGCGCCTCCGCCGCGATGGGGATCGTACGCAGTGAGATCCGTGGCAAGTCGATCATCATGCTGCTGCTCGTCAGCCCGGTGATCGTGCCGCCGGTGGTACTCGGCCTTTCGCTCTACAGCCTGTTCCTGCGCTTCGATCTGGTGGGGTCGATCTGGGGCCTGGCCTCAGCGCATGCGATCGGCGGCATTCCGCTCGTCGTGATCATCGTCTCGGCCGCGCTCCAGAGCGTCGACAGGCGCCTCGAACAGGCGGCCGCCCTGCATGGCGCGTCCCCGCTCACCGTCTTCCGCACGGTGACGCTGCCGGCGATCGCGCCCGGTCTGGCGGCCGCGACCTTCTTCGCCTTTCTGCACTCGTTCGACGAGTTGGTGCTGTCGCTGTTCCTGTCGAGCGCACAGCTCAAGACGCTGCCGCTGATGCTCTGGGCCGACATCAACTACCAGCTCAACCCGGTCCTGGCGGTGGTCTCCTCGCTCGAGGTCCTGCTGGTCGTGATCGGGCTCGCGCTCGCGGGCCCGGTGCTGGCGCGAACCCGCGCCGGCGCCTGATACGCACTCAACAAAAGAAGAGGGAGGAAAGACATGGTGCAACGTATGAAGTTCTGGCGGATGCTCCCCGCCCTGGCGGCGATGGCGCTGCCGCTCGGCCTGGCTCAGGGCGCATCGGCCCAGAGCAAGGAGGTGATCGTGCAGGACCCGGGCGGCGCCTATGGCGAAGCCCTGCGCAAGATCATGTACGGACCGTTCGAGAAGGAGACGGGCATCAAGGTGGTGACCGTCCAGGAGGCGCGAAGCGGCCCGCGGCTGAAGGCTCAGGCCGAAGCCGGGAAGGCAGCCTGGGACCTCGCCTTCATCTTCGACCAGGAGACCAAGATCCTCGGCGATTGCTGCCTGGCGGACATCGACTACAAGAAGCTGTCCGAGCCCGCGCAGAAGACGCTCGCGGTGATGCCGGACAATCTCAAGCGGCCCAAGGGCGTCGCGCTTCAGGTCATCGGCGTCGGCCTCGCCTGGAACAAGGACAAGTACAAGGCCGGCAGCGAGCCTCAGAGCTGGGCCGATTTCTGGGACGTGAAGAAATTCCCGGGGCGGCGCTGCATGCCGGCCTGGTCCCGCTTCACCTTCGAGGCCGCGCTGATGGCGGACGGCGTGGCGAAGGACAAGCTCTATCCGATCGACATGGACCGGGCGTTGAAGAAGCTCGCCGAGATCAAGCCCCATGTGACCAAGTGGTGGACCACCGCCGCACAGCCGCCGCAGCTCCTGCTCGATGGCGAGGCCGACATGTGCATGGCCTATACCGGCTCGATGAGCAAATTCGCGCTCGAGGGCGCGCCGGTCGCGATCACCTGGAACCAGGGCTTCGTCTATTACGACTTCTTCTCGATCCCGAAGGGCGCGCCGAACTACGAGAATGCGCTGAAGGTCCTGTCCTGGCGGCTCGACCCCAAGCGAGCGGCCGCGCTCACCTCCAACTTCCCGGTCGCGCTGCCCTCTTCCGTGGTCTTCGACGCGGCCGATCCGAAGGTCAGCATCTATTGGGCGAACAACCCGAAGAACCTCGCCCAGGCGATCGAATGGAGCCCGGACTACTGGGGCGCGCCCTCGCCGGACGGCCGTTCGACCAATGAGGAGCACGGGCAGGAAAAGCTCAACGCGCTGCTGGCGAAGTAGCCGCCCCCCGGAAACGGCCGCCGCCAAGGCGGCCGTCTTCCCGCGGAGCGCGGCCGGGCATAGAGATAACCAGGTTCAGGAGACCGGGTTTACACGATGGACAAGGCGTTCACGAAGGGGCTACGGCTCCTCGAGGTTCTGGCGCGCAGCAACAAGCCTCGCGGGATCACCGATCTCGCGAAGGAGCTCGCATTCACGAAGAGCAACGTGCACCGCCTGCTGGCGACCCTGCAGGCCCAGGGCTTCGTCCGGCAGACGCCGCCGAACAGCACCTATGAGCTGACGCTGAAGATATGGGAGCTCGGAAACAACGTCGTCCGGCGCCTGGACCTGGTCTCGATCGCCCGCCCGGCGATGGAACGCCTGGCCCAGGCCACCGGGGAGACGGTCCACCTCTCGGTGCTCGACGACACCGACGTGGTCTATGTCGACAAGATCGAGAGCAAGCATCAGATCAGGGCCCATACCAGCGTCGGCATGCGCGCGCCGGCCTTCGCGATGGCGACCGGCAAGGCCATGCTGGCACACGAACCCGATGAGGCGCTCGATCGTTTCCGGCCGCTCTTCAAGCGCTTCACCGCAACGACGCGGGTGACACCCGAGGAGCTCATGGCCGATATCCGGCAGATCCGGCAGCAGGGCTACGCCATGGTCCTGCAAGGAGAGTGGCGCGACGGGATCGCCGCCTGCGCCTGCGCGGTCCTCGGCCGGGCCGGCGAGGTTGCCGGCGCGATCGGCATCTCGGGCCCGGACTCGCGGCTGAAGCGCAAGGAATTGAAGCAGTTTTCGGAAGACGTCCGAGAGGCAGCGCGCTCGATCAGCGCGGCGCTCGGCCATCTGCCGGGGCAGTGAGAACAGCCGATGTGCCGCGAGCCGGCGCATCCGCGAAACGAAATCATCGCAACAGCGACAGGGTCGAACCATGAACGATAGTTTCCGGGCCATGATGATCGTCGATCACGACGGGCGCCCGCGCGCGGAGTTCCGCGATCTCACAGTGGCGGACCTGCCCGACCACGACGTGCTCGTGGAAATCTCCTTCTCGACGCTGAATTACAAGGACGGCCTGGCGATCAGCGGCAAGGGCCGGATCGCGCGACGGCTGCCGATGGTGGCGGGGATCGACCTCGCCGGAACGGTGGTCGAAAGCCGCTCGCCCGACTGGAAGCCGGGCGACAAGGTCCTGGTCAATGGCTGGGGCCTGTCCGAGACGGAATGGGGCGGCTATGCGCGCTTCCAGAAGCTGAAGCCGCAATGGCTGACGCGGCTGCCCGACGCCTTCAGCTTCGAGGAGGCCATGGGCATCGGGACCGCCGGCTATACGGCGGCGCTCTGCGTCGATGCGCTCGAGGACTGGGGCGCGATCGCACCCGGCGGGCGCGAGGTGCTGGTGACGGGCGCTGCCGGCGGGGTCGGCTCGACCGCGATCAGCCTGCTCGCCCGCAAGGGCTACACGGTCACCGCGGCGACCGGCAGGCCGGAAACCCATGCCTATCTGTCGGAGCTCGGCGCCACCGGCTTCGTCGACCGGGCCGCTCTCGCGGAGAAGGGCGGCGCGCTGCAGAAGGAGCGCTGGGGCGGCGCGGTCGATTCCGTCGGCTCGACCACCCTGGCCAATGTGCTGGCGCAGACGGCCTATGGCGGGGCGGTCGCGGCCTGCGGGCTTGCGGGCGGCATGGATCTTCCGGCGACCGTCGCGCCGCATATCCTGCGGAGCGTCAGCCTGCTCGGCATCGACAGCGTGATGGCACCGGCCGGCAAGCGCGAGCGCGCCTGGAAGACGCTGGCCGCGCATCTCGACAAGGCGCAGCTCGGCCGCATCGCCCGCGTCGAGCCGATGTCGGCCCTGCCGGCGCTGGCGGAAGAGATCGTCGCCGGCAGGATCCGCGGCCGCGTGGTCATCGACGTCAGCCGCTGATCGGAAGGTCCGGCGCGCGCCTCGGCACAGACGAGGCGCGTCTCGCCGCAGTCATGGAATGCTGTTCTGACATAGGGAACACGATGCAATGACCAGCCGGGACGACCGCGAGTTGCGGCAATCCATCGTCATGGCCTGCCGCGAGATGACCGCCGCGGGCATCAACCAGGGCACGTCGGGCAATATCAGCGTTCGCGTCGATGACGGGATCCTGCTGACGCCGTCCGGGCTGGCCTATGACCAGATGACGCCCGATGACATCGTCTTCATGGACTGGGACGGCGGCTGGACGGCGCGGGAGGGCAACGTCCCCTCCACGGAGTGGCGTTTCCACCTCGACATCCTCAAGGCGAAGCCGGAGGCAAACGCGGTGGTCCACGCCCACCCGACCTACTGCACGACCCTGGCGATCATGCATCGCAGCATCCCCGCGATCCACTACATGATCGCCGCCGCCGGCGGAAACGACATCCCCTGCGCGCCCTATGCCCAGTACGGCACGGCCGAGCTTTCGCGGCTCGCGCTGGAGGCGCTGGCCGACCGGCGCGCCTGCCTGCTCGCCCATCACGGCCTGATCGCGACCGGGGTCAGCCTGCGCAAGGCGCTTTGGCTCGCGGTCGAGGTCGAGACCCTGGCGCGGCAGTATCACGGCTGCCTCCAGATCGGCACGCCGCCGCTGCTGCCGGACGAGGAGATCGACAGCATCCTCAAGCGCTGGGGCCAGTACGGCCTGCGCGAGCGGAAGCCGCACGCTCCCTCACCGGCCGCCGCGGGCTGACGCGACGTCGTCGCGCCGGTCTGCGCCCCCCTCCTCCCGCTTCCATCGTCCGAGAAACCTGCCATGTCGCCCACCCATGATGTCAGCGTCTGCGGCTCCTACATCCTCGATATCCTCGGCGTGCCGGTGAGCGATATTCCGCCCGGCGGGACGCGCTACCTGATCGACGAAATCCGCCTCACCGTCGCGGGCACGGCGGGCGGAACCGTCGTTCCCTGCGCGCGGCTCGGCCTGAAGGCGCTCGCGGTCGGCGCCGTCGGCGCGGACGAGAAGGCCGATTGGGTGCTCGATGCGTTGCGGCGCGACGGCATCGACGTCTCGATGATGGAGCGCATGGCCGGCAGCCCGACCTCGGCCACGATCCTGCCGATCCGGCCGGACGGGTCGCGCCCGGCGCTTCACGCCCGCGGCGCCTCCGCCCGCTGGCGCATCTCGGCCGCCGCGCAGGCCCGCGCCTGCGAGGGACGCATCGTCCATCTCGGCGGCGTCGGCTCGCTGCTGGCGATGGATGGCGAGCCTTCGCGGGCGCTGCTCGCCGATGCGCGCAAGGCTGGCCGCACGACGACCCTCGACCTGATCTCGGCCCGCCCGGAGACCCTGGCGCTGCTGGAGCCGCTCCTGCCCGAGGTCGACTTCTTCATGCCGAGCATCGACGAGACGGCCGTGATGGTCGGGACGCATGATCCGGCCGCCTGCGCCCGCTTCTTCATCGAGCGGGGCGCGGGCGCCTGCGCGATCTCGCTCGGCGGCGAAGGTTCCTTCGTGATGACGCGGGATGGCCGGCACTTCACGATGCCGGCCTTCGAAGTCCCGGTGCGCGACACGACCGGCTGCGGCGATGCCTATTCCGGCGGCTTCATCGCCGGGCTCGTCCGCGGCTGGGAACTGACCGAATGCGCCAGGCTCGCGACGGCGACGGCGGCGCTCGTCGCCACCGGCCTGGGTTCCGGCGCCAACCTCGTTTCCTTCGACGAGACCGTGCGGGCGATGAACAGCCTGCCGGTCCGCAAGGCCGCCTGAGAGCGCTGGACCCTGTGACCTCTTTCCCATCCGAAGCGAGAACCGACATGACCAGACACGCCATCGTCACGGGCGCCAGCCGCGGCATCGGCCGGGCCATCGCCCTTGGACTTGCCGAGCGCGGCTATGATCTCGCGCTCACCGATATCGGCCCGCAGCAGGCCGCTCTCGCAGCGGTCGCGGGCGAGATTGCCGAGAGGGGCCGGCGCTGCGTCACCATCATGGCCGATGTCAGCAACCCCGAGGATTGCCGCCGCTCGGCCGACGAGGCCGTGCGCGGGCTCGGCCATGTCGATGCCCTCGTCAACAATGCCGGCATCCTGAAGCTCGCTTCGATCGAGGAGCTGACGCCCGAGATCTGGGACACCACCTTCGCCGTCAATGCGCGCGGCGTGTTCCAGATGACGCAGGCGCTGATCCCGCATATGCGCGAGCGGCGCTACGGCCGCATCGTCAACATCGCCTCGCTGGCCGCGCGCACCGGCGGGCCGGGCCAGTCCCATTACGCCGCATCGAAATCAGCGGTGGTCGGTTTCACCCGCGTCTCGTCTATGGAGCTCGGCCAGCACGGCATCACCGTGAATGCCGTCTGCCCCGGCATCATCCAGACCGAGATGGGGATGAACAACCTGCGCGATCCCGAGCGCGTCGCCTATTTCGAGAAGGTCACCGACCTGCACCGGCTCGGCAATCCGGAAGACGTGGTCGGGCCGGTCGCCTTCTTCGCCTCGGACGACGCGGCCTTCGTGACCGGACAGGCTCTCAATGTGGATGGCGGCATCTTCTACAGCTAGAGCGTTCGCGATGTGACCTCCTGGTGGATCGAACACCGCGAGAGCAACGGCATCCGTGCCTTCGACACCTTGCTCGGGGAGGAACTGCTTGGAGACCAGCTTGTCTCCGCTTTTCGCGCGCTTCCCGACTCGTCGGTCTGGCGGTGCTCGCCGTGCGCCTGTCGCGCGGCGAGCCAGCTCCCCATCACGCGGGACCTGGCGCGGCATGTCCCAGGCCCCATGAACGCTTGGACGTCGCAGGTGTCGTCGATCCCGGCCAGCGTCGACTAGAGCCGATTTCGATCTGATTGGATCGGATTGGGATTCCCAAATCAGGTTTGAGCTGATTCAGACTGTGTGCCGGATGGAGGCTGGCATGCATGTCGAAAGCTTTGTCGGTCGATCTTCGGGTTCGAGTTCTGGCGGCTGTCGCGGAGGGTCTGACGCATCGCCAGGCTGGTGAGCGGTTTCATCGACGAGACCTGGACCTCGACCAACATGGCCCACCGCTACGGCCGTTCTCCGCGTGGCGAGCGCCTGCGGATGGCGACACCGCATGGTCACTGGAAAACGACGACCTTTGTCGGGGCGTTGACCCTTCGCGGCTTCATCGCGCCCTGGGTGCTGGACGGGCCGATCAATCGCGATGCCTTCGAGACCTATGTCGCCAAAGTGCTCGTGCCCGAGCTGCGCTCCGGCGACGTTGTCGTGATGGACAATCTCTCCAGCCACAAAGGCCCGAAAGTGCGCGAGCTGACCGAGGCCATCGGCGCCGAACTCCGCCACCTGCCGCCCTACAGCCCAGACTTCAATCCGATCGAGATGGCTTTCTCCAAGCTCAAGGCCCTGCTCCGAAAAGCCGCCGAACGAACCGTCGATGGCCTCTGGAACGCCATCGGGACGCTTATCGGCATCTTCGAGCCAGAAGAATGTCGCAACTACTTCGCTGCGGCAGGATATGATGCAACCTGATCGGAAAATGCTCTAAGGGGCGCCGGAAAGCGGACCAGGAATCTCACAGCGACCGGCGATCTCGAACGGCGAAGATCGCGTCAGTTCCGGACGTTCAGATCGGCGGGGGCGTCGGATCCCTCCCGCAGAGCGCTCGCGAGATGCCGCAATGCATTCTCCATGTCTTGTGGTGGTCGCGAGGCGAAGCCCATCAGCCAGCCTCGCGCCGAACTGGGACCGAGTGTCAGCCGGTCAAGGCCGCGCAGGGCGAGGCCCGCATGATCCGCGACGGCAAGCGTTTCTGCCTCGTCATATGGGCTCTTCAACCGCGCAGTGACGTGGAGGCCCGCCCGCGGCACGTTGCACGTGGCGAAGTCGCCCAGATGCCGCTCAAAGGCCGCGATAAAGAGATCGCGGCGCGCCTGGTATATCTGCCGCATCCGCCGGGTATGGGCGGCAAAATGCCCCTCGCGCATGAATTCGGCCAGCACCACCTGATTGAACTTGGCGGCGGAGCCGTCGATCAGCGAGCGCCCGGCGACGAAGGCTGAGACCAGAGGCTCGGGCACGACGAGGTAAGCAATGCGCAGCCCCGGAAACAGCACCTTGGTCATGGTGCCGACATAGAGGACGTTCCCGCCGGCATTCAGGCTCTGCAGCGCGGCGATAGGCCTGCCATCGTAACGGAATTCGCTGTCGTAATCGTCTTCGATGATCCAGGAACCGCTCCTCTCCGACCAATCGAGTAGCGCCAACCGCCTGTCGAGCGACATGGTGACGCCAAGCGGATACTGGTTCGACGGCGTGACGTAGACGGCGCGGACCTGTCCTTCCGCTTTAACGAGGCGTTCGACCACAAGCCCATCCTGATCGACGGATATGGGTAGCAGCGTGGTGCCGGCGCCCCGGAACGCCATCTGTGCACCGTGGTAGCCGGGATCTTCGATGGCGATCTGATCGCCGGCCGAGGCGACGAGTTTGGCGATCAGGCCGAGGGCCTGCTGGGAACTGCTGAGGACGAGAATCTGCCCGGGGCTAGCGGCGATCCCGCGGGAGGCCGCCAGGTAGTGCGCGATCTCCTCGCGTAGCGGCAGATACCCTTGCGCCTCGGCATAGAGCAGCTCCGCGCGCGAGCGCCCACGGGCGGCGCGCGCCGCAATGCGCTGCCAGATTTGCAGCGGAAAGGCTTCGACATCCGGAAGCAAGGTGAAAGGCACTGGCCTTCCACGATCAATGACACCTCCGCCGGCGGTCAGGGATAGTCCGCGCTCGGACAGTCCCGCAATCCCGCGGCTCGATGCGCACGCTCGGCGATCGGAGCCGGCGAGGACGGCATCGCGTGGTGCGACAAAGGTGCCGCTGCCGTGCCTCCGCACGACAAATCCTTCGAGCTCAAGCTGATGATAGGCGGTATCGACGGTTTCGCGGGCAATGCGGGCTTGCCTTGCCAGTGCCCGGCTCGACGGCAGGCGCGCGCCACCCGAGGCATGTCCGTCCAGCACGAGGCGCCGCACGGCCTGCTGCAACCGTGCCGCCAAGGTGGCAGCCGGAGCAGCTGTTTCCAGCAGCGTGAGCAGGATCTCGGCCGTCGATCGCGATGGTGAAAGTGGCTTGGTCATGCTGCCTGAATTGGCTGAGCTCGCCGGGTCAGTTCGGCCCTATGGAAATAGCCCTGGCGCGCGGCAATACCGGAACCGCAGCGCCTGTCATCCCGACGAAAGGCTGCCATGCTATCCGATCTCCATTGGGCCGCGCGAACGGCCGAAGATCTCAATGACCTTGCGCGACGCGACGCCATCGTGGTGTTGCCGTTGAGCTCCACCGAGCAGCACGGCCCGCATTTGCCGACCGGCTGCGACACCATCCTGACCGAGGCTGTCGTGGAGCGCATGGCCCGTCTCGTCTCGCCGCATCGGCCGATCCTCATCGCCCCGACGGTCTGGATCGGGCTCGCCCAGCATCACATCGCATTCGGCGGCAGCTTCAGCGTCTCCATGGCGACCTATCACGCCTTGCTCCGCGACATCGTCACGTCGATCAGGGTCGCCGGCTTCCGCAGGCTCCTGCTCGTGAACGGGCATGGCGGCAATATCTCGGCACTGCATGTGCTGACGGATGCCTTGACGCAGGAGACAGGGCTGGCGGTGGCGAGCACGACCTACACACTGTTGCCGAATCAGCAGAGCGCTCTGGAGGCGATCCTCGAAGACCAGCTGATCCTGCAGCATGCCTGTGAGGCCGAAACCTCCATGATGATGGCCGCGCGCCCCGATCTGGTTCGGGTCGATCGGTTGGGGGAAGCTTTTCAACCCGGATACAGCAAGGGCGATGCGTCACCGCTGAGCGATCCCCTGCTGCTCTGGAGCTCCTTCAAGGATTTCTGCCCCAGCGGCGTTCGCGGCGACGCCCGTCGCGCTTCGGTGGAAAAGGGCGAACGCATCCTCGCGATTGCGGCGGAGCTGCTGGCCACGAAGCTCATCGCCGGCGAACCGTGGAACAGGCAGGTGGGGGCTGCGTGATGGATATTGCAATCAGAACCGTCGAGCGCCGCGATTTCGCGCAATGGCGGACGCTGTGGGACGGCTATAACCGCTTCTATGGTCGAGCCGGCCAGACTGCGCTGCCGGGCGACATCACGCAGACCACCTGGGCACGCTTCTTCGACGCCTACGAGCCGGTCCACGGTTTGGTCGCGGAATGTGCCGGCGAGCTCGTCGGCCTCACGCACTACATCTTCCATCGCAGCACCACGATGATCGGGCCGACCTGCTATCTGCAGGACCTGTTCACGCGGGAGGTCGCAAGGGGCAAGGGCGTCGGCCGGATGTTGATCGCTGGCGTCTACGAGCATGCGGGCCATGCCGGGGCCGGGCGCGTCTATTGGCACACGCATGAAACCAACGCGACCGCGCGCAGGCTCTATGACGATGTCGCCTTGCGGTCCGGCTTCATCGTCTATCGCAAGGATTTGGCCTGATTCCGGCGCAATCGACCCGCCTGGGAGAGCGCAATCCGATCGGTGCGCGCGCTCTCGAAACTGCGCCGTGCGGCGCTCGATGGGCGAGAGTTCGCGCGCCCCGCTCGAAATCGGGGCCGTCAGGGGCTCCAAAACGAAACGGGAAGCGCGCAGCTTTGCCGTCACTTTGCAGCGGCCCCGCTGACGGCCGGCCTGCTGCGCGGCAAGCCCCCATTCAGAACGAGATGGGCGACGAGCCCGATGACCAACCCCCAGAATGCCCCGCCGATCCCGAGCAGCTTGATGTTCGCGGCCGAGGCCAGGAACGTGATGAGCGCGGCTTCGCGGGACACCGGATCGGCCATCGCTCCCGCGAGGCTGCCTCCGATCGTGCCGAGCAGCGCCAGGCCGGCCAGCGTGGTGATGAAGGTCGCCGGGAAAGCCATGAAGACGGCGGCCAGCGTGACACCGAATATCCCCACGAGCACATAGAAGCAGCCGGCGGCGATGCCCGCGATCCAGCGCTTCGACGGGTCGGCGTGAGCCTCTCGCCCGGTGGCGATCGCGGCGGTGATCGCCGCGATATTGAAGGCATGCGACCCGAAAGGCGCCATGATGAGCGAGCCGAGGCCGGTCACGGTGACGATCGGGTTGGCGCTGGTCTTGAAGCCGTCATTTCGCAGCACGAGCATCCCGGGCATGTACTGGCCGCTCAACGTGATCAGGAAAAGCGGCAGGGCGATCGACAGGAGCGCATTCAGCGAGAAAGCCGGCATCGTGAAGACAGGCATTGCAAAGGCCGGCTTCAGCCCCGAAAGATCGACCCGTCCCTGCACGAGCAGGAAGCCCAGTCCGATGATCAGGATGCCGACCACGGCATAGCGCGCCGAGAAGCGCTTCAGCACCACATAGGCGCCGACCAGCAAGCCGACGAGCATCGGATCGATGCTCGCGCCGCCGAACGCGCCGATGCCGAACTGCAGCAGGATGCCGGCCAGCAGACCGGAAGCGATGCCCGGTGGGATCAACCGGATAACCTTCTCGAAACAGCCCGACAGCCCCAGCACCACGAAGGCCGCGGCCGAGATCATGTAGGCGCCGACGGCCTCGGCGTAAGGCGTGGTGCCGAGCGCGGCGACGAGGAAAGCCGCCGCCGGCGTCGACCAGGCGGTGATGATCGGCTCACGGTAGCGCCAGCTCAGAAAGAGACCCGTCAGCCCCACGCCGATCGAGACCGACCAGACCCAGGACGCCGTCAGCTCGGGGCTCAACCCTGCGACCTTCGCAGCTTGGAAGACCAGGATGAAGGTGCCGCCATAGTTGACAATGACGGAGATCAGGCCGGCGACGACCGGGTGCGGCAGGTCACTCAAGCGAATGGAAGACGTTGCAGTGCGAGGCGACATGATCCTGAAAAGACCTCCTGGAGCTCGGGGAGCACGCGACGGCGAGCCGGGTTGACACATAGCCAGTGAATGGCCCGGTATGACCCGCCATTTCGCTCAAGAGGTTCAGACCATTTGTTCAGGCATTCCCAATTGGAATCCGCGAAGGCGTGGATCGCTCATCCCGCTCATGCGGCCATGCCCCTTCACGAACGAATCCAGCGCGCCATCCGGCAGTTGATCGTCGACGGGGCGCTTGGGCCAGGAAAGCCCTTGCCGGCCTCGCGTGCCCTTGCCACGTCGCTGGGTGTGTCGCGGGATACCGTCGAAGCGGCCTATGGCCGGCTTCATGCCGAAGGCTTCATCGAGCGCCGTGTCGGCAGCGGCAGTTTCGTGGCGCAGATCTCGGAATTCACGACCGGCCATCGGGCCGTTCGACGGGAAGCGTTGCTGCGCCACCAGGCCCCCAACCTCAGCAAGCGCGGAAACGCCATGTTCAGCAGCGGCGGGGTGCGCGAGATGCTGTCGCCTCAGCCCTTTGCGCCCGGGGTTCCGGAAACCCGGGCCTTTCCGCTTCCGCTCTGGGAGAGGCTGGAACGGCAGGTGCGCCGGGAAGTCGGCATCCAAGCCCTGGCACATGGCGACCCGCAAGGAATCGAAGCGCTGCGCCGCGTCATCGCCGACTACGTGAATCTCGAACGCGGCGCGCGCGCGACAGCAGACCGGGTGCTAATCCTCACCAGTTCACAGCAAGCCATGATGCTGTGCGCCAGCCTGTTACTCGATCCCGGCGACCGGATCTTCATCGAGGACCCAGCCTATTACGGCGCACGCAAAGGGTTCGACGCAGCCGGGCTGGAATGCGTCCCGATCCCGGTGGACCTGCAGGGAATCGCCGTCGAGCAGATTCTGGCCGAACCACGCAAGGCGAAAGCCGTTTCGTTGACGCCGTCCCATCAGTTCCCGACCGGCGCGACACTGGCACTGGATCGGCGCCTGGCCTTGATCGAGTGGGCGAGGCGGCATCAAGCCTGGATCATCGAAGACGATTACGACAGCGAATTCCACTATGCCGGGAAGCCGATGGCCTGCGTGCAGGGGCTCGATCGACATGACCGGACGATCTATATCGGCACCTTCACCAAATCTCTCTTTCCAGGCTTGCGGATCGGCTATGCCGTATTGCCGCCGCAGCTGGTGGAGCCGATGACCGTCGCGCGCACTCTCCTCGATGGGCATTCCGCCCCGATGGCTCAACTCACTTTGGCGCGGTTCATCGAAGGCGGACATTTCGGCGCCCATATCCGCACCATGCGCAGTATCTATGCGCAGCGACTCGATACGCTTGTCGGCCTTGTCGAAACGTACCTGTCGGACTTTATCGAGCCGCGCATTCCCGTCGGCGGGCTGCAGATGCCCTGCTTGCTGAGAGATGGTCTATCCGAACGCAGCGCCATCGACGCTGCGCGGCGTTCCGGCGTCGAGCTCCTGGGATTGTCAGCGCTTCATGATCGAAGCGATGCTGCAGCCGGTTTCCTGATGGGCTTTGCCGCCTATACGCCCATGGAGATCGAGATCGCGATCAGGAAGTTGGCGGCTGCATTCCGGGCCGTCGCCAAACCATAGCGCCAATTCGGGCGCAGCAGCCTTCCACGCGAACGGCCCGAGCGCATTCCGTTTCAGTGTTCGATGACGCAGGTCATCCGACAGTAGCCGAGAGCTGGCCCATGGTTCTCGTGAGTCACATCTCGGCTGCGACAATGCCGTCTCTGGGGCTTCAGCCGAAAGTCGACAGTCAGGTCAGGTGCCGGAGCCAGTTCGCCAGGCTGCCATCGCCCGCTTCGAGCGACGGTGACAGGCGCAGATGCGCGACGTCGCGCGGCGCGATGCCGAACTGAGCCTTGAAGGCGCGCGAGAAGGCATCGTCGCTCGAAAACCCGAACTGACGCGCGATCTTCCCGATGCCGCCCCTTCCACGCGTCGACGTATTGAGTGCCAGGCGGGCGCGCGCCAGCCGGCGCTGGCGAATATAATCGGAGACGCCGCCGATCGGAGCGAAGAGGCGGTAGAGCGCCGAGCGCGACAGGCCGAATGCACTGCAGAGCATTCTGGCATCCAGAGCGGGATCGCCGATCCGCCGATCGATGAAGCGGCAGATCATCGCCACGCTCGCCGTCAGCGTTGCCGGGGCCTCGCTTTCGCGCATCAGCGCTGGCGACAGGCAGGCCGAAAGCAGTTGCGCGCTGGCCTTGGCGATATCGGGGGCCGCCGCCGGCTCGAGCGTGGGTGCTGCCTTCAGCAGGCTGCGCAGATGGTCGCCCGCCAGCGAGCCGAGCGGGCTTGCCCCGGACAGAACGGTGCCATGCACGCGGTCCAGACTGCCGGCGTCGAGCGCAAGCAGGCTGCGCGGCAACACCAGGTTGACCGCCCGCATGTCGGTGGCATGCGAGCGAACCGGGCGGGACAGGTCGAAAACCAGGACGTCGCCCGGGCCGGCATGGACTTCTTCGCCATCCAGATCGAGCGTCGTATAACCAGCCTCGTACCTCTGGATCAGCAGGTGATCGACGCCGACCGCACCGATGAGGCTTTCCGAGCGTTCATAATGCTGGGCGCTCGTCGCCACCTGCCCAACCAGTGCCGTGCTCAGGTGGTGCCGATCGAGTTCGGCATGGAAACCGGCGTCCCAGTCGCCCGCGAGCGGCCGGACGTCGAAGATCGGCGCAATGGTCTCACGCCAGCTCCCGAAAAGCTGGCGCGCCTGATCGCCATCCCTGCCCATCGCCCAGCCTGCCCCCTTCTCGAGCACCGCCCGTTACCAGGCATCGGCGACGCTTTTTAAACGAGAGAGAGCTGCGATAACGTAAAGAGGCCGATCGCAGAATGCTGACACGCCGCCCCGGATGATTGGGACGCAGCGTCGCCTCTCCGTCGTCTCTCCGGTTTTCATTCCATGTTACGCGCCGATCAACCAGTCCACGCCTGCTGGACGACGTTGACGAGCCTTGCCTATGCCGATCATCGCCACGCGCCGCGCCCTTCTTCGCTCCGCCTTCCTCAGCGCGACCGCGGCATCGCTTCTTGCCGCTCTCATGCCGGTTGTCGTTTCGGCCTCGGACCTGCCCTCGCTGCCGGACGCATTCTTCGGCCGTCCCGCCCGCAATCTCCCGCGTGCCGCCATGGCACCGGCGCCCGCGTATTTCGTGACGCCCGAATATAACGCCAGTTATGGTCTGGCGCAGATCAACGCCGCCGACGCCTATGCGCTTGGGCTCAGTGGCAAGGGCGTGCTGGTGGCGGTCGCCGACAGCGGCATCGAACTCACACATTCCGAATTTGACGGCAGGCTCTCGCCGCTATCGCGCAATTTCGGCTTCGACCTGCCCGACCCGACCGACATCCTCGACCGGGACAGGACGTCTCACGGGACCCATGTGGCCGGGACGATCGCCGCCGCGAGAGACGGCAATGGCATGCACGGTGTCGCCTACAATGCCGAGATCCTGGCCTTGCGCGCGATCGTCCCGGGCGGCGGAGACATTGCAGCCGCCATCCGCTACGCGAGCGAGAAGGGCGCGAAGGTTCTGAACGGCAGCTACGGCCCGTCCTATCCCTCGCCTACCCTGCCGGACGGCAGCCCCAACCCCGACTACACCGTCGTCCCGATCCAACCCTACCATATCGACGGCACCTCAGCCGAAGTCTCGGCGATACGACAGGCCGGCGCCTCGGACATGGTCATGGTCTTTGCCGCTGGCAACGAGCGCGAGGACCAGCCGGTGATCGCGCGCAATCCGACGGGAGCCGCCTTCTACCCCGCGATCCGGCCGGAGAACGCCGACAAGAACCTCTATGTCTTCCTCGACGGCGATGACAACCAGATCAACGCGAGCGGCCTCGATTATTCGGATCTCCAGCCCTACACGATTGCCGTCGTCGCAGTGGATCGCGATCGCAGGATCGCGTCGTTCAGCAACTATTGCGGCATCGCGGCCGCCTGGTGCCTTGCGGCGCCCGGTGTCGGTATCCTCTCGACCGTGACCGCGGCCAATGGCAGCTCTCCGACCGAGCCGTATAATCTGTCCAGCGGAACCTCGATGGCCGCTCCGCATGTGGCAGGGGCAGCCGCCCTCGTCCGCGAAGCATTTCCCTTCATGACCGCGCCGCAAGTGGTCCAGTCCATCCTCACCACGGCGACCGATCTGGGCTCGCCCGAGATCTATGGCTGGGGCTTGCTCAATGTCGGCAAGGCGGTGCGCGGCCCCGGCCAGTTCGTTCAGACCTTCGACGTCGACACCAAGGGCTATTCGGCGACCTTCGGCAACGACATCACCGGCGCGGGCGGGCTGGTCAAGCGAGGCCTCGGCCGGCTCGAACTGAGCGGCCGCAACACCTATGCCGGCGGCACCGCCGTCATCGGTGGAACGCTGGCTCTCAACGGCTCCGTTACCTCCGCGGTTTCCGTCGGCCAGCAGGGCACCTTGCGCGGCACCGGCTCGATCGAGGCCGGCCTGTTCAGCGCCGGCACGGTGATGCCCGGCAACTCCCCGGGGACGCTGTTCGTCAAGGGCCCGGTGAATTTCGGCGGCACGAACCGCTTCGTGCTCGACATCGACGGGACCGGCACAGGCAACGGTGCGGGCAACTATTCGCGTCTCGTCGCACAGACCGCGTCGGGACATGTCACCGTGGATGGACGGATCGCTCCCGTGCTGCGTGGCATTGCCGGCGATGCCAGCAACAGTTTCATCCCTGTGTCCGGCAACGCCTTCCGGGTGCTGGTGGCCGAGGGCGGCCTGAGCGGCAGTTTCAGCGGGCTGGATCAGCCGGCCGATGGCTTGCCTGCAAACACCCGCTTCGACGCACTCTATGGCGCCACCGGGCTGTCGCTGGTCGTGACGCCCGGCTCCTATGCCGCCCTCGCGGGCCTGAACGGCAATGCTTCATCGGTCGCAAGGGCACTCGATTCCGTGCGGCCGGCCGCAGGGACGCGCCCGGATGCCGCTCGGCAGGAGGTATTCGATGCGCTCTACACAGCTGGGTCAGGCGCGCTTCCCGGTGCGCTGAGCTCGCTGTCGGGGCAGAGCTATGCCGATGCCCGCATGGCGATGATGAACGCCCAGCGGACGGTCAGCGCAGCCCTCGACCAGCGCCTGACGGCCGGCTGGTCCTCCCGCTACGACCGGCTCACCGGACTGGGAGCAACGAGCTATGCCAGCCTTGGCAGCACTCCGGCTGAACCCGGGCGGGTACATTCGGTCAGGGACGGCACGCTCTGGGGGCAAGCTCTCTACGGTTTCGGCCGCACGGGAGGCGATGCCAACGGGACGGGCTCGAGCTTCGGGCTCGCCGGTGCCGTGATCGGCGCGGAAACCGCCGCCTTCGGGGCCGGAAGGATCGGCGCCGCCCTGGGATACACCCGCTCGAACGAAGATCCGAAGGCCGATGCCGCTGGCCGCGTCGCGCTCGACCATTACAGCCTGGCGACCTATGGCCGCGCCGATTTCGGTGCCTTGACCCTGCGCGGCTCGATCGGCGCCAGCTATGGCAGAACGGATATTCGCAGGACGATCCAACTCGGTAATGCTCAGCGGACCGCGCATGGCGAGGCCGACAGCTACGGCTTCTTCGGGAATGCCGTCGCCGGATATCGCCTCGCCACCCTGGCCGGCCTCGATCTCTCGCCCGAAGCCGGGATCAGCCTGTACCACTCCCGGCAGGATGGCCTGACCGAGACGCAGGCCGGGGCTTTCGCGCTCACCCTTCACGGTCAGAACCAGACTTCCGCGCGGTCCCTGGCTGGCGCCCGGCTGTCGACCTCCCTGGCGGGCGACGCGAAGCTGCGCCTCGACCTCAAGGCCTACTGGTCCCACGAATTCGCCGACAACGTCGCGGTTCTGCAGGCGAGCCTGCTGGGTGCGAGCGTCGTGACGCGAAGCCCGGGCGCGGCGCGGGACGGAGCGGTGATTGGTGCAAACCTGTCGGGCTTCGTCACCCCGCAGATCGAGGTGGCCGGCTCCTACGACGGCGACCTGCGCCTGGGCGCCACGACCCACCGCTTCTCCTTCCAGGCGATGACCCGCTGGTAGGCCGACCGGAGATGCCCATGCTTCCCCCCTTCGGACGACGCCTGCTGGGTGCCGGCCTGCCCGCTCTCCTCCTCGCCTGCATTCTTGGGGCGATGCTGTGGCACCAGCATCGCAGCGTCGAGCAGGTCGCATCCCGCAGCCGCGAGGAGCAGATGCGGCTGGTCGGGACCTTGCTCGGTTCGAGCTTCGATCAGGCCGCCAGGTTCTCGCTCTCGCTCGCCGAATCCTTCGCGCGCAATGCCGAGGTTCGCGACGCGCTCGCCGCTGAAGACCGCACGCGGCTGCAAGCCCTGTCCCGGGACGCCTACCAGTATCTCAGCCGGCAGGCGAACGTGCAGATTTTCGGCTTTCACGACAAGGAGCTGCGTTACCTGCTGCGCATGCATCGCCCTGATCAGCATGGTGACGACATATCCGCGTTCCGGGCCATGATCGTCGCAGCCAACCGGTTGCGGCGCGCCCAGACCGGAATCGAGATCGGCATCGCCGGCATCGGCATCCGCGGCGTCGCGCTGGTCCAGCGTGGTGCTGAATTCTTCGGGACGATGGAGGTCGGGCTCGACCTTCGGCCGCTGATCGAGCTCGTCAAGACGGCGACGAACAGCGAGATCGCGATCGTGGCTGCCGCCTCCCTCACCGGCGTCGCGCTCGATCCGAAATTGCCTGCGGCCAGCGGCCTCAGCATCATGGCATCGACCGACGACCAGCTTTTCCTGGACCTGCTGCGTGCCCGGGGAACCCAGCCGCAACGGGATATCGAGTTCGGCCGCAGGCAGATCGGCGAACGCAGCTACGCCTTCATGAGCCAGCCGTTGGTCGACTTCTCGGGCAAGCTGGTCGGCACCGTCCTGATGCTCAAGGAAGAGACCCGGTCCGACTGGGGCCGCCTGAACACCGAGCTATGGGTCATCGCGCTTTGCGGCGGGATTCTCGCCTTTGTCGGCTTTCTCGTATTGTCGCGCCCGCGGCGGGCCGTTGCATGATCGGCCGCCTGCTTTTCGTCCTCCCGATCCTCCTCGGCCTGGCTCAAGGCGCATGGGGCGAGGACAGAACGGGCAGCGGCAAGACTACGCTGCCGGAGGCCTCCGGCCTGCCCGTACGGGTGCATGTCGCGCTGCGCGTGCTCAATATCCTCGAGGTCAAGGAAGTCTCCGGGCAGGGGCGGTTGCACCTCGAATTGACGCAGCGCTGGCAGGACCCGCGCCTTGCCTTCGACGCTGTCGCGCGCGGCCTTGCCCGTGAGGATCGGGTCGGCGAGGAGGCCGACGATCATCTCAAGACCATCTGGTCGCCCGGCCTCGCGCTCGACAACCAGATCGGTGACAAGGACGCCCGCATCGTCGCCCTTTCCGTGCATGCCGATGGCGAGGTGGTGTTGATCGAGCGCTTCGAAAGCGATTTCCGCTTTCGGATGAACATGGACGCCTTTCCCTTCGATCGGCAGAACCTGACGATCGGGCTCTCGCTTCCGCGTTACGCCCAACAGGAGGCGATCGTCCTGACGACGGAAGCCGACCGCCCCTTCTCCGGTGTCGAGGATGCGCTCTCGGTCGTCGACTGGCGGCCGGTCGGCCTGCGCTTCACCAACGATCTCGCGATCGGTTGGAATGCGCGCTCCTATTCGCGCCTCAACGCGACCGTGACGATCGCACGCTATGCCGAGCGCTATCACCTGCGCATCTTCGTTCCCATCATCGCGGTACTCGCGGTCTCGCTGTTCGTGCTGTGGTCTCCGGGTTTGAAGGAGCAGGACAAGGGAGGCCTGATCTTCTCGTCGCTGCTCGCCCTGGCCGCGATCAGCTTCACCTTCGAATCCTCGTTTCCCGGCTCGATCTCCCTCAATACCCCCGTCGCCGAGATGATTTCGCTCGGATACCTCTACCTCGTCACGGTGCTGATGTTCGAGATCGCGCTGTCGGTCGCGATTGCTCACCCCAATTTCCGCTGGCGCGATCAGGCCGCCGATTTGCGCTGGCATCTGCGCTGGGCTGTGCCGGCGATGATGTTGATCATCTGCATCGGGGCAGCGGTCCGCGCCCTGCCTGGATAGTTCCGCTCGACTGACCTGAGACCCTTTTTTCCTCCGGTCTGAGGGAGAGTCCTGGGTTTCATTTCT
>NZ_JBMDKB010000040.1:0-23826 GCF_057809495.1 Allobosea sp. FG18
AACGGTGGCCGGATATTGATCGGAATGCCGGCCGGCTTCACGTCGGAATCCGCACTTTAGTGTTGGCCAGCTGATTTGGGGGCCGATCAGCGACAAATATGGCCGCAGAGTGCCAATCGCGGCCGGCATCGCGCTATTCATCCTCGGCTCTGCGGGCTGTGCGATGGCGCAAAGCGCGAGTGCCATGATCGCTTGGCGGATCGTACAAGCTGTTGGGGCTTGTGCTGGAGTGGCGCTAGGCCGTGCAATGGTTCGCGACCTCTATGAGGGGGCGCGAGCAGCTCGGATGCTCTCGATTCTGATAACCGTCATGTCCATCGCGCCGCTGCTGGGTCCACTGCTCGGCGGGCAAATCCTCGCGACGGCGGGCTGGCGGGCAATCTTCTGGCTTCTTGTCGCGGTTGGCTTTGGGACGCTGGTTCTCGTCGCAACTCTCCCGGAAACCCTTCCGGAGCGAAATCGAAATCGCGACCTGCTTGTGCGGGCTCTCGTAAGATACGGCGAATTGCTCGGTCGACAGCGATTGCTTGGATATGCGGGGGTGGGTGCCTTCTTTTATGCGGGCGCGTTTGCCTTCATCGCAGGTTCGCCCTTCGCCTACATCACCTACCACCAAGTTCCGGCTTCGCTTTACGGTGCGCTGTTTGGGCTCGCAATCCTGGGCATTATGGCGCTGAACATGCTCAATGTGCGGTTGGTGACGCGGATTGGCTCGGATCGTTTGCTGAGACTAGGCGCGGCGATCGCCGCGGCCAGTGGCTTGGTTGTCGCTATCTCTTCACGAACGGACGCTGGCGGGCTTTGGGGGCTAGTTGTCCCGCTTTTCGTCTTTATCTCGCTCAACGGCCTCATCGTGGCGAACTCGATTACGGGCGCGATGGCGGATTTTCCTCAGCGCGCTGGAGCTGTCTCCGCGCTCGTGGGTGCAATCCACTATGGCAGCGGCATGATTGGCTCGGCCTTCGTCGGCTGGTTCGCGGATGGCACTCCATGGCCTATGGGCTTGGTCATCGCGATTTCCGGCGTCGGCTGTTTTGCCTGCACCTTGCTTGTCCGGGGCGCTGATAAGCGCACGTGACGAGCAGGGCTACGCCTTCCTCACCGCGTACTGGAGATGGACGACGCCCGATTGCAGAGCCTCGCAGGACTTGAGCGACAACTGCACTTTACCTGCGAGCCCGCCCGCACCCGACACAATGAAACTTTCGCGCCCGGCGCGACCGTCCAGTGCTGGAGCAATGAGAAGGCTGAGTTCGTCGACGAGCCCGGCCGCGAAAAACGACCCGTTGATCACCGCTCCCCCTTCCAGGAGAAGACGGCGGATGGAGAAGAGTTGGCCGAGACGCTCTAGCATCCGCGCCAAATCGATAGTGGCATCGTCGGAAACGAGGTAGGAGACCCCGTTTGCGACAAGCTCCGCCAAATGGCCGTCGGATACCTCTTGTCCCAGCAGGACGATCACCGGATCGCCTCCGATATTGTGGGGAAACATAAATCTCTGACTCTCTCTGCAGAGGTTTCCTAGAAATATCAATGGGCTTGATCTTTCAGTGCTAGGCTATCTCTGACTCGCGAAACGCACTTGTGCGACTCGTAGCTTCGTGCCTCGCAAAAGCTTGACTCATCGTCTTGAGGGCCCATCTCGGTCGTGTCCAAGGCTGGGTCGCCGACAAGGCGGACCTCGACCAAAGCTGAGATCGCCCTTCGACGACCCGGGCGTTTCGATCTGGCGGCCCCCATAGGGGACCGCCGTGAAGCTTGCACGCATTGCAGTAAAACCAGATCGGGACTGCTAGACACTCGCTGTAGCGACAACTTCAATCAGGACGCCTTTACCGAGATCATTGACCCCGATTGTAGCGCGGGTCGGCAGGCTATTCTGCGGAATAAGCTCCTTCCAAGCGCGATCCATCTCGGCCTTCTGACCCATGTCGGTGATGAACACGGTGGTCGAGATTAGCCGATCCATCGAACTGCCGGATTGCTCCAGGATCGCCTTGAGCTTCGCCAAAATTTGCGAGGTTTGCCCAAACATCGGTAGCGCCCTGTCGTCGGCGATGATGCCCCCGAGCGATAGTGACCCATTCGAAGCGACGGCCCTATGCATGATTGGTGTCGGCATTAACCGAGAGACTTCCATATTTGGCTCCTTGGAATGAAGCGCCCCGTTCCGATGGTTTGGGAGGCGCGCGAAAACGACGAGAATGCGCATTTGGACGCTCGTTAGTGAGATCCAAAGCGATCTGGCGAATAGGCGGCCAAGTCAGCATTCGCAGAAGCGCTCTCGGCAACCACCCGTTCGATTAGTCGTGCAGTGCGAGCGGCACCGGTCAGCCCCAGATGTCCATGGCCGAACGCGAGAGACATGTTCGAAAATCTGCGGCTCCGGCCAATCGCAGGAAGGGAGTCCGGGAAGCAGGGTCTGTGCCCCATCCAAAACCCGTCGACGCCCTCAGTAGAGGCGCCTGGCAAGACGTGCCGGAGGTCTTCCTTGAGCAAGTCGGCGCGAAATGCGTTGGGAGGCTTGGCTGTTCCACCGAATTCAACCGTGCCGCCAACTCGCAGCCCACCCTCCATCGGCGTGATGACGACCTTCCGGTCGGCAGGGACCAGGCATCTATTCACGGAGATCCGGGGCTTCGGAAGCATTATATGGTAGCCTCGCTGACTTTCCAGCGGCAACCTGAGGCCGACGCGTCTGAGCAGCTGAGCGGACCAAGCGCCTGCGGCTATGCAGAACTCATCCCCGTGATAGGTCGACAGCGTGCCTCGCGCGCTGACAATCTTGCCATCCGAGGTGTCGAGCCGGACGATCTTATCTCGGATAATTTTTCCGCCGCCCCAAGACAGCTCCTCTGCCAACTTCTGGCAATACCGGTGCGGGTTTATGCAGTGAGCGAGCTCCGGCAGAAATATTCCCAGAGTGTAATTGGCGTCGACTGCCGGCTCTAACTCTCGAACATCGGCATGCTCGATCTTCTCGAAGCGCCCTCCTCTCCGGCGACGGAGCTCCCAGGACAAGCTGTCCTTGGCGAGCTGCTCTTCATTTCTGTAGAGATACAGGTGGCCACGGCGTTCAATCAGTTCCGGAGCGCCCAGTTCGTTGACTGTCGTTTGGTGGAGTTCAACCGCGTCCCAGTGAAGGTCATACAACGCCTTCGAAATGGCATCGACACGGTCAATCCGCGACGCGCTGAGAAATCTCAGAAACCATGGAAGAGCCTGGATCCAGTAAGTAGCTGGCAAGTGCAGCGCGCTTGTCCGATCCATCAGCATTTTGGGGACAGAGTGGGCAAGGCCCGGTAGTCCAAGTGGCACGACGCCAGTCGATGCGATGGCACCAGCATTCCCGAAACTAGCCCCCATACCAGGCGGCTCGGGATCTATCACTGAGACAGCGCATCCCGCGCGCATCAGCCTCCAAGCAATGCTGAGCCCAACAATGCCTGCGCCGATGACGACGACATTTTTCTGACTTGTCATCTGTCACTCTCCGCGCAAATGCAGATGTTGAACGTGCTTTCGAAAGCCGTCGATTTCGGCAGCAACGCGCGCTTCGTCCCATCCCAGGATATCCGAGACGGCCTCCGCAGCGGTTCTTGCGACCTGCAGTCCCATCTGCTCTGTCCAACCAGCGGGGACACGGCGGAACAGCAAATCAGTCAGTGTCGCAGCATGCTCATGAGCAGCAGCGTGGCGGATCTCGGCCACGCTAATCCGAGGCTCAGAATTGACCAGAGCGGGCGACACCCCGTCGTCTTTGAAGCGATTCGATGTGTAATCGATCGGCCGAGCCTCGCCAGATGGCTTAAGTACGCGCGCCACCGCTGCGCTTGCATCCGCTCCGGCGGACCGATGGCTCATCAGCGGCCCGCCGGTAAGAGCCATAACACCAGGCATTCCTTCAGCGCCGAGATCGTGCAGCTTTCGGATTCTCAGTCCTTTCGGGGCATTAGGCCCTGATGTCCAGGGTCGCACGCCAGCCCACGCGTACAGAACGTCCTCCCTCTTGAGGGGAATTTCCGGCAGCATGTGTCGAACTTCGTCAATGACCCAGGCAATCTCGCTCTCTGTCGGGTGGATGTCGTCCAAGTTCCCTTCGTAGGGAACTTCAGTGGGACCGACATAGTGATAGTCGTACCAGGGCAAGACGTACATGTGCTCATTGTGTCGGTTTTGCCATGTTACGCTTGCCCCTCGGCACTCGGGGGGCAACCTGAATGCTATATGGATGCCCTTAGTTCCGGTTATTTTGCGGGATACTTTTGACGGGCCTCGGCTGTTGACCTGGTCGATCCAGATCCCCGCCATGTTCATCACGATTCTCGCGTTGATATCGGTGCGGGTATTGTCGAATCTATCCTGGAGTACAACGTTCCAGAGCTGATCACCGACCTGTTTTAGGGCAACAGCTTCGGTGTAATTTCGGATCGTAGCCCCTAGCTTTTCTGCTCCCAGCGCAGCGTCAACGACTATGCGCTCGGGCCATCGAAACTGGAAATGATCGAACGTCGCGACGCTCGCGATTTTGTCCGAGTCGCGCAGCCACTTTAGGAGCGGCCGCCGCTTTGCCTCGTCCGGGGTTATCCTCTCGTAGCCGAGATCCACCCCCCCGGTTCCAAAGAGTCGGAGCAAATTCATCCCGGCGTCAAACTGCCAAGGCTTGTAGATGCTATCCTTATAGATCGGGAAGCAAAACTTCACCTTCTCCAAGAGTTCCGGGACCGTCTTGACCATCTGAGCTCGGCTCGAAAGCGCGAACCTGGCCATGCGACATCCCGAGAGAAAGCGGCGAGGCTTGAGGATGAAATCCCACGGTGAATGCCCACCCGCGAGATAGTGCATTCCGTTGCCGAGGAGGCGGCTCGATCGACTGCTCGATCCGGACGCAAAGTCTCCTTTCTCCACAAGAAGCACCTTGTACCCATCAGCTGCCAGATGCTGGGCCGTGCTAGCGCCGTTCGCTCCTCCACCAATAACGAGTACGTCGTAGCTTTGACCCTGAAGGGCGCTGAGAGGAACCCGAACAGCTTTTGCCTCTTCGCCGGCGAAGTTGGCCTCATGACTTTGAATCATGCTTTTCAATCCAAATGCAGTTTGAGGATCAGACGCCCGCGGCAATCCGCTTAGCTAAGGCTTCGTTTCGCGGCGCCGCTTCCTGCAGCCAATTCGCTCTCAATTCGGGAACCGACGAGACCAAGAGCTGCGTGTAGGGATGCTTGGGCCTATCCAGGATGACCGCCGTTTCTCCGGCTTCCACGATCTTGCCGCGGCGCATTACGATGGTTTGATCGGCGATGCCTGAGATCGCGGCTAAGTCGTGACTTACGAACAAGACAGCCAAACCAAGTTTGGCCTTGAGCTCTCGAATCAGATCCAAAACTGCCACCGACACGATAGTGTCTAAAGCCGAGGTGACTTCGTCGCAGATCAACACGTCTGGTTCCGCAGCCAGCGCACGCGCCAGATTGACTCGTTGTTTCTGGCCACCCGACAGTTGCCTCGGGTAGCGCGCTGCTATTTCGGGGGGCAGTTGCACCAATGCCAGCAACTGCTCGATCCGCTTTTCTCGCTGAGCTGCAGGCAGGCGGAAAAAATGCTCCAGCACACGTTCCAGCGTTCGGGCAATGGTGTGCTTCGGATTGAGCGCTGTGTCTGCCATTTGGAAGACCATCTGCACTCGCCGAAGCTGGTCCTTCGTCCGACCGCCTAGGGACGCGCTAAGCTCAACGTCATGCAACCGGACGCTGCCTACCGAGCGTGGCAACAGACCCGCAATTGCTTGCGCAAGGCTCGTTTTTCCGGAGCCAGATTCCCCGACCACAGCCAAGACCTCGCCGCGGGCCAAGTTGAAACTGGCGTTTTCGACAGCCAGCACGCTAGGCTTTCCCGCACGGGTTCGCCCGCCGTAGCCCGCTGAGAGGTCTTGGACTGATAGTACCGTTTTTCGATCTTGCTCTTGGCTGATGTCCAGCCGCTTCTGATCGATCTTTCGAAATGCGGCGATTAGCTCTCGTGTGTAAGCTTCTTTTGGCGAGTGCAGCAGTTCGTTGGTGGGGCCGCTTTCGACGATCCTGCCATTTCGCAGCACAACCACTCGATCCGCCATCTGCGCTACAACGGGTAGATCGTGGCTGATAAAAAGTGCGCTCGTTCCCTGAGCACTGACCGCCGACTTCATAGCCATCAGGACTTCGACCTGAGTCGTGACATCCAACGCGCTAGTTGGTTCATCGAGTACAAGTAGCGCCGGAGCGTCCAACATCCCCATAGCGAGCATAAATCGCTGCAGCTGCCCGCCAGAAACCTCGTGGGGATATCTGCTGCCAATCTGGTTTGGCTGAGGAAGGCGGACCGTCGCATAGAGGGAGATAGCGCGGTCGAGCGCTTCGCTGGCACTCCGTGTGCCATGGGCAATTGAAGGCTCAATGACCTGGCTATTCAGCTTAATCGCCGGATTGAATGAAGCCGCCGCGCTCTGCGCAACGTATGCAACGCGACGTCCCCGCAACGATTGAAGTTCGCGCGGCGGCAGGCCGAGCAGATTGCTCCCCTCAAGTTCGATATCGCCCCCCACGTAAGTCAATCCAGGCCGGAACAGCCCAAGGCAGCTTAGTCCGATCGTCGACTTCCCCGAACCCGACTCTCCGATCAACGCCACGACCTCCCCCTTGGCGACGTCCAGCGAGATATTGTCAACGATGGCGTGGCCGCCACCTTCCGATCGAATGGTGAGATTCCTGATGCTAAGAACGAGCTGCTTCATTGCTTGCGTCCGTTCTCGCCAGCCAGAGAGAGCGTATCGACGAGGTAGTTGAGGCTGATCGTCACGCTCGCGATCGCCAGAGCCGGCCAAATTGCGGCCAGTGAGCCGGATGAAAGCCCTGAGATATTGTCGTGAACTAGGGTTCCCCAGTCAGCTTTAGGGGGCTGAACGCCCAAGCCAAGGAAGCCGAGACTGCTGATGAAAAGGATCGCAAAGCTGACCCGGAGCGCGAAATCAACGGCGAGAGGCGAAAGGATGTTTGGGAGGATTTCTCGCATCATGATGTGGAGCTTCCCTTCGCCTCTGGCTGTGGCGGCCCGCACGTAGTCAAGGCCAACGACATCACGGGCTAACGCTCTTGCGATGCGGAAGACGCCTCCGGAGTAAACGGTGCCAGTCATCACAATCAGCACCGTCAGAGAGGGCCCAAGTACCGCGACGACAACCAAGCCAACGATGATTTTCGGGACGGAGAGTATGATATCAACCAGCCGGCTGCTGACCGTGTCGATCCAACCTCCGTTCACAGCTGCACACAGGGCGAGGCTTACGCCGACAAGATGCGAGAGAGCCGCGGCCGCTACGCTCATGCCGATGGTGAGTTGAGTTCCCGCGAGCAACCGAGAAGCCACATCTCGGCCCATGTGATCCGTTCCAAGTGCCGCTCCCACGGCGTCGGCGAAGGCGTCATCGGATATGAAGTCGGTGGGATCGTGGGGGAGGACGAAGCCGCCAGCGAGCGAGATCACTAACCAGAAGAGCAGAATGCTTGCGCTGATTACGATTCCGGGACGCCGCAGGCTTTGGATAAAATAATTCATAGATTTGCCTGAGATTATCTGAGATTTCCGCGCTGTCGCACAAGATTGGCGACAACTTTAGGCTCTCACTGTTTTTCTCAATCTGGGGTTTGCGCTTGCAGCCGATAGGTCCGCGATAAATATCAGCAGGATATAGACAGCTGAGAAGATCATCGCGCAGGCTTGGATGACTGGCATGTCGCGGCCGTTCACAGCGTCGATCATCAGCCTTGCCAAACCCGGGTAAGCGAAGACCGTCTCGACGACGACCACGCCGCTGACCAGATACGCGACGTTAAGCGCAATGACGTTGGCCAACGGCCCAGCCATGTTTGGGCCCACGTGGAACGCGATCTTCCTCCATGCCGACAGGCCCTTCAAATCGGCCATTTCGATGAACGGCTGCGTCAAAATGTTTGCGATTGTCGACTTCGTCATCCGGGCAATTTGCGCCGTGATGTGGAGAACGAGCGTGAGGATAGGCAGCACCAACGCAACCGCCAGCGCCTTCAGGGATAGCCCTGGAGTCACGTATGAGACTGCTGGAAGCCACTTCAGGCTCACCGCAAAAACGGCTACGGCAACCGTTGCTACAAGGAATTCTGGTACCGCCGCGAAAGCCATGACCACAGCCGACGTGATGCGCTCGAAGAGAGTGCCCGCGTAAAGAGCCATTGAGATGCCGAGAAGCACGGCGATCGGAACGGCGATTAAGGCGGTGAAGCCGGCTAGCGTGGCCGTGTTCTTCAACCGCTCCTCGAGGAGATCCGCGACGGGGCCACGCGTCGTCATCGACTTACCAAAGTCGCCGTGAGCAATGCCATTTAGCCAGCGGCCATAGCGCTCAATTGGCGTCCCCGTGATCCCTAGTTCTTTGCGAAGCTGCTCGGTGCTCTCTTTTGTGGCGTATTGGCCGAGCTGGAGATCAGCGACATCGCCGGGGAGGATTTCGGTCGCCGAGAAAATGACCGCCGAGAGGACAGCGAAGGTTGCAAGGGCTGCGAAAAGACGCAGCCCGATCAATTTAATCATGCCGTTCTTCCGACCCCTGCGCTACTCGCTCAGCCAAGCGTTGTTCGCGAAATCGTGCCCATTCAGAGGGCCGATCGGCAGCGCTGTCAGTCCGTTGACCTTGTTAGAGAGGCCATCCACGTAGCTGATGAAAGACGGGATCGTCATTGCTGCGGATTCGTAGATCAGGGTCTGGATGCGACCATACATCCCCTTCCGAGCATCGTGATCGGCTGTGGCGCTCGCCTGGTCGATCAGCTTGTCAACCTCGGGGCTTGCAAACCTTGGTCGGTTCCAGGGCGCTCCGGACCTCCAGCTGAGGTTGAGGTTCATCCCCTCGGTCGGGCGCGGGTGCATCGAGTTTGCGCTGACCGGCCGGAAGCCAGAGACGTTGTTGTAGTAGCTGTCGGATGGATTTCGCCGCACATCTAGATTTAGGCCGATGCGGCTCGCTTCCCGTTGAAGCAGTTGGGCGATGTCGATGCTGAAGGGGGAAGCCTCGCTCACATGAACTTCAACGGGGGTCGTGCCTACCCCCGATTTTGCGAAGTGGAACTTGGCCTTATCGCGATCGAGGGCTCGCTGTGGCAGCTCAGCATTGTAAAAAGGCGTGCCCGGCATGAATGGATGATCGTTGGCAATCACACCGCGCCCCTTGAGGATAGTCTCAAGAAACCGCTTGCGGTCGATCAAGTGCGCCATCGCCAGTCGGAATTCGAGATTGGCGGAGGGCTCCAAATCCATCCGGTAGACGATTCCCGTCACGCGGCGGGTGTGCGTCACCAACGTCTTTGCGACCGAGGAATTCTGGACATGATCAATCGGGGGGCCACGCAACTCGTTCACCACGTGAACGTCACCAGAAAGCAAGGCGTTTACCCGTGCCTCGGGGTCCAGAATCGTGAAGAGCTCAAATCCGTCCAGATATGGAAGATTGGGTCGCCAATAGTCGTCAAATCGCGTTCCTGACGTGCGAAGCCCTGGCTTGAATTCCTTAACGCGAAAGGGACCAGTTCCATTCGGCTGCGCGAAATCCGTTGTGCCGTCGCGGATAATTGAGAAGTGGTAGGTTCCCACGACTAGGGGAAAGTCCACGTCGGGTGTCACAAGCTCGATGATGATCGAGTTTGGTCCATCCACCTTGACGTCGGCGATGTTCGCGACGAGCTGCTTGGCCGCGGACGCCAAAGTTTTGTGCCGAAGGATTGAGAAGCGGACGTCTTCGGCAACGAGCTTAGACCCGTCGTGGAACGTAACGCCCGACCTTAGCTTGAACTGCCAGCGCTTCAGCGAGTCATCCATAGGAGCGAATGCCTCTGCAATCTCGGGCGTAGCGCGACCGTCGCCGTCGATCCATGTCAGTGTATTGTAGAAGGACCGGGCCCGCATATAATCGCCCGCTTGTACGAACTTGGCGGGATCGCAGGTGTCGTTGGTGCTTTGGGTATATGTGGCGACCCTAAGCGTCCCACCGCGTCGCGGTGCGCTCTGCGCGGCTACCGGCAATATTGGGAGGGCGGCCCCTGCAAGCAGCCCTAAGAGCACGCTTCTGCGCTGCGGGAAGCTCTGAGCGTATGCGTCGGAAATCTTGCCTTCCATTGACATTTTAGGATGCTCCCCTGATCGCGGCGTGACGGGACGCCGGCCTGATTTCAGAACTGGCCTCTATTCATCGCCCCATCAATCGCCGTGTCCGGGATTTTCAAAAGGCGTGAAATTAATTGAAGGAGACGTTCGCATACAGTGAAAAATGTGTCAAGCAGGGTTGATCGCAATTTTCAGCGCGCCTATTCGTCGTTTCAAACTGGCTATGGGAGGCCTCTTTTGGCCAAAATGTCGGCAGACAACACACTGGGATCGCTGGCCGCTGAGCTGGCCGTGGATGAGCCTGATGCTGCAAATTCGGAGGATTCGGCGCACGATCTTCGAATGGGAGCGGTTGTGCGAGCTTTTCGAGGAGCACGCGGGTGGCCCATTGCCGAACTAGCTTCACGAACGGGGTTGTCCGTAGGGATGATCAGCCAGATTGAACGCGGCCTCTCCACACCTTCACTGAGGTCGCTGCGGCTTTTGTCAGCCGCGCTCGAAGCGCCCATCGCTCATTTCTTCGATCCACCCACGACGACAGCTGCGCCCGTATCGCCCCATATCGTTAGGGTAGAGGATCGGCAAAGCCTTCAGCTGAACAAGACGGGCGTCGTCAAAATGTCTCTGGTCCCTCCAGGAGGGGAGACGGTCGAAATGTGGGAGTTCCGTATCGCCCCGAATGGATCTTCGGGCGGCGACCTGCTGAATCAGGAGGGAGAGAAAGCGGGCGTCGTATTAGCTGGTCGGATCAACCTTTGGATCGATAATACACCCACCGTTTTGAAGATTGGCGACAGCTTCCGATTTTCGAGCCTGCTCCAACACAAACTCGAAAACCCATTCAAGGATGAAGCTCGGATAATTTGGGTTGTGACACCGCCCATCCGTCGCGCCTAGTGTCGCCGCTCGAATCGCTGCGCGAAAGCGCGCCACTTCCGATATTCAGCTTGGACTAGTCGCGCTATAGCGGAGAGCTAGCTTCGTGCTGAGCAGCCGACTGCGGACAAGACTGGGCGGCAACAATGACGGCAAAGTCTCGCTCGATTGCGGCTTGAACGCCGGATGGTATAGCCTCGTGGGGACAACGGGTCGGTTCGATGCTGATTGAAATCCCTCGCGCGGCTTCCAATCCTCAACTCCCGCAGATCACGGCTGAGGAGGCTTCCGCAGCGGCTCGGGGAGTCATCGAGCTGTTTTCAAAATGGAACCTCGGCGATGCTAAAGCGCGAGAAATTCTCGGCGGTATCTCGCCAAGAACTCATGCCCGCTGGAAATCAGGACATCATCCCCGGATCACCAGGGATCTCGCGACGCGCCTATCCCTGCTGATGGGGATCCACAAGGCACTGCGCATTCTATTCAGCGACGCTCAACGCGCCTACGACTGGGTGAGCAAGCCGAATGAACATTTCAACGGCCGCTCGCCTGCCGAGATGATGGCGGAGGGTAGCATTTTCGCGCTCGCGAGGATGCGATCATATCTCGACGCAGAGCGCGGAGCGTGGTGAGCGGCGCGAGGGAGCGTCGGTTGGACGGTCCCCGGTTTCGTGGACAAAGCCGAGCCTCAAGCCGAAGCGCGTTCGAACGCCTCGGGACTGATGCCGCCGAGATGGCTGTGGCGGCGGGTTCGGTTGTAGAACGTCTCGATATAGTCGAAGATATCGGCGCGCGCCAAGGCGCGGGTCTTGTAGATGCGTTTTGGATGCGCTCCTTTTTCAGGCTGCTGAAGAAGGATTCGGCGACCGCATTGTCCCAGCAGTTGCCGCGCCTGCTCATGCTGGTTTCGAGCGAATGGGCGGCGCAGAACCGCTTGAAGTCGTCGCTACCATATTGGCTACCCTGGTCGGAATGCACCAGGACGCGTCCGTCGGGTTTGCGGCGCCGGACGGCCATGAGGAGGGCATCCAGCGCCAGTTCGCGGCTCAGCGTCGGCTTCATGGACCAGCCCACCACCTTGCGGGCGTACAGGTCCAGCACCACGGCAAGGTACAGCCAGCCCTGCCATGTCCGGATGTCGGTGATGTCGGTGACCCAGACCTTGTTGGGCGCGTCGACGGTGAAAGCTTGCTGCAAGCGATTGGGCGCGAGGAGGGATGGGCGGCCGGCAAGCGTCCGAGGCTTCCTGTAGCCGCGGACGGCCCGGATCTTGTGGCGCCGCATGAGCCGCTCGACACGATGCAGGCCGCAGGTCTCGCCCACTTCCCGCAGGTCGCCGAACACCCGGCGAGCCCCGTAAATCTCATGACTGCCCGCATGGGAGTGCCGGATGAGCTCCAGCAATCGGGCATCCTCGATGTCGCGATCCGATACCGGGGCATGAAGCCAGGCATAAAACCCGGCCCTGGCAACCCGCAGGACACGGCACATCAGCGTGACGGAATAGTCATGCCGGTGCTCATTCATGAAGCGGTACTTCACTCGGGTTACCTGGCAAAGTACCGCGCGGCTTTTTTTAGCAGATCTCGCTCCTCCTCGACCCGACGCATCTCAGCCCGCAAGCGAAGAATCTCGCTCCTGGCCTCCAGCAACTCCTTCGACTGCTGCTCGGATCGGTCGGGCGAAGCCGCCTTGACCCATTTATACAGACTATGCGCGGACACTCCCAGACGGGCTGCGACATCAGGGACGGAGTAGCCCCGCTCGACGACTTGCCTGACCGCCTCTTCCTTGAACTCCGGTGCAAATCTCTGCGAACTCATCACCAACCTCCTATGCTCAAAGGATAGGTCGGCGGTGTCTAACGGGCCGGGGGCAGTCCAAGGATAGGTCGGCGGTGTCTAAGGGACCGGGCGCAATCCACCTGGGGTCTCATGTCGTCTCCTTGTTCGGGTGCACCCGAGCACTCACAGACTTGGTACTTTACCCGGCATTCCAGAAGTGGATTACGTGATAAGAGACGCACATGCTCATATTCGGGGATCATGAATGAGGCGCGAGGATCTTCTCGACCTGAACGCGTTTCTCATGGTTGCCGAAGAGCAGAGCTTTACCAAAGCGGCGGCACGTCTCGGCACCTCGCAGTCCTCATTGAGCCACACCGTTAGGCGCCTGGAGAGCCGGTTGGGTGTTCGCCTGTTGACCAGGACAACGCGTAGCGTCGCGGCGACTGATGCTGGCCTCAAGCTGCTGGAATCCCTGCAGCCCGCCTTCGAGAGCATTGGATCAGGCCTCAGTTCGATCCGAGAGCTGAGGGATAGACCTGCGGGGCTGATCCGCATCACGGCGGCAGAGCATGCCGCTACGACCGTCCTCTGGCCGGCCCTCGAAAAGCTGTTACCCAGCTACCCCGACATACAGGTCGAAATCAGCATCGATTCTGGGATGCGCGATATAGTCAGAGATCGCTTCGACGCCGGTGTGAGGCTTGGCGAAGCTGTTGCGAACGGCATGATCGCCGCGAGGATCGGCCCCGACATCCGAATGATTGTCGTGGGCGCTCCAGCGTATTTCGAGAAGCACCCGGTCCCCCAAACCCCGCACGATCTGCCTGCCCATCAATGCATAAATTTGCGGATGCAGACCCTGGGCGGCCTCTATGCCTGGGAGCTCGAAAAGGACGGTCGAGAACTAAAAGTGCGGGTCGACGGTCAGCTGGCGTTCAACAACGTCGGCATGATTGTTCGCGCCGCGAAGGCCGGCTTCGGCCTCGGGTTCGTGATGGAAGATCGCGTCGCGGATGAAATTCGCGCGGGCACTTTGGTAAGCGTTCTGGATGACTGGTGTCCGCCGTTTTCCGGCTATCACCTCTATTATCCGAGCCGCCGGCAGCCATCTGCCGCTTTCTCGCTCTTGGTCGATGCGCTCCGCTATCGGGGTTAGCGGGCACATGCGATTTATGAACCCGGTTTATAAGTCCAATAAGGAAAGACTGGGTAATCTTGGGCACGGTTCGCATCTAGCGTGGCATCCTAAACTGGAAGGCCGCTGTCTGCCCTGAGCTGCCAGGTCTTCGCGCGCGATGGCACGTGGAGGTGTGCGGAGGGCGGCCGCATAGGAGCATATGGCTCGATGAAGATTGCCGCCTTAGCGGCCAGCTTGCTGGCTGCGCCGATGCTATTGATCGAACCGGTCTGCGCGCAGGACGCTGCAACCGGCGAGCGACTTTTCCGCCAACGTTGTGCTTCTTGCCACACGGTGCAGCCCGGCCAGAACCGGATCGGGCCGCATCTGTCCGGCATCGTCGGCCGCAAGCCCGGCAGCGTCGAAGGTGTCCGCTACTCCAAGGGCTTGAGCGCAATCGAACCCAACTGGGACGCTGCCAGCCTCGACGCCTATCTCGCCAATCCGCGCGGCGTCGCCCCCGGCACGACCATGTCCGTCAGCGTTCCGAACGCGGCCGATCGCGGCAGCATCGTCGCGTATCTCCAGGGCCTGACCGCAGCCAACTGACCGCAACCGATCAATTTCACGGAGGGGAGCAAATGCCAAAGCTCAACGTCAACGGGAAGGTCGTCGATGTCGATGTCGAGGACGACACGCCGCTACTCTGGGTCATCCGCGACCATATCGGCCTGACCGGCACGAAATATGGCTGCGGAGTCGCCCAATGCGGTGCCTGCACCGTTCACATCGACGGGGTAGCGACCCGTTCATGCGCCTTGCCGCTCAGCGCGGTAACCGAGGACCAGAAGATCGTCACGATCGAGGGACTGGGCGCGGAGCGACCGCATCCGGTTCAGCAGGTCTGGGCCGAGCTCGACGTCGCGCAGTGCGGCTTCTGCCAGGTCGGCATGATCATGGCGACTGCGTCGCTGCTCGCGCAGAATCCCAAGCCGAGCGACGATGAGATTCGGGCCGAGATCACCAACATCTGCCGCTGCGGCACCTACGGGCGCGTTCTGGCGGGCGTGAAGCTCGCCTCCGAGCGCATGGCGTTGAACAAGGGTTGAGGGAGGCGAAGATGGGTTCCGAACTGCACCCCACCGCTGCCGCCCGGGCAGAACGCCCGTCGCGCCGCGGCTTCCTCGCTGGCGCGGGCGCCGTCGCGGGCGCTTTCAGCTTTGGCTTTTCCTTTCCGATGCCGGATAAAGCTCTGGCACAGTCCGCCGCTGCACAGGATGTCAACGGCTGGGTGGTAATCCAGCCGGACGACACCGTCATCATTCGCATCGCCCGCATCGAAATGGGGCAGGGTTCCCTCACCGGCCTCGCCCAGCTCGTTGCGGAGGAGTTGGAATGCGACTGGGACAAGGTGCGCTTCGAGCTGGTGAAGCCGGGCGAGAACCGGCGGCGCCAGAACCTGTGGCGCGATCAGTCGACGGGCGGCTCGCGGGCAATCCGCGGTTCGCAGGAGTACGTGCGGATGGGCGGCGCAGCCGCACGCACCATGCTGGTCCAGGCTGCAGCCCAAGGATGGGGTGTCAGCCCAGACCAGTGCAGCGTCGCCAAGGGCGTCATCACTCACAAGGCGAGTAACAGGTCGACGACTTTCGGCGCGGTGGCTCAGCGGGCGGCTACTTTGGCGCCGCCGAATGAGGTCAAACTCAAGGATCCGAAGGACTGGACCATCGCCGGCAAGCCGGTGAAGCGGATCGATACGCTCGACAAGCTCGACGGCTCGCTCGTCTACGGTATCGATCTCAAGATGGACGGCATGCTGGTGGCCGTGCCGAAAGCGTCCCCCGTCCATGGCGGCAAGCTCAAGAGCTTCGACGCCAAGGCGGTGCAGGGCATGCGCGGCGTCAAGCATGTGCTGCGCGTCGACGAGGAGACGGTTGCGGTGGTCGCCGATACCTTCTGGCGCGCCAAGACCGCGCTGGAGGCTCTCCCGATCGAGTGGGACGAGGGTCCGAACGCTGCCGTCACCAGCGAGACGATCGCGGCCAAGCTGCGCGAGGGGCTGAGCGCGGAGACCAACTTCGTCGGCAACCGGACCGGTGACGCCAAGGCCGCGTTGGCCAAGGCGGCACGCGTGATCGAGGCCGATTACAGCTATCCCTATCAGAACCATGCGCCGATGGAGGTGCTTTCGGCGACGGTGCGCTGGACGCCGGAGCGTTGCGAGATGTGGGGCCCGACCCAAGTCCCCGCGGCGGCGCTAACGACCTTGTCGACTGCCGCGGGCGTGCCGATCGAGGGGTGCGAAATTCACCCGATGCGCATCGGCGGGAGCTTCGGCCGCCGATTGCAGACCGACTACATCAAAATGGCGACGCTGATCGCCAAGCAAATCCCGAACACGCCGGTCAAGATGATGTGGACCCGGGAGGAGGATATGGCGCAAGGCCGCTTCCACCCGGTGACGCAGTGTCGGCTGCGCGCTGCGCTCGATACCGACGGCAATGTCGAGGCGCTGCATGTCCGCATCTCCGGGCAGTCGATCGCGGCCTATGCCATCCCGAACCTTATGACGGCCAATGGCGACCCGTTGGTCTTCCAGGGGCTCATCCCTGGCGGCGCCGAGATGGCGATCGGCTACACCATCCCCAACGTGCTGGTCGATCATGCGATGCATAATCCGCATGTGCGTCCCGGCGCCTGGCGTGGCGTCAACCTCAACCAGAACGCGCTCTATCTGGAGTGCTTCATGGATGAGCTTGCCCATGCGGTCGGGGCCGATCCGCTCGCTTTCCGCCGCAAGCTCATGGCCAAGCATCCCAAGCATCTCGCGGTGCTGGAAGCTGCGGCGAAGGGGATCGGCTGGGAGACGAGCAAACCGGCGCAGGGCGTGCATCGCGGCCTCGCGCAAGTTATGGGCTTCGGCAGCTACGTCGCTGCGGCCGCCGAGGTTTCGGTGACGGGCGGCAAGCTCAAGATCCATCGCATCGTGGCCGCTACCGATTGCGGCCATGTCCTGAACCCGCAGCAGGTCGATGCCCAGATCTCGGGCTCTTTCGTCTATGGGCTCTCGGCCATGCTCTATGGCGAGTGCACCGTGAAGGACGGCCGGATCGAGCAGGAGAACTTCGACACCTACAACGTCATGCGGCTCGACGAGATGCCGAAGGTCGAAGTGATCACAGTTCCCTCGGGTGGCTTCTGGGGCGGCGTCGGCGAACCGACAATCGCGGTAGCGGCGCCGGCGGTGCTAAACGCGGTCTTCGCGGCGACCGGGAAGCGTGTCCGCAATATGCCGCTGAAGAATATCGACTTGGGTAGCACCTAACGCCTGCAGACGATGGAGCGCCTCTCAAGCGGGCGCTCCATTTTTGCTTCCTCACGCCGCGTCCGGCATCCGCGTTAGCATTTTGTCCAGCGTGATCGGGTAGTCGCGGATACGAACGCCGGTGGCGTTGTAGATCGCATTCGCGACGGCAGCGCCGACACCGCAGATGCCGAGCTCGCCGACGCCCTTGGCCTTCATCGGCGAGGACATCGGATCAGTCTCGTCGAGGAAGACGACCTCCTGATGTGGGATGTCGGCATGGACCGGCACCTCGTAGCCAGCGAGGTCGTGATTGACGAAGAAGCCGCGGCGCTTGTCGACGGCAAGCTCCTCCATCAGTGCGGCACCGGCACCCATCGTCATTGCGCCGATCACCTGGCTGCGCGCTGTCTTTGGATTCAGGATCCGGCCGGCGGCACAGACCGCCAGCATCCGCCTGATCCGGGTCTCTGCTGTCGCCGCATCGACTGCCACCTCGACAAAGTGTGCGCCGAAGGTCGACTGTTGGTGCGTCTTATCGAGGTCGCCATATTCCATCTGATCCTCGCCAGTCAGCGTTCCGTCCTCGGCGGCCTTCGCCAACGGCACGGTGCGATTGCCCGAACGCACTTCGCCGCCAGCGAAGACCGCTTCGGTGGAATTGATGCCTAGCTTCTGCGCGATCGCCTCGCGCAGCTTCACGCAGGCCGCATAGACGCCGGCCGTCGAACTGTTGCCGCCCCATTGGCCGCCCGAGCCTGCGGAAACAGGAAACCGTGAATCACCCAGCTTCACCACGACCTTGTCCAGCTCGACACCAAGCATCTCGGCCGCGGTCTGGCCGATGATCGTGTAGCTGCCGGTGCCGATATCCGTCATATCGGTCTCGACCGTGACGATGCCGTCCGCTCCAAGCCGTACTCGCGCCCCGGATTTCATGACCAAGTTGTTGCGGAACGCGGCGGCGACACCTAGCCCCACCAACCAGCGGCCATCGCGGGTTTGCCCGGGTTTCGGCGAGCGTCGATCCCACCCGAACCGCTGCGATCCGACCTTGAAGCACTCGTCAAGGCGCCGCATCGAGAACGGCCGCTGTGGCTTCTCCGGGTCGACTTGCGTGTCGTTGATCAAGCGGAATGCGATCGGGTCCATGCCGAGTTTCTCGGCCATCTCGTCCATGGCCATTTCGAGTGCCATGAGACCCGGCGCCTCACCGGGCGCGCGCATCGCGTTACCCTCAGCCAGATCCAGTGCAGCCAGACGCATCGCGGTCATTCGGTTCGGGCCGGCGTAGAGCAGTCTGGTCTGCTGGACGGCAACTTCGGGGCCGCCTCCTTCAAGATCCCCCGACCAGCTCTCATGGCCGATCGCAGTGATCTTGCCGTCCTTGGTCGCTCCGATCCGAATGCGCTGGATCGTCGCCGGCCGGTGCGTCGTATTGTTCATCATCAGCGGCCGCTGAAGCGCAATCTTGACGGGGCGCCTCGCCAATCGTGCTCCCAGCGCCGCCAGGAGCACATCGGAGCGCAGGAAGAGCTTTCCGCCGAACCCGCCGCCGATGAAGGGCGAGACGACGCGGATGTTCTCCTTGGGAATGTCGAGCGTCGCCGCCATGTCCGCGACAGCCCAGGCGACCATCTGGTTCGACGTCCACAATGTGAGCTTGTCGCCTTCCCATGCCGCAAGGGTGGCATGGGGCTCCATCATCGCGTGGCTTTCGTCCGGCGTGCTGTAGGTCTCGTCGAGCTTGACCGGGGCCTCGGCGAAGGCGCCGGGAAAATCACCGACCCGCGTATCAGCCAGGCTGGGATCATCGCCCTCGGGTTCGGTGGCGCCGCTCCGGGCTGCATCGAGATCGAACCTTCCCGCGGTCTGGGCGTACTCCACCCGGATCAGGCTCGCAGCAGCACGCGCCTGCTCGAAGGTCTCGGCAATCACGACCGCAATCGCCTGATGATAGTGCTCGATTTCAGGGCCACCGAGCAGCCGAGCGGTGTTCCTCTTCCCTTTCCCGAGCTTGCCCGCTTCCTTGGCAGTGACTACCGCAAGGACACCGGAAGCCTTTCGGGCGGGCTCTGCATCGAGAGACGAAATCCGCCCCTTCGCGATGCCCGAACCGAGGACGTAGCCATAGGCCTGGTTCGCGACGACATCATGCTGCTCGTAGGCGTAACGCGCGCCGCCCGTGACCTTCAGCGGGCCGTCGATGCGATCGCGCGGATGACCGACAACCTTCAGCTTGTCGATCGGGTTGGTGGAAGCGGGTTTGTCGAATTTCATGGCTCAAGCCCTCGCTTCGGCCAGCACCGCTGCGAGCGTGCGCTCGACTAGCGGCAGCTTGAATGCATTCTCCTTGGTGGCCTTGGCGCCATCAAGCAGCGCCGCGGCCGCGGGCTTGGCGCCACGCGGCAGCTCTGCCTCCGCCGCCTCCACCCGCCATGGCTTAGGTGCAACGCCTCCGAGCGCCACGCGGCCGGACCCGTCGCGTTGCACGATCGCTGCCACGGAGACCAACGCGAATGCATAGGAGGCCCTGTCGCGGACCTTGCGATAGATCTGGGTGCCGCCGACTGGTTTCGGCAAAGTGACCGCTGTGATCAACTCGCCCTTCTCCAACGCGGTTTCGAGATGAGGAGTGTCGCCGGGCAGCCGATGCAGATCTGCAATCGCGATGGTCCTTGTCGACCCATTCGGTTTGACCGTCTCAACCTGTGCGTCGAGCACCCGCATCGCGACCGCCATGTCGGAAGGGTGGGTAGCGATGCAGGCGTCGCTGACGCCAATCACACCAAGTTGGCGAGTAAAGCCGCCCAAGGCGGAGCACCCGCTTCCGGGCTGACGCTTATTGCAGGGTTGGGCAGGGTCATAGAAGTAGGGGCAGCGTGTCCGCTGGAGGAGGTTTCCGGCGGTCGTGGCCCGATTTCTCAACTGGCCAGAGGCTCCGGCGAGCAGCGCGCGGGACAGAACGCCATAGTCGCGACGTACCCGCTCGTCAGCAGCCAGGACGGTGTTGCGAACGAGAGCGCCGATGCGCAGCCCACCCTCCGCCGTCGGCTCGATCGTATCGAGCTTCAGCGGATTGACGTCGATGAGATGGGCCGGCGTCTCGATCTGCAGCTTCATAAGGTCGAGGAGGTTGGTGCCGCCCGCGATGAATTTCGCCTCCGGTTTGGCAGCCGCGGCCGCCGCCGCTGCCTTTGACGTTTCCGCCCGTTCGTATGTGAAGGCTCTCATGCGCGCCTCCCCGCAACCTCAAGCATGGCCTCGACAATGTTCGAATAGGCGCCACAGCGACAGATGTTGCCGCTCATGCGTTCTCGGATCTCCGCCTCCGACACCTGTGCCGGTGAGTTCAGGTCCGAGGTCACGTGGCTCGGGATCCCTGACTTGATCTCTTCGAGCATGGCGATGCCCGAGCAGATCTGGCCGGGTGTGCAATAGCCGCACTGGAACCCGTCATGCTTTACGAAAGCAGCTTGCATCGGATGAAGGCGATCGATGCTTCCGAGGCCTTCGATGGTCGTAATTTTGGCTTCTGGATGCATGACCGCAAGTGTCAGGCACGAGTTTATCCGGTGGCCATCGACGATCACTGTGCAGGCTCCGCACTGACCATGATCGCAGCCCTTCTTGGTCCCGGTCAGGTGCAAATGCTCCCGCAATGCATCGAGCAAGGTCGTCCGAGTATCGAGATGGAGCGAGTGCTTCTCGCCGTTCACATTCAGCGAGACGCCAGCTTTCACCGGCTCGCCGATCGGAACAGGCTGAGCACGGGCACCACGGTCCATCATGGGTAGTGCAGCACAGGCGCCGGCAGCAGCCATCAGGTCGCGCCTGTTCATTCTGAATTCTCCTGGAGTTGGCATATCCGCCTCCGATGGTGGCAAAACGGCCGGGTGATCTGCGTCCTGCGATCACGAGGCATTGCAGGGAGAACGGGCGAGGTAGTGACTAGTTCATTCTGATTCTAAGCTGCCCGTCGCACGAACGCGTCAGAACCGGTGAGGCTCGACCGGGGGGCAGTCCTGAATCAGCCTAAGCGACTGTCCTGGCGCCGGTTTTACAATGATAGCTGGGGCAATTAATTAGCTGGGCTCATAAGCGCATGCGGCTTTTGCGGGGTAATTCCGACTGAGACCCGTCCCCATTTTCGAGGAGAAGTGACCCGCCTGTGTGCGTCACCAGGCTGGCGAACCCCGAGAACGCTGAGCCACGTTTCTAAAAAATTGGAAGATCGGAGACGCATGTTGAGCACCATCGAATCCCGCGGATCCGATCGAGCAAAGGCATTCGTTCTCCGCGTCACCGGAAAGGCGCGCATTGACCGCAGACCGCCGACCACGCGGTTGGGTCAATCGCCCGGGACGCATGCTCGTTTCGAACCTGGCGCGCGAACCGCCTGGCATACCAACCCGCGCGGCCAGACCCTCATCGTCAAAAAGGGATGCGGTCGCATGCAGTGCTGGGGGCAGCCATTTCGAGAAATCCAGCCCGGCGATGTAGTGTCGATCGCTCCGGGGGAAAAGCATTGGCATGGCGCATCGCCGGAAAGCGGCGTGGTGTTGTTCACCGTGCAAGCTGCGTTGGACGGCGCTTCGGTGACCTGGTTGGAGGATGTGTCGGAGGCCGAGTACCTTGGCCATACCCAGGAACACGGGACAATGCGCGTCCGTTGATGACCGCTTCCGGCTTCGGGATCGTGCTGCCGGAAGCGGCGTCACTGCGGGAAAGGGTGGCTGATGCGCAGGTTGCCTCTGGCTATTTCAACTGCCTTGGCGCTGTTCATATGCGCGCCTCTTTCCAGTCAAAGCCAAAACCCGGAGCGTGGCTCGGCCACAACCGGGCTCCTCTCCCTGCTGCCGGCACCTCAAACGACTGAGCACTCGATCGAGGTCGGGGGCCGCACCCTCCGATATGGGGCACGCGCAGCTACATTGTCGCTGCTCGGGGGCAATGCCGAAACGACTGCCGAGGTCTTCTATGTCGCCTATTCGCTCCACCCGGAGGAGCCACAGAGAGAGACTTCGCAAAGGCCGCTGACGTTCGTCTTCAACGGCGGCCCAGGAGCTGCTGCGGCTTATCTTCATCTCGGGGCCATGGGGCCGCGGGTGCTGATGACGGGGACCGATGGAAGCCTGCTCCCGTCGCCTCAGAGGCTAATCGATAATCCGGACACCTGGCTCGACATGACCGATCTCGTGTTCGTCGATCCCGTAGGGACAGGTTATAGCCGCGAAGCCTCCGGCCAGCAGACGCGGAACTTCTGGGGCGTCAACCAGGACGCGGCGTCTATGGGAGCATTCGTCCGTCTATATCTAGCGCAGACAGGCCGTACGCGGTCTCCGGTCTTTTTGGCAGGCGAGAGCTACGGTGGGTTTCGGGCAGCGCTGCTTGCTCGAACGCTTCAGCAGGATATCGGGATCAGTCCGAGCGGCATCGTTCTTGTCTCACCTGCGCTTGAATTCGCCCTGCTGCGGCCCGACGAATTCGACATCCTTCATTATGCGCTAGAGCTTCCTTCGCTTGCAGCCGTGCGCCTTCGACGCGCCGGTATTGCCGGCCAAGCGTTCCAAGACAAAATCGCCGAGATCGAACATTTCGCGCTCGGCGATTATCTCGTTGCGCTCGCAGGCGGCCTGGAGGCGGGTGGGCGCGCTGTCAGCCAGCGCGTGGCAGAGATCACAGGGCTGCCTCTTGAGCTTGTGCAGCGGAATTTCGCCCGGGTCTCCACCAGCCTTTTTACGAAGGAATTCGCTCGGCCTCGAGGAAACGTCCTAAGCCCGTATGACGGCCTGGTCGAAACCGGCGACATTGCGCCGCAAAGTCCGAGGGATCGTGGTCCCGATCCGATTCTCGATCGCAGCGTCTCCGCTCTGACTTCAGCCTTCACGGGCTACGTCCGGGACGAATTGGGCTATCGGACGGACATGTCCTATCGGCTGCTAAACGGGGAGATCGCCCGAAGCTGGGACTATGGGACAAGCCCGTCCCGCCAGGGCTTTGCCGGGGTCCTGGGCGACCTGCAACGGGCGCGCAGCCTGAACCCGGCGATGGGTGTCCTGCTCGTCAACGGCTACACCGATCTCGTGACGCCCTACATGACCTCTCGGTATCTGCTGAACCAGATCAACACGCTCGCTGGAGCAAGACCCGTTCGATCCGCCGTGGTCGACGGCGGCCACATGATGTATCTGCGCCCTGATGGCCGTCAGACGTTGAAAGAACTCGCGGCGGAACTCTATCCGGCCACTAGATAGAGCGGAAAAGGCCGCCCCGGGGTTTCGGGCGGCCCTCGAATTGGTATCGTTCGCGCGGATCAGACTTGCGCGGGTGCTCTAACCAAAGGGACCATCTGATCGCCCCAGTTCCCGCTGCCATCATGAAAGCGAGATACCCGGACCAACTCAATCGACAATCCGGATTCGACCGCCCGTTGAACGGCCTCGTTGAGCCGGTGAACCGCATCGGCCAATCGCTGAATGGCCCGCTCCTCCGCTCCAAGCTCAGGTGTCTGGAGGACCTTGAATTCTGGCTGACTCATTGTGCTCTCCCTTGAAGAGCGGCCGGTGCTTGGGCAC